>CAZZGG010000043.1:0-7343 GCA_964654125.1 uncultured Oscillospiraceae bacterium
CAGGGTTATTGGTAAAAACGGCCGCTTGACAGGCTTTCGTGGCGGCCTTGATATCAAAGAATATCTGCTCGGCCTTGAAATCATGGGCTTGAGCTAGGAGGAGTCAACATGACAAAAAAGACTGATATTAGCAGGATCAGCTTGAAACCTGCCACTTTGCTAGCACCGGTCCCGGCTGTGCTTGTTTCCTGTGCCGGCCTGCCCGGCGGTGAGAGGGCAGGGCATAACTTGATCACGATCGCCTGGGCTGGCACGATCTGTTCCAAGCCACCCATGGTCAGCATATCAGTTCAACCGTCCCGCTATTCCCATCAGCAGATTAAGGAAAGTGGTGAGTTTGTAATCAACCTGGTTGACAAGGAACTTTTACCGGCAACAGATTACTGTGGGGTGAAATCCGGCCGGACAGAGGATAAGTTTGCCAGTTGCCAGCTGACCGCTGTGCCGGCTGAAGGATTGAATATCGCCCCGGCTGTGAGCCAGAGTCCACTTTACCTGTCCTGCCAGGTCAAGCAGATCATCAGCCTGGGCTCACATGATTGTTTCTTAGCAGAAGTGGTGGCTGTCAGCGCCCGGGCCGACCTGCTGGATAAAAACGACCGGCTCTGCCTTGACAAAGCCGGCCTGGTTTCTTATGTACACGGTGAATATTTTGAATTGGGCCCTATTTTGGGCTTTTTTGGTTACTCCGTCGCATCAGCTGAAGTGAAAAAAAGAAGAATGCCACGCTCCTAGGCCTTTTTGGCAGGCACTTTCTTCAAGCTGGCAAAACGGGGCAGGCCCTCTTCGATGGCAATTTTGGACTCACCCTGGATCAGGGGCAGGGCATAATCAATAAACTCCTGCTTGATGAAGTTACCTGCTTCATTGATCCATTCGCGCGGGACTCTTTTTTCTGTATTGGCCACATCAGCCAGCGGGACCAGCTTGATCTCGCATTTGTAAGGACCTGTTTCAGGTCTTTGGAAGCCAACCATGAAATCAGTGATGCCGTCAACGGCGCAGCGCACAGCAGTCTGGCCGGCCAGGAATGATTCGTCAACGTCCGTCTGCGAAGCCAGGTGGGCTGCACAGCGCTGCATGAGGGACAGCTCAATGCCCCGCACCTTGCAGCCGATCTGCTCCTTAAGATAGGTGGCTAAGACACTGGCAGTGCCGCCCAGCTGCTTGTGACCGAAAGCATCAACAGACACTTCGCCGACCAGCTCGGGGATGAACTTGCCATCTAGGGTCTGGACACCTTCTGAAACAGCCAGGATGACCTTGCCTGATTTTTCGTAAACACGCTTGACGTCAGCCAGCATCTTATCAATATCAAAGGGGATTTCCGGCAGATAGATCAAGTCAGGGCCATGACCCTTGTAAGCTGCCAGAGCTGAAGCAGCGGCCAGCCAGCCAGCATGACGGCCCATGATCTCAATCACAGTGATCATGCCGGTATCATAGACTCTGGCATCCAGATAAACCTCCATGATGGTAGTAGCAATATATTTGGCTGCTGAGGCAAAGCCCGGGCAGTGATCGGTCCCGAACAGATCATTATCGATGGTCTTGGGCACACCCATGACCCGGCATTCATAACCGGCATCATGCAGATACTTGGATATCTTATTGCATGTGTCCATCGAATCATTGCCACCGTTATAGAAAAAGTAACGGATGTCGTATTTTTTAAACACTTCCAGGATGCGTTTATAATCTGTCTCATCATCAGCCAGGTCTGCCAATTTGTAACGGCAAGAACCCAGGGCGGAAGAAGGTGTCGTTTTTAAAAGCTCAAGCTCATGGGGATCTTCCTGGCCCATATCAAAGAAGTTCTCATTCAAGATACCCACGATACCATTGGCAGCACCATAAACTTTTTTAATTGTACCTGTTTGCTGTAGGGCCTCTGTAAAGACACCAGCTGCACTGGCATTGATGACAGCGGTAGGTCCACCGGACTGGCCAAATATTGCATTACCGATCAATTTTCCCATCTTAATCCTCCTGATTGATCCATGTATTTTGTTTACCAAGGGCATAACAAAGCTATCTTAGCATGATCTTGCCACTCCTTCAAGAATTGCCGGCTGGATTTGGCCATTCGCTTTGCAAAAGGCCAAAGATCAGCATGTCTTTTTTCTGGCCCTGGCGCAGGACATGCTGGCGCAAAGCACCTTCCTGACTAAAGCCCAGGCGGGCGAAAAGCCGTAAAGAGGCGGTGTTGCCCTCAATTATCCTGGCCCAGACCCTGGCCAGACCCAGTTCCGCAAAACAGTAACTGATCAGGAGGGTGAGTGCTTCTTGGGCCAGGCCCTGGCCATGGGCTGCCTTGTCTGTCAAGGCAATTCCCAGCTCCGCGTGGCTGTTGGGCCAGTCAAGTCCGTCCAAGTTGACCAGACCGACCAGCTGATCGGCCTGGCGCACAGCAAAAACAAAACTGTCCCGGCCATCATTCCAATCCTCCAACAAGCGGTCCAGCTGCTCTTTATTAAGCGGACGGGCTGTTGTGGGCAGATAGTAGGCCAGACTGGCCATATCCTGAAAAAAAGGCAGCAAAAGATCCAGATCAGCCTCTGCCAGGGCAGTCAGCCGGATCCTTGGGCCCGTAAGAGGCAAGGCAAAAATGGGTTTTTCTGTCATAGGCAACTCCTAACACTTTTATCTAATTATAGCATTGCCGACTTGGCAGCAAAACTGAAAAAGACACGTAATTTTACCACAGCAGCAAAGGCGGGGCCGGAAGGCCAAAAAAATTGCTCTTGACAACAAAGTCAAGCATACGTATAATCACTTCGTGCCCGGGTGGTGCAAGGATGGTGGGATTAGCTCAGTTGGTTAGAGTGCCAGATTGTGGCTCTGGAGGTCGTGGGTTCGATTCCCATATCCCACCCCATAAAAAAACTAAGCAGGACTAAAAGACTGCTAGCAATACAATGGGGTGTCGCCAAGCGGTAAGGCACGGGACTTTGACTCCCGCATGCGTAGGTTCAAATCCTGCCACCCCAGCCAGACGATCCACTAGCTCAGCCGGTAGAGCACTTGACTTTTAATCAAGGGGTCCGGAGTTCGATCCTCCGGTGGATCACCAGCAAAAAGCCCTGAAACTAGAGCGTTTCAGGGCTTTTTTCAGGCTCAGCAAGAAGAGTGAAAATGCGCCAGAAACCACGACAATTCAAGGCTACAATATACACACAATATACAAAATAAAAAGGGCCGGCTGTCTGGCAGCCGGTCCTTAAGCATAAGAGAGTGAATAAAATTAATCATGTGCGCCGTTTCTTGCGCCGGGCAAAGAGGATCATGGCTTCGACAACCGCTAGAGTGGCCAGCACAATGATCAGAATCTTGTAAAGAGCGGTTGTCCGGGCCGATGCAGTGTTTTCCTCCACTGGCCCAGCCAAGGGAATTTCTTCGTGCGGGAGGCTGATCAGTCCACTGAACTGGTCTGCCCGCATGGCGACAATAGTGTAGGTCTTGTGTTCCTCGCCCTCTGAATCTGCTGCAACAGTAATGATATTTGCCTCATTGGGCTTCAGGTCCTTATTACCGCTGACTGAAGTTCTGGTGTCTTCACTTTCAGCAACAGCTCTTACATTGACCTGGTCTGCCTCAAAGGGCAGGTAAACGACATATTCTGTACGCTGGGGTGAAAAGGGCGGGGATAAGACGAAACCTTCCACCTCCAGCTCCCGCAGCTCAGCGCTGGGCTGGTCTCTTTCTGTCTGCTTGCTGGCCCTTAGCACAGTGATTGTATAAGTCTTTTTTTGGCCATCGGCTGCGGTTACTGTGACAGTGGCCTTGTTTTCACCAGGCTTTAAATCTGGATTGACTATATCCAGCTGGGCCGAACTGTCTGCTGGATGAGCAGTCAGCAAAAGACTGTTGATCTCGGCTGGAACTTCCACCTTGTACTCTGTTATTTGCTCGGCAAAGGCTGGTGCAAGCCTGCCTGAGGAGACCTGCAATTGTCTGAGATTGTTATTGCCAGACAAGGTGGCCTGCGGAGCCTGGCTTGTTGTGGCCACCGTTTCTGTCGCAGCAGAAGTTGCCTGGCTCGCTTTTGTAGTCTGGCTGGTCTTTGTTTCCTTGCTGTCAGTTTTTTTAGTAGTAGCAGTAGTAGTAGCAGTGGCAGTTGTAGCCTTGGTCGGGTCTGCTGCGCGCTTGGCATTGATCGTGTAAGTCCTGCTTGCGCCGGAAGCTGCCGTCACTGTCACCGTCAAACTGTTATTCTTGCCCTTTTTCAGCTCTGGGCTCTTGATATTGACCTTGGCCTGGCTGTCAGCCGGACTGGCCTTGATCGCCAACTGGCTGACATCTGCAGGCAACTGGACATTGTAGCTTGTGATGTCGGGAGCAAAGGCAGGTGAGAGGGTGCCATGATCAATCGTCAAACTGGCCAGGGCAGCGTTAGTTGATAAAGGTGCAGCAATGGTCATTTTTGCAGAAGACACTGCTGCCTGCATCGGTTGAATATCTTTATTCGCTACTCCACTAAAGCTTAGACCCAGGCTGATGCTGTCGCCGGGCTGGCCGCCCACCACCTTGAAGGTCAGGCTGAAGAGACCGCCTTTTTGGACGCCACTTTCACCACCATCTCCGTCGACATAAAGCACCTGGATCTTGCCGGCCGCCTTGGCACCGGGCTGATCAACTGTAAAGTCATCTTTGCTGTCGATACTAGAACCAGCTTTAGAGCCAGTGTGCTGCAGTAGTCCGGCCGGGTAGCTGACCATGATGTCAAAGGCTGCAACCGGCTCTGTGGCAGCAAGGCTGCCTGTTATGGTGACTGTATCGCCCGGGCTGACCTTGTCAGCAGACGGCTTCAGGCTAAAGACAGCGCTGCCAGCCGCAAAGACCGGGGCAGGGAGCAGATAAAGAACTAGGACTAGCACTAAGCTAAAAAACAATGCAAATTTTTTCATCACTAACACCTCTAATTCACACTTATGGCCAACTGCCCCAACAGATGTTTTTTCAATCTGAGCAGGCCCAGCACTGAAGGCTTGTCGCCCTCTGCCAATAATGCCGCCTGATAGCCGGTTTTATCCAGGCTGATCTGGCCCAGCAAATGCTTTTTCAACATCAGCATGTCGAGCACACTGATCTGGCTGTCACCGTTAATATCACCTAAGACAATGATATCCAGTTGCGATGCAGCCTCATTTTCAATAAGTATCTTCATGCCGCTGGCCAGGGCGGTGTCTTGTGCGGCAACAGGCTGGCCCTGCCTGCTTGAGATCACCAAGGTGCTGGATTCATTATCCAGCCGGTCCTTGAGCTGTCTGGCTGAGGTACCGGCAGAAACAGGGCCCAGCAAAGCTGTTGCCTGGCTGATTCTGACCTGCTGGCTGGTGATGGTGCTTTTTTTGTAAACAGCGTTGAATGTTGTGCTTTGGGTAATATTGGCCAGGCTCTTGTCCCAGCCTTTAAAAGCGTAACCGGACCTGGTCGGGCTGGCTGGTGCTGTAGCAGATTTGCCATGGGTCACCTGCTCGGTTTTTATGGTCCTGCCGTCCCAGTCTTTAAAGGTGACCTGATAGGTCCGGGCGGTCCAGCCGGCGTAAAGGGTCAGGTTGCCGGTCACTAAGTCAGTCGCGAACTGCCAGCTTGAAGTGAGGTTTTTGTCTTTATACCAGCCGTTGAAATTGTAGCCGCTGCGGCTTGGATCAGCCGGGCGGACCACTCTTTGGCCGGCGACAACAGAGGCATCAGCCACACTGCTGCCGCCATTGCTGTTGAAGCTGACATTGTAGTAAACAGGAGGCTTTTCGGTGTAGACGGCTGTCACTAAGGTATTTGCCGTAATCAGGCTAAAGTCTTTATTCCAGCCCGTGAAATTGTAGCCTGCCCTTTGCGGGGCGGCGGGTGCTGTGGCAGGATTGCCATAGGCAACCTGCTCAGATTTCAGGACGCTGGCATCCCAGTCATGGAAACTGACTGTGTAGACATTAATCTGCCAGCTGGCCTGTAAAGTTATATGATTCGTCACCGTGTCAGTGGCAAAATCCCAAAGCTGCTTGTCTTTGTACCAGCCAGTAAAAGTATGGCCGGTTCTTTGCGGATCCAGCGGCTTGGCAACCAGCTGGCCATAACTGACCTGGCTTTCGGCCAAGCCGGCACCGGTGTGGTCAACAAAGCTGACTGTGTAGCTATTGACCGACCAGTTTGAATAAAGGGTCAGGTCCCCACTAACCAGGTCATTTGTAAAGTCCCAGCTTTGGCTTAATTGCTCATCCTTATACCAGCCCGTGAAGGTGTGACCATCCGCTGTCGGATCAGCTGGCCGGCTTAGTTTTGTCTGGAAGGGAGCGTTGCTTTGCAGGTAGGGTTGCTGGCCAAAGCCGAGATATGAGACTGTGTAATTGATGACATCCCAGCCGGCGTAAAGGACCAGGTCACCGCTCAGCCTGGCATTGGCAAAATCCCAGGCCTCGGTCCAGCTTGTGTCTTTATACCAGCCACTAAAAGTATGGCCGGTTTTTTGCGGGTCAGGTGGCCTGCTGATGTAGCTGTCATAGGCGGCACTGATCTGGCTATAGCTTGTGCCATCCTGGTCTACAAAGCTGACTGTGTAGTTGTTAACAGTCCAGGCAGCATAAAGGATCAGCGGGCTTGTGACCAGGTCAAGTGCAAAATCCCAGGCTGTGCTGAGGGTTTCATCTTTGTACCAGCCAGCAAAGGTATGGCCGGCTTTTTGTGGCGCTGGCGGCTGGGGCAACAGGTTTTGCTCCTGTACCAGCTGGTCTGCCACCAGGTTGCCTCCGTTACTGACAAAAGAAACCGGGTAAACTTCGGGATCTTTTTCCTGATAAAGGGCGGTCAGGTGTGTGTCTTCGGTAATGTTATCATATGCGTTGTCCCAGCCTAGGAAGTTATAGCCGGCCCTTTGCGGGTCAGCTGGTGCTGTTGCGGACATTTTGTAATCAACGGTTTCCACATGTAAAACAACATTATCCCAATCCGAAAATACAACAGTAAACTGCTTGATATTCCATTTGGCATAAAGGGTCAGATTTGTACTGACCTGGTCCTGGCTAAAGTCCCAGGGGCTGGTCAGCTCCTCGTCCTGCTGCCAGCCGGCAAAATTGTAGCCTTCCTTTTCGGGCTGGACCGGTTCTTCGAGCAGGCTGCCTGCTGGGGCTGTAACTGGGGCAATCTGATTGCCGCCGTTACTTTCATATGTAACTGTAAAGATTTCCGGCAGGGGCTGTGCTTCATAACGGGCGTTTATTATAGTGGCAGCTGAGATGAAGGAAAAGTCAGTGTCCCAGCCTATAAAATCATAACCATCCCTGTGTGGATCCGGCGGGGCTGTGGCTGCTTGGCCATAGTCAACCTGATCCTGTTTCAGGATAGCG
>CAZZGG010000043.1:7357-19553 GCA_964654125.1 uncultured Oscillospiraceae bacterium
TGTCCAGGCTGCATATAAGACAAGATCAGCTGTGACTGGTGTCTCGCTAAAGTCCCAGGCCAGGCTCAGCTCCTCATCTTGAAACCAGCCGGCAAAATCATGTCCTGCTTTTTCCGGATTGGCCGGCTCGGGAACCAGGCTGCCAGAAGTAAGCGCAATATCGCTGACCTGGCTGCCGCCATTACTGTTAAAGCTGACCGTGAATTCTTCTACTGCAGCGATCTGGCTATAGGTGGCCAGAACTGTCAGATCTGCTGTGATCTGGCTGAAGTCCTTGTCCCAGCCCTTGAATTCATAGCCTGCCCGGACCGGGTCGGCCGGGGCTGGGGCTGATGTGCCGTGCTCATATTGACCGGTCTGCAAAACTTGCTCATCCCAGTCCAGGAAACTGACTGTATAAGTCCTGATCTGCCATTGGGCGTAAAGGGTCAGGTCAGCTGTGACCAGGTCACTGCTAAAATCCCAGCTGCTGCTGTAGCCCGGATCCTTGTACCAGCCCATAAAGTCGTAGCCTGGCTTTTCCGGTTGGTCCGGCAGGGGCAAAAGGCTGTCATGAGGGACTAAAGCCGCCGCCAGGCTGCTGCCTCCGTTTGTGTCAAAGCTGACCGTATAACTTGGTATTTCTGTCCACTGGGCATAAAGGGTCAGGCCTGCTTCGGGCATGCTCAAAGCTGCCTGGTCGGCATAGTTGCTGCCGCTGCCGTCAGCCTGGCTGTTCCAGCCGGAAAATGTGTAGCCGGGCCTGTCAAAGGCTAGAGGGCGCAGCTGCAGCTGGCTGCCGGCTGGAGCGATTGTTGCCAGCATCTCACCGATCCCGCCATTTCTGGCATAGAGGATGGCCCGGTTTCCTGCCTGCTCGATCAACTCGCTGACAGTGGTGTTTAGCAACAGACCCTGGTTGATCTTGGTTTTGGCATAGGCTGCGATCTGGCCCAGGCCTGCCTGGGATAAGATAATCCCCGGTCCGGAGACGCCGGGCTGGACATCATAAATCGATAAGATCACTGTACGTCCCTGGTGGATAGCCTCATCAATGGCAGCTTTGGCCTTGCTGATGTAATAAGGGTCATCATTATAAATAGTAGTTGAGCTTAGGTGATAGCGGTTTTGGTCATTATTGCGCGGCGCCTTGAAAGTGCCCTGGTTCGCATCAGAGACAAAGATGCCGTTTTCGATATCGATCTGGCTGAAGGCATCAAAGAGCTGGTTGCCGTAGCTGCCGGAATAGCTTGCTTCAGCCAGTCCGCGCGTCCAGCTGTTTTCAGCCAGCCAGGTCTGGGTCTGGCCAAACAGGTTGGCCAGGTCTGCACTGGTCTGGTCTGCAACTTCACTGCCGTTATAGGTGCGGTTGCCGATATCCCAGCCTGCGGCGTAAAGGGCAGCCAGGTCGGATGAATCAAGAATCTGCTCCCTTCTTTCTTCTTCTGGCCAAAGGACAATGTCCCGGCTGACATAGGATGTTGCCCTCAGGCCGTTTTGGCTAAGGACAGGCAAAGCATAATCCCGGATGCCCTTATTGGCATGATGGAAGGCGAAGATCAACTTGGCCTCACCCAGGCCCGGTGTGAAAATAAAGGTGGCTGGCAGACCGGCTGGTGTGCTGCCGGCTGCTTTTTGCCTGACTAAAAGGAAATGATAGCCAGACAGGTCATACTCAGAAAAAGTGGCCGCATTATAAGTGGTGTAGCCAGTGCCATCCAGATTGTACTCCAGCCCGCTGTGCAGGCCGCTGACTGTGTTGGCTGTATCATCCATGCTGACCCCGGCGGGCGGTCCCGGTGTTGCGCTTGATGCGGCATAGTTGTCATACCACTCGCTCATCGTCATCACATCAACCTGATCTTGCTTCAGTGTCAAATAATCAACAAAGGTTTCTAGATCACCGGTTGTAAAGACCAGGTCTTCTAGGTCAGGCAGAACCCGGTGCAGCATGAAGATAATGGTGGAGCCGGTGCTGATAGCTTGATCGACTTTAGCTTTAGCTTGATCAACCCCGCTGTTTTCAGATTCAAGTGGAATGACTGGCAAGGTGTAGTAATCAAGCGTATCATGCAAAGGAGCTGTGACTAAATCCTCTTTTTCAGCCAGGCGGCCGGTTTTGGCCCCGATCTTGATCAGGACCTCATTGATCAGTTCTTCTGAATAAAGGCCGGAGGGATAGGCGACATGAAAAGCGCCGCGTGGCCCGAAGTTGTTGATGATCCAGTTCTGGTTGTCCAGGTAGATCCCTTCCAGTTCTTCTAAATCATTGGTTACGATTTTGATATCCGTCACGCCATCATCATAAGCCTTATGGTTGATGGTGTGGTTGCTGATATCCCAGCCAGCATCATAAAGCTCCTGGATTTGGGCGGTTCGCATAGTGTCCGCACCATCACCTAGGGCTATATCACGCACAACATAGATAGTTGCCGGGAAACCGGCATCCCGCAAAATAGGCAGGGCGTATGCATGGGTGTCATACCAGCCGTCGTCAAAAGTCAAGATGACCTTGGCTTTGGGCGGGCTTTCGGCCTTGATTTTGGCTGGCAGCATGGTCATGGTCAATAAAGCAACCAGGACCAGGGATAAAACTCGGTAAAAATTCTTACTTCTAAAGTCCTTCATGGTTAAAACACCTCTTTTCGGTGGGCAATAGGTTGGGCGGCATCCAAGTGGCTGAGCCACAACCTGATCACAGAAATTGTCTGACTGTCAAAAACACAGTTGGAATTACGAAAGTCGGTCAATGCTTTCTGGAAAGCCGCCTTGTCGCGCATGACATAATAACTTTCCAGCAGGGCCAGGTATTTTTCAGGAGATTCAGGATAGTCATTTTCCAAAAAATCACACAATTCTTGGGCCCGGCTGTAGCTGCCAGTTTCCAGAAGTAAACTGACCAGGCGGATCAAAGCTGCGATGCCAATCTGGTCACTGAGAGCAAAGATCTGCTCCAGCACCCTGGTGTTCTCCTTGATGTAAAAACTCCTGTCACTGGGATCAAGATCAATTGTTGCCAGATACTGGGTCAAAGCCGCCTCGTATTCCTGGGCAATCGCTAGATCAGCCGGATTTTGCTCCAATGAGGCGGACAGCTCAGCCAGACGCGAATCCAGTTTTCTTTTCTGATGCAAAATGCTGGATGCAGCATAATGGGCAGTCTCTGTATCTTCATTTTTCAAAGCCATATTAATATAAGCCACATGCGCAGAAGCGTCCTGTTTGAGCAGATCAAGGACTGTTCTCCTGCGATGGGCATAATCTGCAATTAAAAGAGTTTCGGCAATCGGCGCTACATTGATCTCCACGCCGACATCAGGGGGCAGGGGCAGACTGAAATCGCCACCTGCCTGGTCACTGCTGGATAAGAAGACATCTGCGGCCGCACGGGATTTTTGCAGTTGCCAAAAAAGCAGGCTGCCACCCAGAGGCATAAAAAACATGATCAACAAAAGGGCCGCCAGATTTTGGCTAAAACCATATTTTTTATAATAATAGAGTGCATTCACTCCCAGGACCAGTAAATGGATCAAGAAGAAGATTGCCATGCAAATTCCTCCTTCCAGGCCGCAGCAGCGACATCCAGGCCGTGCCGGGCGAATCTGGTCTTGATCAGCTGGAGGTCCTCCCGGTCCAGATTGAACATGATAATGCCCAGGCGGCCCTGGTCCAGTTCGCCGATCAAATCGGTCGGACGGATCAGGCCCAAAGCCAGCCGGCTGACATGGCCAAGATCCTTGGTCTGGCCTAACTTTAGTAAAATAAGCGAATTGTCTGCACGCCTTTGCAGCTGTTGGGCTATTTTCAAGAACCAGTCTTTTTGCACAATTGCAGTGCCCGGAATAAACTTGTCACTGGATATTTTGTTTTCCAGTTGATATTTTTGCTCAATTGAGATGGACAAGAGGGCGGTCAAAGATTTCAGTGTGTTGAGAAAATGCTGGGTCAGGTTGATAAACTCGATCCCGTCAATGAATATGACTGCCTCCAGCATTTCACCGGCATAAAGGGGAGTGCAAAGCAGGGGATAGCCCTGGCGCAATTCGGTGTTGATATAAGTTTGCCGCTTACTGATGACATCTGCTATAAAATCATACTGACCAGCCTGAAAGGAGGCCAGATATTTGGCCTCGCCGGCCTGGGCGACCAAACGAAACCAGTTGCCCGGGGCATCAGTGCTGTAGATCATGACTGTGCCAACCTTGAGGATATCGGCCAGGATGCTGGCAATTTCTGCATAGGCAGATTCAAGGTCGGCTTTTTCCAGCCGGCTGAACAGGTGGATCAAACGGCCCAGGCTGTTCTCGTTACTTTCAATCACAGCCTGCAGCTTACTTTTGATCTGCAGGTTTTTTTGATAAAGAATATTGCTAAAAGACAGCTCATCTTTTAAGCTCTCCAGCTCATGTCTGGTATTTTCCTGGCGGGTGGCTCTGTTTTCTGCAGCATAACCGATGCTGAGGCCCAGCAGGATATAAAGGGAGGCCTGCACAACCAGATCCACACTCATGGTTAAAAAGAGCGCCTGCTGCCTATCCAGGACCAGCAAAAAGAAAACGCGGGCAGCCAGCGCCAGGCTGACAGCCAAGAGGCCTTGACCCAGACCATAAAAAAGTCCGATCAGGGCTATGTAGAGTAAAAAAAGGTCAGCCTTGATCGCCAGCTGATACTGAAACAGATAACTGACAGCCAAGGTGAGCAAGCCAAACAAAATGGTATCAACAAACCGGGGCATTTTTTTACGTATCTTGGCAGCCTGATCCGGCTCTAACGGCTGGGTCTGGCGCTGCTGGTTTATTTGGGCTGTCTGGTAGTGCCAGCTGATTGTTTTGTGGATAGCAGTCGGCAGGTCCTTTTGCGGCTGCCAGCTCAATTCCCGGCTTGCCCGGGCAATTGAGATGACCGGGGCAGCTGCTTGCTTCTTTTCGTCTGGACTGGCCTGCAAAAAGGGCAGGCAGGTGTGGTTTAAGAGCTCAGCCGGGTCATAGGCAGCACCAAGGTTGTTTTGCGGCTGCCGGGCGTAGAGCTCGGCCAGCTCGGTGCAGAGGCTTTTGCCAAGCTGCTGGCCCTGGCTGGCCTGGCCACTGGCAATATTTAGGACCGGAGCTGTTGCTTGCTCCAGGCTGGCTAAAACAGCTTGAGTGACATCTGTGATATAAATCAGGTCTAAAAAGCCCAAGCTTGCTTCTTGCTGGGCTGACCGGGCCAGATATTTTTCCACCAGGAGCTGCAGGCTGGCAAAGCTAGTGTAGTGTGGCCCCAGAACTTGACTGAGACGCAAAACCAGCACATCCAGGCCCAGCTGCCTATACTCCTGGCATTGCATCTCCTGCACCTGGTGACCTAATCCACTCAGGCTGCTGGGTCGCAGCTGGCTGTCTTCTTGGATCAACCGATCTTGCAGCGGTCCATAAACCTCATAGGAGGACAGATAAACCAGCTTGCGCACCTGGTGCTTGAGCGATAAGGCCAAAATATTGGCCAGTCCGGCCTGATTGGCCTTGAGGACCAAAGCCGCAGTGTGGCTGTCAGAAAGATCCGGCTCGTCTTCAGCCAGATGGATCACATAATCAAATGAGGCGCCAGCAAAGATTTTATCGCATTTGCTGTCACCGGCATCCAACTGGTAAAAATTAACATTGGCCAGGTCATCTGATCTTTCCGGCAAAGCCTGCTGATCAATTATGGTGACTAGATGTCCTTCCTTGAGCAAGAGCCGGGCCAAATGGCCACCTATAAAACCGTTTCCACCGGTAAGCAGTATTTTCACTAAAACCACCCTCTTTCAGGTCACTCAAACTCTAGTGACATGGTGTGTTTTTAACGCTAACACATTTAAAAAGAGGATCAGGAAATTAATCTGCTAATTTTTGTACAATGTTGTGCAGTAAATTAAATGGCATAAAAATCTACTATTTTTGCCATATTATTATAAAATTCCTGGCTGACAGATCAGGAATAATATTCATAAGCATCAATCAGATCAAGGTAGACTCCATCAAAGCCGGCATCGATAATCCGGTTTAAATATGAATCTGCCTGACCAATGATGATGTTTTGCCAGGCTGGATCCCAATACTTGACCAGATAGTTACCCGGCCAGTTGGGGTTTTGCTTGCCCAGCCAGGCAGGCGGGGAACTGCGCCAGTCTTTTTGCCAGTAGTAGCGGTAATCTTCTGCCTCGCCAATGCTCATGTAAGCCAGCACCAGCCGTTTGGCTCCGCTGCTTTTTTGCTTGAGCGCCGCCAGGTCAGCCTTGCTCAGGGCAGTCCCTTCGTAAAACAGGTCAATAATGATAAGATCATAATTGGTCTTGCCGATAGCGGCCAAATATTCACTTTTGCTTTTGAATTTTTCCGGATTGATCAAGTAGAGGAAGTTTTTGGCTGCAGCCAGTGAGTTGACCGAGCTGGTGTTTTCTGCGTAGATCGGCTGGGGATAAGAAGGGATACTGTTTAATTCTCTTTGGTCAGCCGCAAAGGAGATATAACCATAACTATTGTTTTTATTATATGAATCCAGGACATAAGCTGGTGTATAACAATAATCAGCTATCATGACCTTGTTGCCATAAGCTAAAAACTGATCCAGGTATCTTTTGATATAAGTGGTCTCACGCGCGCTGGTCGCCACATCATCCCGGCTGGCACCATAAAGGAAATCCTCCCTGCCGATGCCATCCACGGCTGACAGATAGTCTTTTTGCCACTGGTTACCTTCCTGGATGATGTCCTCACCATTTTGTACAACAACTAAAAAACCGCTTGACCTGGCTTTTCCGCTGTCACTTAAGCGGATCACGAAATCGCGCATCTCCTGCCGGTAATCGATCTGGCCGGACGGGCTGCTTGCTCTTGTCGTTGTCGCAGCGGTGCGGGTTGTTGTTGTTTGAGCAGGCCTGGTTGTTGCCTGTGTGGGCCTTGTTGTGGTGACTGGGTTGGGTCTTGTAGTCGTGGCGGGTCTTGTTGTGGTCGGGGCAGGCCGGGTGGTTGTTGTGGCAGGCCGGGTGGTTGTTGTGGCAGGCCGGGTCGCTGGCGGATCGGGCTTTGTTGTAGCCTGTGGCTGCGCCGCGGAACTGGCCGGATCAGGGCTGGACTGACTGGTTGCTGCACTTGCAGCAGCTGAACTTGTTGGCGCCGGGCTGTTTTGGGGCAGGCTGCTGCTGGTGGTTGGCTCTGGAATTGTTTTTGTTGTAGTTGCACTGCCCGATTCTTGTTGGGCTGAGCTGGTCGGGCTGGTCAGCTTGGTTGTCTCACTGCTTTCTAACTGAGTGCTGGCAGCCGGGCTGCTAATGCTGCCTTCCTGCAGGCTGGCAGTGCTTGCTAAAGTCGGATAATCAACTTTTTTCTGGCAAGCAAAGAGCAAGATCAGCAATAAAGCCACAAGAGTAAAGAAAAGAGGATTGCGGTAATATAGATTTTTCATCAAATCACGACCATTTCAGATTTCGGCGTGTTCTAGTCCTTGCATTATAAAAGCAGACTCTTTTGAATTCTTGAAAAGATTTACGCTTTTTGCAAACATCTTGCTTCAAAATCAGATTGGCTTATAATTGTATGTACAAAGTTAGTCCGGCAAGAAAAATCAGATCAGCCTTACTCAGATAAAATGGAGAATGTTAGATGAAGTTGACTCGGCGCAATATTACAGTCTTTATAATGGCAGTTACTTTAGTTGTCCTGGTCCAACTGATCCGCTTTGACTTGCTGCTTGATATACGCAAAATTGAGAATAATGCCACTTTTGAATATAAACCTAAGGCTGAATCATTGCTCAGCACAGCTGAAAAAGAGCAGTTTGCAAAAAAGAGAGCTCTTTTGCTGGCCGGGTCTGCAGCTCAGGCTGAGCTGGATAACTTAAAGCTGGTGCTGGATCTACTGCAGTTTGAAGTTAATATCTGGCAAACAAAAAACAGCTGGCCGCAGCTGAATTCCTATGATTTGCTGATTGTTTTTGACAAGGCTGGCCTTGGCAAAGAGCAGACGGCAAGCTTGCTTGGTCATGTAGCTGGCGGCGGAAAAATGCTTGTTTTAGGTAATGGCAGTTCCGGCCCGGCCAGCCTTTTACGAAGCAACCAGGATTTTTTCGGTATTAAAAGCCTTGGCCCTGAGCTGGCAGCAACGGGACTTGATTTTAAAAAAGAGGTCCTGGCCGGCCTGGAAGGACCGTGTGACTTTGTTAACGAGGGCCAGGAACACGCCTCACTCTTCTTGTTGAGCCAGGTTGCTCTAGCAGATAAATGCCACTTGCTGGCCAGTGATCTGGTCGGCAACCCCCTGATCTGGCAGCTAAAAGAAAAAGGCCAGGTCATGGTCATCAACAACAGTTCTTTTGCCAGCCGCAGATTACGTGGCCTGGTTACAGGTGCAATCAGCCTTTTGTTGGAGACAGTTGCTTATCCTGTGGCAGGAACAGCTGTTTTCCAGATTATTGACCTGGATTTTGGTAATGACAGCGCCAACCAGTATATCAATCAGCATTATAAACGCAGTTTCAGCCAATATCTGCAGCATGTCTGGTGGCCGGACATGGCCAGCCTGATGAGCAAGTACAATTTGCGCTATACCGTGGCCTACCTGGGTTATGATGAGAACGGTGAGACAAAAAAAGCGGCTGCAAATGATGCCTTTTCCAATCTGTCGCGGTTGGTTTTACGCAGCCAGGGTGAAATCAGCTATCAGGGGCTGCCCAGCAGCCTGGGCCAAAGCAGCCAGATCAGCCTGACCAACCTGGCCAACAGCGCTGATTACCTGCGCCAGTCTTTACCCAACTACCAGGTCCGGGCCTATGTCAAATCTGAGGCGGGCCTGGCTGACCAATTAATCAATCTAGTGGAAGAAAAACTGCCTGATATCAGGATTATCAGTGGTTCTTACCTGCCGCTTGATGATAAAACCTTACCAGATGAGCTGCAGGAACTGAAAAATACCAGCACAGGCACTGTCTTTTTCCCCCGCGTGACCTACAGTCAGGAGACAGATGATTGCTTGAAATTTGACCTGGCCTCAGTTATCACCAGCCACGGGCTGGTCAGCCATGCCATCAGGGCAGATGAAATCTGTAATAAACCCTGGCAGGAACCGGACTGGGCCAGCCTGGAAAACAGCTACAGCCGGCTTGCTTCCGCCTATCCCTGGCTGGCCAATGACACTATCTCGACCGGTGCCGCCAAGCTGGAGCAGGCAGGTAACCTTGATGTCTATTATGAGCAGGAGGCAGATAAAATCAGGCTGGCTGCCGGTAATGGTGCAGAAAACCCCACCCTCTTGCTGTTTACAGAAAAAACTATAACTGGAGCTAGCGGTTGCAGCTGGCAAAGGATCGACAGTGTCCGCTATCTGGTCACCATGGAAGGCAAGACTGCCTTTTTGGAGGTTGAATAATGATGCAGATCTGCCTGATCGCTGAAGGCTCTTACCCCTATATCGCCGGAGGTGTCTCCAGCTGGATCAATCAGCTGATGACCAATCTGCCGCAACATGAGTTTATCATCACCGCGATCAACCCGGATCATGAACGCGATGGTAAATATGCTTATAGTTTTCCCGCTAATCTGGTCTTGTTACATGATGTATATCTCAACGATTTTGTCAGCCAGCAGGGTAAATGGAATAAGAAGCTGCCCGGACTGGACGAAGAGCAACTTAGCCGGTTGCTGCTTTGTGAAAAGCCAGACTGGCCTTTACTCTTTCAAAGCTTCACCAGGATGCGCCAAGCCAAAGTGACAGCCTTTGACATCCTGCTCTCGGAACAGTTCTACCGGCAAACCAGGCATGTTTACAGCCAAAAGTTCAGCCGGTTGCCCTTTAATGAGGTCTTTTGGACCTTGCGCTCCATGTTTTTTAATGTCTTTGCCATTTTGTTGGCAGATTATCCCCAGGCGGATCTTTTTCATGCTGTCTCAACCGGTTATGCCGGCCTGGCTGGTGCATTCGCCGCCTACCTGCAGGCTAAACCCTTTATCTTGACCGAACATGGCATCTATACCAGGGAGCGGGAAGAAGAGATCATCAAGTCAGAATGGGTCAAGGGTGAATTTAAAAACATGTGGATCGATTTTTTCTATCTGCTCTCTGATTGTGCCTACAGTATGGCCAAAGAGGTGATCACCCTTTTTAACTATAACAAGCAGATTGAGATCGAACTGGGCTGCCCGGCAGAAAAGATCAAAGTCATCCATAACGGCATTGATGTGGACAAGTTCAAGGCCGTTGCCCAGGCTGTGGCCAAGCGGCCCAGTCAGGGCCGGATCAATGTTGGTGCGGTGATCCGGGTGGTGCCGATCAAGGACATCAAGACCATGCTGCAGGCATTCGCCCAGGTCAACCAAAAGGATACCGATATACATTTTTATATCATGGGTACAACAGACGAAGATCCGGACTACTATGCAGAGTGTGTTTCGTACATGGAGATGTTGGATCTGAAAAACACCAGTTTTACTGGCAGAGTCAATATCATGGAAGCCTTAAAAGAAATTGATCTTTTGGTCTTGACCAGCATCAGTGAAGGCCAGCCGCTGGCCATTTTGGAAGGCCTGGCCTGCAGCCTGCCTTTTGTCACAACTAATGTAGGTGACTGCAATGACCTGATTAATGGCAATAATGATGACTTTGGGCCGGCCGGATTTGTGGTGCCGGTGATGGATTATGCCGCCATTGCAGACCGGATCATCAAGCTGGCCCAGGATGGACCAATGCGGCGCAGCTATGGTGAAAACGGCCGCAAAAGAGTCGCTGAAAAATATTCATTCACAGCTTTCATTGACGGTTATGAGTTGATTTACCAAAGTTACAGCTAGGCGGTATCATTGTGTGTTGGCAGCAGAGTCGATAGAATATGGCTAGGCAAGTGGCGTTTTTGACTGGGTAGAGGAGGGCAGGCGGCTGGACTAGGCCGCGGTAAGTGAAATGGCAGGCATTGGTTTTGAGATTAGAAAGATATTGCGTTCTGATAAGTCCCTGGCCGGCCAGCTGAAAGGCTTTGCTTATGCAACTCTTGTTTCAGCCGGGCCCATGATAATCAGTGTCACCATGATGGTCCTGATCGGGCAATACCTGAAAAGGAGTGCAGTGCCCCTGGACCAGCGGGACCTGGTTTATGCCGCCCTGATGTATGCTTACATATTTGCTCTTATTTCGGTCAGCGGTATCAGTATGGTCCTTTCCCGCTTTTTAGCGGACCAGATCTATTTAAAGCAGCAGCAGCATGTCTTGTCCTCTTTTCTAGGCGCTGCGGCAGTACTTTTATCAGTCTGCGGCCTGGGCGGAGCACTTTTTTACTGGTTAAGTCCGCTGGATGCCCTGGTACGCCTGCTGGCCTATCTGCTTTACCTGGAGCTGGTCTGCCTTTATCTGCTGATGGTATATTTATCAGCGGTCAAGGATTACAAAAAGATTTCACTGGCCTTTTTGGCTGGTGTTTGCCTGGCCTTGCTTCTCATCGTCCTCTTGCGCCAGACCAGCCTGCCTGTTCCTGTCCTGGTACTGGCCAGCGTCAATCTGGGCTTCTTGCTGGCGCTTTTGCTTATGTTACTGGTCATCAAGCAATATTTTGGCCAGATCAGCAGCCAGCCCTTTGCATTTTTAGAATATATCCGCAAGATGCCCTTGCTCTTTTGGGGCAATATCCTTTATACTGTGGGCCTTTTTGCCCATAATTTTGTCTTTTGGTTTTTTTCTGACCTGGCCGTTAATCTGGAAAACACCTACTATTTCGCCCCCGTTTATGATAATGCGACATTTTATGCTGTCTTAACCATTATCCCGGCTATGGTGATATTTGTTATAAAGTCAGAAACATCATTTTTTGAAAAATACCGCAGGTTTAATGCAGTTGTCACAGGCGGCGGCAGACTGGTCAGCATCGATAAGGCCAGAGATGAAATGCTGGCAACCCTGCACAGGGAGCTGGCGGCACTTTTTGAGATTCAATTCATCGTGACAGCCCTGCTTGTTATCCTGGGCGCAGCTATTATCTTACCAGCCCTGGCCGCAGACGGCCTGGTCAGTGGTATCTATGCTATCCTGGCCCTGGGCTATTTTTTCACCCAGATGCTCTTTGTCCTGATCACAGTCATGCTCTATTTCGATGCCCAGGGCGAAGCCTTTGCCGCAGCTGCTGTATTTTTAGGCACCAGCCTAGGTTTTTCCTACCTGTCCTTGCTGGCCGGACCAGCCTTTTACGGCTTGGGCTTTTGCCTGGGCGCCCTGCTGGC
>CAZZGG010000044.1:0-18914 GCA_964654125.1 uncultured Oscillospiraceae bacterium
TATAATCGAGCTGGGCCAGGCCGGCCAGGACTGCCTGGGGCTGGCTGGCCGCTTCCGGGCCGCCCCAGATGATCAGGCAGTCAGGTCTTAATTTTTTCAGTTCCCGGGTGATAGCCCGGATCCGGGTCACATTCCAGATATAGACAGAAAAAGCGTATACAGCCGCATCTTCCTGGTCAAGCCGCTCCAGCTGGCCCAGCAGTTCTTCATTAATAGTCAGCTCCAGAACTGCCAGCTGGCCAACCCAGCCCTCTGCTTGCACATAGGCAGCCAGGCTGCGTACAGCCAGATTGGTCTGATTATAGCGGCTGCCCAGAGCACATAGTAAAATCTTACTCATCAGTTGTCTACTCCACTTAAGTTACAGCTTCTGCTTCCTTTTTTGCAGTTGGCTGGACGGTGAAGACAGCTGACTGGCAAGAAACGATTACAACGGTTTGCCCCTTGGCAATAGCCTGGTCAGATTGGGCCAGGCCCAGGCGTTTTTTACCATCGCTTCCGGTGTAACTGATCTGACCTAACCGGCTTGACTGGATCGGCCTGGTAACCAGGGCAGTGCGCCCCAGCTGCTCCTCGCCGTCTGCCTGGCCGGCACGCCTGATATACAGATTAAACAGCCAGAGCAAGAGCAAAAGCACAGCCAGACTGGCTGTTATGATAACCAGTAATTTAAGCTGGAAATTCATGTCAGTAAAAGTCTTTGCTGTCATTTAGCCGCCTGCTTTTGGGTTTTTCTGGCCGGTGCCTGCCGGCCTGATCATAATTATAACATATTCCAGCAAGAGCCTGCAGCGGAACTAGACTTAAAAAACAGCTGCACTAGGGTATGAGGGGCAGCAGCAGACGGGACGGATATTTGGCATCGTGGTAAATAGTTTGCCGAGCCGGTCTCAGCTCAGCGTCCTGACCCTGGCTGTGACCAGTATTGGGATTACGGTCCCAGAGGGGGAAATTACTGCTGGATACCTCTAGGCGGATGCGCTGGCCAGCTAAAAAAACATTGCTGGTTGGCTGCAGCTCAATCCTATATTCGTACACTTTACCAGGCAGAAGCAGTTGGGGAGCCTTGTAAAGCGATTGTCTAAAACGCGCCCTGATATTACCTTCGGTCAGATTGATCGCTCTGCCATCCGGACTGACATCAAGCAGTTTAGCTGTCCAGTCTGTATCAGGCGCATCCGTTGAGGCGTACAAATAAAGTACGATCGGACCGGTTACTTCAGTGTCATCTAGCAGGATGTCTGTTGTGTAGGTCAGCACATCCGGGCGCTCTTCAACCGGGCGCTGGTCAAAGGGGCCTGGCTGGATCACAGCAAAGGCATCCGGCCAACAGATCGAATGATTACCGCCTAAGGTCGGCACCGGATCTTGCGGGTCATATATATAAGTGTCCGGCACTTCACTAGCAGGTTTTTGCCTGTCCAGCCTGCCATCAGTCAGGCTGCTGCCGGCTTGGCCCTGGCTGTGCAGAAAAAAATCTGTATAGACAGTTCTGGCCAAAGGCCACTCCTCTTCAAAACGCCACTGGTTAATTCCCATGACAAAGATGCGTACAGGCGGCTCGTCCAGGATGCCATTAGCTTTATCCTTCAACAAACAGTCGAACCAGCGCAGGGCCAGCTCATCGATGTCCAGCTGTGATTTGGGACCAAAATCCAGCTCGCCCAGCCTGGTGCTTTGGCTGATCAGGTGGCTCCAGGGCCCGATCAAGATCCGGCTTTGTTCACGCGCTTTAGCCTGAGCCCTTTGACGCAGCTGATTAAAAGTGTTCAGATTGTCACCTGGATAGTAATCGTACCAGCCGCCCATAATATAGGCTGGCACGGTAAGTTCATTGAAACAGTCCTGGGCAGGACTGAGCTCTTGCCAGTAGGCATCATAGCTGGAGTGGTTGATGAAATCCTGCCAGATCTGGCTGGGACGACCAGCAGACTGATCCAGAGTCAGTAGGGGCAGATGGCTAAAAAAGCTGTTCAGGTCGTAAGCCGGTATCATATCCAGATCACTGCTGCGGGAGCTGATCTCCAGGCAAGTCCACAAGGCTGACAGGGCCAGACTGAACGCACCATTACGCCAGTAACCGTTTTTCCACAAATCTGTCGGCATCACATTGGGGACGAGGGCCTGCAAGGCCGGATGCTGCAGCGGTGCCAGCGCCCACTGGACACTGGCCAGATAGGATGGTCCGAACATGCCAATCCGGCCATTACACCAGAGCTGGGCACAGATCCAGTCAAGGCTGTCCAGACCGTCTTGTGCATCATCCCGGAAAGGATAAAACTCGCCTTCAGAGTCATAGCGGCCGCGGCAGTCCTGCATAACGAACCCATAGCCACGTCGGGCATAAAACTCGCCCTGGCGCCTGCCGCTGAAACCATAGGGCATACGGACAAAGATAACCGGATAGCAACCTGGCTGGTCTGGTAAAAAAATGTTGGCCGACAGCCTGATCCCATCCCGCATGGTAATTTTCACATCCCGTTGAATTTTGATCGCATATTCAGGAACAGATACAAGATCAGATGTTTGTTCTTTTAGTTCCATAAGCCGTTAGAACACCCCTTTTTCTCAACAAAAGCGCAGCTTAGTGATTGGTTTTTTTAAAAGCTAGCAAGCCCTGAGAATACTTTAAATACTTACGCGACCAAATAGTTAAAATCAACTAGCTCACCTTCTTTGCTGCTCCCTTGCTGCTTGTTCAACTGTGATTGAGCTTTCTAGGGCTGGCCCACATGTGCTGCAGCGTTTAGTGCCAGTCCTACGCTCATCTCCCTGCCTGCTGCTAAATTATTTCCGCGAAGATATATCCCATTTCCAGATTAGAAATCACGCTTGGATGCAGGGTGGCCCTCGGTAATGTAAACTCCTTAATGACGATATAGAGGATACCCTTGTTGGCCATATTCGTGATATGACCACAAATTTGAATTTCTCAATGATATCGCTGACATTTTCAGAAAAGCCAATTAAATATTCCCGGAAATTATCCTCGTATTATCCGGATCATCCAATAATTTCTCGAAGTCGTATTTGCTTGTATTGTAAAAGCTATGCCAGGAGGCCTTGGTCAACAAGACGCTACGCATGGCTATATACTTTCAAACTTCTCAAGCACCTCAGCTTTGCTATCAGCCAGGACACTATCAAAGCGGCGGATGACAGTCATGGACAGAATGACTTCCCCATATTCATGGGACTTATAAACACCTGCTTATTTATCTGCAATCGACCAGATGAGGGCAACCTTATCACTTACATTGGCACTAAAATCATCTGTTCCATCCTCCATTACTAAGCTGATTAATATTATAGCATTATTAGGGAATCTAGCTTAGAGGATAGAATTTTTTGCCGGCTTTTAAGAATAAGACTGTTGCTTTGACTCAGGTTATGAAAAGACTTCTTCAGTACAATATTAATCCTCTAGGCCCAAACATCGTGAAACATGGTATAATCAATACATATAAAAACGCGAATGTCGTTTTTATATGTATTTTATTTCTCTTACAGCTCAATAGAGCAAAAAACATAAAAGGGAGTGATCATATTTATGAAGCTTTTGAAAATACAAGTAGAGGGCTTGAAACTCTTCAAGAATAAAATCGAAATTGATTTCTATGCTAAGCAGCGCGTTAGTACTGATAAAAATGAAATGCTCACAAATATATTTTCCAATATTTATATTAACAATGTTGTTTCGATGGTAGGGATAAATGCATCAGGAAAAACTACTACATTAAAAGTGATCTCCTTCGTGCTACAGTTCCTTAAAAACCAACCAATTAATGGTATTGATTGCAAAGAAATTCTTGAAGGCTTATCTGATGACGAAGAGGTTGTTTTCAACAGTTTTTTCCTCTCTAGTGATGGCAAAAAACTGGCCAGGTTAGAATCAATTATTAAAAAAGACCAATCGAAAGATAATGTTAAAAAAAGTCCGGAAGATAGATATTATATATCATATGAAAGGTTATGGACTAAGCCGATAAATTCAGTGCGCTCAAAAGCCCATTTGTTTAACTTTTCAAATATTCCTCCACAGCAAGAAAGAACAGATGACGAGTTGTTCTTATTGGATGATGTAAGTATTATGGTTGCATACAATAAGAAGGAAAAGAATTCCTTAAATATAATTGACTCGATAAAGTGGACTGATTTTAATGGTCTAAGATTTATTGGCTCTTTTCCGCTGAGCCTGGTGCGGTTTTTAGACCCTAGTATAGAGTATTTAGAACTTCGAAAAAATAATGGTGAAAAGAATATTGAGATTAGTTTGAAATTTTACAAGCAGGGTGAAATTGTGGTTGATAGCCCTTTAGAAATAAGCAAGTATCTTTCATCTGGCACCATTAAAGGTCTAAATGTATTCATTGCTGCTATGCTCATTTTACAAAAGGGTGGGTATCTGATAATCGATGAATTAGAGAACCATTTCAATAAGGAAATTGTTTCGACACTGATCAGGTTTTTTATGGATAATGAAATAAATAAAAGCGGGGCAGTTTTGATTTTTTCAACCCACTATATTGAGCTTTTAGATATTTTTGAAAGAAATGACAATATTTATGTGATGAAAAATATTGGCGGTATCAGCATTGAAAACCTGTCTGATCTTTTGAAGCGAAATGACCTTAAGAAGAGTGACTTATTTCAAAGTGGCTACTTAGAACATACCAGCCCATCTTATGATGGCTATATTAATTTTAAACGTGCCTTTAAACAAAGCATTGTAGCCAATGAGGCGAAGAGCTATGAATAATGCGATTATAGCCTGTATTTGTGAAGGTGCGGCTGAGCAAGCCATAATGGACATCTTGTTAGAAAATGAAGCGATAATTTTTAAAAAGGAACAACTGCTAGATGAAAAGATAATCCGCACTAGATCCGCCAAAAATTTTGAGCAAAACTATTTAAGAAAAAGTTTTATTAATAAGATAAGATTATATCGTATTCTTGATTCAAGAAGAGAAAGGTTTAATTTAAGCAAACTATACAAAGAAAAGGTTGAGGTTATCAATATTGTAACTGCTCCAGAAATTGAAATTCTCATAATTCATAGCGAAGATAAGTATGATGATTTTAAAAACAGTAATAAGAAACCCAGTGAGTATTGTAAACAGGACTTAAAATATTCAGAAGCTAAAAGCTATAACTTTGTTAGAGAGTATTTTTCGAACACACAAAAATTAGTTGCAGCTATAGAACAATACCAGCAGAAAGCTAAAATAAAACCAGGAGAAAAAACTCTGTTCGACTTACTTTCTAAATAAATAATTTGCTTGATCTGATATGTTAAATTTTCAGCAAGCAGTCTGTTCTTTAGTTTTTCATATGATGTAATTAAACATCCACATCCATAGAAGAAAGCTGATTAAACGGGACTTTTAGGCATGTATCATTATTGTGAAATCAAGGGATTTCCATACAGGCTGTTTAAATAGTTACAGTTTTCTGCTGTCATTGATCTTTATTCTCATTCGTTTACTCATTTTATCACCATCCATCTTCCGTCACACTTTGATCCAACTCTTTCAAGAAATCCTTTTCTCTGTAGACTAGCGAAGGTTCTCTCAATTGTTCTTTCTGTTACACCAATTTTTTCTGCTAATTCTTCTACGTTATAAGCTGGATTTTCGATAAGTAGATGGATTGCTCTTGTTTCTGTTTTATTTAAACCGACATTCAAACCGACGCTTAAACTGACATTCCTGTTTTCTATTTGCGATAGTACGGCAATATCAAATGGTATCGTACAACGGATATAGTTATCTTTAATTTGGAAATCATCTTTACCATATCTATTGATAATTGTGGGAATTCCATGACCAGTGTGTTCTGTCAGTCCCATCGTCAAGAAAATTCTCATTAAAGTAGTATTTCTCGGTTTACTTATGCCTTCAAAGAATTGGTTTGTACTCATACCACTTGGTAATCCACCATGAGATAAGATTTCCAGTCTATCGTGGAACATCGAAATTTGCGGCTCCGATATTGTCCAATCATTATGGACGAGTGCATTGATCACCGCTTCATTAACGCTATCAAAATCGAATAGATAGGTATCTTTTCTTGGTCTTAGTGTTGTATCTGATACATTAATATTTTCAGCAATTAATCTGTTCTTTAGTTTTTCAGGGGTTACTGGTGTAATGCTTATAGCCCTCATTTCTTGTATAAAAGCTCTAGGCAGGACACCAACTTATCGTTTTATGACTTTGTGGAAGCTTTAAAACTCTCTTAATTACAGCGGTTTTACCCCTTGTCATTATTATGACATCCTCCCCATACGCCGGCCCAGTTCCTGCCAGTCCGCCAACTGCCAGTTGTGGTCAAATTCAAAGCTGGTCACTGCCTCATGCCAGAGCTGGTTGGACAAGGGGAAAGCACCTGAACCGATTTTTTGGGCATGCTGCCAGAAACGGCTCATGGGTATATCTGAACCGGTCTGTAAGATAGCAGCGCGCAGACGTCCCCAAAAATCGGCATAGGGAAAACCCTTGAAATCCAAAACAGCCTGGATGGTTGCTGCGACATCATATTCCACCCGCTCCAGCTGGATTTTAACCTCGTCTTCTTCTGCCTTAATCAAGGCAAAGGGAGCTCTTTTATCATAGTCAGCTGGCATACCACAGCTACCTGGGTTAAGCAAAGTTTTGCCAGCGACCTGGCCCAAAAACTGCAGGTGATTGTGGCCATACAGGCAGATATCACCAGGATAATCCCTGATTTCATGGGCATAGGCCTGGGCTGCTGTTTGCATCCTGGCCCTGCCCTCTGCCAGAGAAAAGGCTGCTCTTTCCTGGAGCCGGCCATAGTCACCGGAATGGAAAATCCCTAAGCGGGGCTTGTGGTGGATCAGGGGAATACTGTGTGATAAATGGATTGTTTGGCTATTTTCTAAACTAAGGTCAGCTGTTTCTTCAAGCGATTGTAAAAAAGCCAGGTTGGCTTTTGTCAGATTGTGATAGGTCCAGAAGTTGGGCTGCATCTGGTCATAGCTACATATTTTTGGTTTAGTTTCGTCCAGGGCCAACACACCCAGATCGCCATTGCCTAAAATGGCAGTGCAAGCCGGCAGGCTGCGCATCAGTGCGATGACTTCATTTAAGGTTGGCGTGTCCCGGATATAATCACCCAATAATAAAAAGCCCTCGGCTCCTTGGGCCTGGGCAGCCTGGACAACAGCTTTAAAGGCTGGGAAATTGCCATGGATATCGGCGATCACAGCATAGATCATGCACTGCTCCCTTTTTAAAAGCCTAGTCCTGCAGGCTGAGCTGCTCTAATCTGGCTGGCGCTAGGATCGTGATGCGACCACGGGCCAGGGCAACAATCTGCTTGTTTTTCAGGTCACCCAGCAGGCGCGAGACCACCTCCCGGGCTGTACCCAGTTCAACCGCGATGGCCTCATGGGTGGCTGTCACCTGCCGTTCGACCCCCTGCATGTGCTCTAAAAGCCAGCCGGCCAGGCGCTTGTCAGTCCGGCTAAAAGCCACTGTCTCGATTGTTTCGACAGCCTGGGCCAGATGGCTGTAGAGCATGTTGATCAGGTAGTCCTTCCACTCCGGCTGGTCAGCCAGGGCCTGGTGGTAGACTGGCATGGGCAGCATGAAAAGACCGGCAGCTGTCTCCACTTCGGCCAGGGCTGGAAAGTCCTGCTTTTTCATCTGGCAGGCAATTGAGAGCAGGCAGGTGTCACCCGGTCCGGAACGAAATAAAGTCATTTCCCGGCCATTGGCAGCCAAAGAAAAAACCCGCAGGCAGCCCTTGATCACAAAAGGCAGGTAAAGGCACTGCTGGTTTTGCTGCATCAGCATCTGGCCGGCCGGCAATTCTACATACTGGCCGGATTCATAAATAACCCGGCGTTGGGCTGGTGTCAGCTGGCCTAGCACAGGGAAATATTTCTCGATCAGGGAAATCTGTTCTTTTTCTGTCATTACTAGTCTCCCTTGTTTTTTCACTTCGATTATAACACAAGCTGTCCGCCCAAAAAAAATATCCGCCGGCCTGAACCAGAGGATATTTTCCTTCTTTCATGTAAGCTTTGTTTACAGCTTACTTTCAATTTCCTTTTTCAGGACATCTTTCGGTTTGACACCGATCGACTGCATCAGCATGGTTTCACCCTTTGTCAGGGTTATGGTCGGGATACTCATAACCCGGAAAGCAGATGCCAGGCCAGGCTCCTGGTCGACATTGACCTTGCCTACCTTAACCTTGCCAGCCAGCTCGGTGGCCAGAGCTTCTATTGTCGGTGTAATCATGCGGCAGGGCGCACACCAGGCTGCCCAAAAATCCAAAAGAACTGGAATCTCCGAATTAATTACCTCGTTTTCAAAATTAGCTTCAGTTATAGTCAAAACATTGTTATCTGCCATATGCCTGACCCCTTTCTTTTTTTAATCAACAAGCCAAATTATAGCCAGGCCTATTGAATAGTTCCGTAACCATGTCACAAAGTCCTATTTCTTGTAGCGGGCCCGGTATTTGGCTAGTCTTTGCTCCCTTTCCCGGTCCAGGATCCGGCCAAAGGCCGCCCCAGTTGTCTGCCAGGCCAGTTCAGGATTATGGGCCCGGTAATCATTGGCATCCGAGCCATGAAAGCCCCAGGCCAGGATTGTTCTGGCCCCGGCACTGTAGGCTGCGTCCGTTGCATAAATGATCTCTTCTTCCCGCCCGCGCGGCACAGCGTAGGCCTGAATCCAGATGTTGTGCTCCTTGCCGAACTTTGCGCAGACAGCCAGATTCTTTTTTGTAGCCTGGTAGACATAGTCAAAGGGATCTGCATCCACTTGACCATACCAGTAGGGATCTGAGCCCACATTATCCAGATCCGGTAGATCACCCAGCTGGTCGATCGTATCCAGGCTGATGCCAAATGTTCCACCCAGCATGACACAGACAGCGTTATACATGCCCTTTTGCCTGCTGTAGGCTGTCACATCAGCAAAATAATCAACTAGACTGGCGATCCTGAACTGTTCGACAGCCGGAGTCGGCTGGTCCGGCATAAGCTGGCCATACCTGTCGGCAAATATCTTCTGGCAGACCGGGCAGCAGCAGGTCCAGCTGGTTAAGCGCTGGTCCGGGCCCAGCTCACCTGTCAGGTGGGGCTCATCCCAAAAGATTGATCTGCCGCCGATCTCATAAACAGTGTCGATCCAGGCCTTGCTGAAACTACGAAAATCCGGGTTATTCAAGCAAACCCGGACCGGGTCCACCCGTCCGTCATTATAGACCTGATGGGCAGCCGGATAGTATGACAAAAAATGCGACTTGTCACCGGGTGGCCCGCCCAGGCCCCAGTTGTCAATCCAGACCTCCAAGCCGGCAGCTTCGGAGATGGCGATTATCTCGCGCATGGTCTCTTTGTGGCGGTCCCAGTCATTGTGGGAGAACATGTGCACAACAAGATTACAGTTATGCCGGACAATATCCTGCATATCCTCGCGCACATGGTGCAGCATCCTGTTCCCATGGTAGGCAACACCCAGCCTTAGTTTTGCTGAAGTCATTTTCTTCCTCCTGTTAACAAATCGGCTCATCTGTGGAATAATATAGCTGCGCAAAGGCCAATTGTAAAGGTAGGCAGTATGACAGCACACAAAAATAAAAAACCAGTAAAACCAGATAAAAAACCGGTCAGCAACAGCGCTTTGCTCTTGCTCTTAGTTGTGCTGGCCGGCCTGGTCGGCCTTTTGTTTTATCTCTTCCCGGAGCTTTTACCATTCGGTCCAAACCAGACCCAGACTAACGAGACCCATGATCCTGCTCTGGTCCAGCCCACGCCTGGCTTGACCTCCGGCCCGGGCCAGCTCATCATCACAGAAATCCAGACAGACAATCAGCTGACCCTGCAAACAAAAGATGAGGCCGCCCCAGACTGGATTGAATTTCATAATGCCGGCAGCCAGACACTTGATCTGACCGGTTATGGCCTGTCCGATAATCTGGGCCGGCCGCGCAAGTGGATCTTTCCTCAGGTCAGCTTAAAACCCGGCCAGTACCTGCTTGTTTATGCTTCAGGCCTGACTGACCATGACCCAGCTGAAATCCATGCTTCTTTCCGCCTGGCCAAAGCAGGCGAAAACCTGGTCTTGACCTCCCCGGCCGGCACTATCCTCAGCCAGCTAGAGATCCCCACCATCCCCCAGGATCTGTCCTGGGGCCTGACTGACCCGGCGGCTGCAGAATACAGTTTCTTTGCCGATCCCACCCCCGGCCAGCCCAATAACAGCCCTGGCTATGCCACAGCAGAAGAAGCTCTCAGCTCTGGCCAGACCAGCCTAGTCTTTAATGAATATGTCATGCGCCAGGACAAAATAGTCGACCTGGATGGTGATTTCCCTGACTGGGTGGAGATCTATAATGCCGGTTCTGAGCCTGTTGCACTGCAGGGGCTCTTTTTATCGGATAATGCCGCCAATCCCATGAAATGGCAGTTTCCTGACCTCACATTGCCGGCTGGGGAATATCTGGTCGTCTGGCTCTCCGGCAAAGAGGCCAGCTATCTGCCCGGCCAGCCGGCCAGTCTGCAAGCCAGCTTCCAGCTGGGCAAAAATGACACTGAGCTGCTCTTAGCAGATGAAAGGGGCCGGCCACTTTTGCGTTTAGCTTTGGAGCAGCTGCCCAGGAATGTATCTTTGGGCCGCAGCCTGGCTGATCCGGCTGTCTGGCTTTATTACCCCTCGCCCACTCCAGGCAGTGCCAACAGCAGCCAGGGCTTTCCCGAACTAGACGGTGCGCTCAGCTTGTCCGCCCGGGATGTCTGGATCAATGAAGTCCTGGCTTTGTCTGCCACTATCAAGTCAGGCAAGAAGAGCTCAGCTGCCGATTGGGTCGAGCTTTACAATAACACCGATCAGGCGCTTGACCTGACCGGCTACGGCCTGAGCGATGATGCCAAAAACCCCTTTCGCGAGCCACTCGATGGTCTTATCATCCCGGCCCACGACTATTTGCTGCTGGAACCGAAAAACTTCGGCATCAAGGCGGCTGGCGAAAGTTTGCAGTTGACCGGCCCGGACGGGATCTGGCTGGACCGCTTTGCCACCGGAGCCTTAAGCAACAATGTGAGCAGCGGCCGGCCGGCTGATTTGAGCCAGCCGGCGGACAGCCGGCTTTATTTTGAAAAGCCCAGCCCGGGCCAGGCTAACACGGGGCCTGCCTTAGCTGGCCAGACACCACCACCCCAGATCCGGGCAACTTTAGCTGACGGCAGGGAATTTACAGGGCTTTATGCTAAGCAGAAGCTGAGTGTTTACCTGGAAGCCGGCCAGGCTGACACAAAAATCTACTATACTTTAGACGGCAGCCAGCCCAGCCAGAGCTCCCATCTTTATCAGGAGCCACTCCAGCTGGAAAAAACCACAGTCCTGCGCTGCCTGGCCCTGCGGCCGGACAGCCTGGTCAGTCAGGAGAGTACAGCCAGTTACCTTTTTACAGAAAAGCACGATCTGCCGGTCCTGTCTGTCCTGGGCGAAGCGGCTGACTTATTTTCCGCTAGCGGTATTTTTACAAACTTCAATGCCAAAATTGAAAAACCGGTCCTGATCGATTTTTATGAAGCAGATGGCAGCAAGGGAATTGATTTTACAGCCGGCCTGGAACTGCATGGCTCCTACAGCCGCAAGGAAAAACAAAAATCCTTTGAACTGAAAATCCGCAGCCTTTATGGTGACCATCAGGTCACCTATCCCTTCTTCCCCGGCAATGAAGTCCAGACTTTTAAGCGCCTCATCCTGCGCACTTCAGGCCAGGACTGGCGCTACACCAAGCTGCGCGACATCTTTATGACAGAGGTGATCCGGGACTATACAGCCCAGGACACCATGGCCTGGCGCCCCTGTGTAGTCTATATCAATGGTGAGTACTTCGGTCTTTACAATCTGCGGGAAAAGGTGGACCAGTTCTATATGGCCTCCCACCATGGTGCCGATCCGGATAATGTTGATATCATCAAGGGCAACAAGATCATCATGCAGGGCAGTTATGATGACTACGGCCAGCTGCTCTCCTTTGTCAAAAGCCATGACCTGCGTGATGAAGCAGCCTACCAGCATGTCCTGGCCCAGATCGACAAGCACAGCCTGATGGACTTTGTCATCACCCAGACTTTTTTCAATAACCTTGATTCGGGTAACAAGAAGTTCTGGCGCGAAAAAACAGAGGAGGGCCGCTGGCGCTGGGTCTTTTTTGATCTGGACTGGGCTATGTTTCCCTCCACCTATAAGATCAACATCCTGAAAAACGACCTGCTCAACCCGGGCGGCCACGGCCAGGGCAAGGTTTTTGACAGCAGCCTGCAGGTCAAGCTGATGCAAAACCCCGCCTTCCGTCAGGAATTCATTGAAAGATATGCCTGGTATCTGAATAATGTCTTCACAACAGATCGCATGCTGGCGATCCTGGATGATATAATTGCCCAGATAGAAAGTGAAATGCCGCGCCAGATCGCCCGCTGGGGCGGACCGCCCTCCCTGGCCTACTGGCAGGACCATGTCAGCCAGCTGCGCCGTATCACTACAGAAAAAAGGCAGCTGGCCATGAACACCTTGCAAAGCAGCTTTGCTCTCAGCCAAACCCAGATGAAAGAGCTCTTCTCAGCCGATTACCCCTGATAATGAGCTATCTGGAAGAGCACTTTCTTCTCAAGCAGCCAGTTAGTAAAAGGAGCTTTTTATGCCGGATTCTGCTTTTGTTTGCTGATAGAGGTCATTAAAGCTCTGCTTTTCTTCTGGGCTGAAATCCTTATCCGTTATCGCAAAAAATCCATCGATGATAATTTTTTCGCCAAACGGTATTAAAGTAGCACTCAGTCGCAACGGTGCTTTAAATCTGACCATTACTTCAAGCGGATCACTGATACCGCTAGCACCATAAAGCACAGTCGACCCATCTGCCTTGGTTTGCATAAAAACAGAGTAATCTTTCAAATGCTTAACCAGGATGAAGCTATCATAAATAAAATGCTGGCGCCATGCGGAGAGCAGAGCTCGTTCTTTTTTGCTTAAGCTACCATCATTGCGATGGCGCAGTAAATATTCATCAATCCACTCCGGATTGGTCCAAATCGCGTCTTTCAGTATGTAGAAATCTTTCTGGGTCAGCATAGTATCTCCACCGTAACGTAGCTTTTTAAAGGGAGGGATGATCTTTTTCATTTCATTGACATCCCATAACATGGGAAACCAGGTACTAAAAAACAGTTCAATATCTTTTTGACTTAAATGCATAAATGCTCTTTTCTACCTTTCTAGTAAAATTCTTCTTCCAGCCAGTTAGTGGCTTGCTCTAAAAGGCCCAGGTCACTGTAAAGACGCAAGATGGTGTAACGCTGGCGCATGTGCTGGGCATAAAGCAAGCTGTCTTTGACCAGCTGGCGGTCCAGACCGGCCTGGGCCAGGGATGTGCTGCCATGGGCTTGGGCTAGGGCGGCTTTAATGTCCTGCCAGGGCGGGACCTGGCTGGCAAGGTCTAAAAGATCAGGCCAGTTGGCCTCAATCCGGTCAATATTTTGCCTAACAGTGGCAGGGTCATGCATGGCTGTTGCTTTTTCTAGCTCCAGCAGTACATCTGCACCCTGAGCAAAGACTTTTTTCATCTGGATAGCCCAGCTGGCAAAGGAAAAGCTGGCAGCTTTTTGCCGGGCCAGAGCAAAGTCAGGCTCAAGCTGGGCCAGTTTTTGATAAAGTGCTGCCATCAGCAAGGTGGCCAGGCCAACTTTGGTGCCGTGCAGCAATTGTGCCTGGCCCCTGTTTAAGTAGGCCATCTCCCAAAAATGAGACAGATGATGTTCAGAACCGGAGGCCGGCCGGGAATTACCGACATAACTCATGGCAATACCGGTCTCTAAAAGAGCCGCCATGACTTTACTGACAGCAGCTGGCTCGCGCTCACCTAAAGAACCGGCCATGTCAAGACAACGTCCGGCTGTGGCCAGGATATCAGCTGCCACCCGGGGGCAGTAATACTCGCCTTCGACCAACTGGCCCAGACGCCAGTCAGCCACAGCTGTGTATTTACCTAAAATATCACCCAGGCCGGCTGCGATCATGGGTGCGGGACTGGCTGCCAGGATAGCCGGATCTGCTAAAATAGCGGCAGCCCCCCAGGCCGGCATGGTCTGTTTCATATCCGCCACAGTCAGAGCCGCCACAGATGAGGCATAACCATCCATGGAAGGAGCAGTGGCGTAGATGGCATAGGGCACAGCCAGCTTATAGCTGACATAGCGGACCAGATCATTGATGGTACCACTGCCCACCGCCACCATTAAACAGGTCTTGCGGCTGCTTTTTGCCAGGATGGCAAAGACTGCCCTTTCGTCAGCAACCAGGGCTGGCTTGCCTGGTAAGACCAGTTCATTGGCAACTAGGTTTTCCTGCCTTAAATATTTTTGCAAGGCTGCCCCAGCCGCTGGCCAGGTCTGGCTGTCTGCCACCAATAAGAGCTCCCCGCCCAGCTCCCGGGCCAGGCCGGCCAGCTTTGCGGCTGCTGCCGGACCGATATAGATCTGCTTGATATCGGTATTATGCTGGCGGCCACAGCTGCAGGCAAAATCCGCCCGGGCAGCGGTCAGTAAATCCTTGGTCAATGCTTCCATTTCTCTAGCTCCTTGTTTGATAGCTCTGATTATGTTTTTGTGATTTATCTGTCTTTTTGCCTTGCCTCTTAGCCAAAAGTCCACTTGAGGGCCGGATAAAGGCCCTGGTAAGTGGCATAGGCCTCGGCATAGACTTGGGCCTGGGCCGGGTCGGGCAATGTCTGGCTTTGCGGTTTGATCAGCTGGGTCGCTGCTGCCAGGTCCGGCCAGACCTGGCCTGTCACTCCGGCAACCAAGGCAGCTCCGAAAGAACCGCCTTCACTGCTGCCGTAAACTGTCTTGACCGGCAGGCCGAAGCTGTCAGCAAAGATCTGGCGCCAGAGCGGACTGACTGCCCCGCCACCCGCTAAGATGATCTCGCCTTCTTCCAGCCAGGCCTGTTTGTTGCCAACGATCAGGTCATAGACCTGGCGCAGGGAAAAGGCCACACCTTCCAGGACCGCCCGGGCCAGATGGCCCTTTTTATGCAGGCTGGTCAGGCCGATAAAGGCCCCCCGGGCCTTGTCATCATGGACTGGGCAGCGCTCGCCGGTCAAGTAGGGCAAAAAGATCAGGCCATCGGCACCGGGCGGGCTGGTCCGGGCCGCCTGGTCGAGCAGATAAAAGGCCGATTGGCCACTGGTCTGGGCTACCGCCTTTTCCGCCTGGCCCAGATTATCCGCAAACCACTGGTAGGAACCGGCTGCCGCTAAGGTCACACCCATGGCTGTGAAACTGCCCGGCTGGTTGCCCCGGAAAACCTGCAATTTACCGGCCGGGTTGGGCATAAACTCTGGTACACCCATGGCGACAACACCGGAGGTGCCCAGGGTGATGCCAATCCGGCCTGGCCGGATCAGGCCCAGGCCAGTGGTTGAGATGACAGCATCGCCACCACCACCACTAACCGGGACAGCCTGAGGCAAGCCAGTTTGTTCGGCTGCTTTTTTGCTCACAAAACCGCTCACTGCTGTCGATTCGACAACTTCCGGAAAAAGCTCTTTGGCCAGGCCGGCCTTGTGCAGTAATTCCTCCTGCCAACGGTTTTGCTTGACATCATAAAAACCTGTCCCCGAAGCATCAGAGACATCAGTCACAGCCTGACCGGTCAGGCAAAGCCGGATATAGTCCTTGGGGTTTAAAAAGATCTTGACCCGGGCAAAGTTCTCTGGTTCATTTTGCTGCAACCAGCGGATCTTACCGGCAGTATAGCCGGTCAACATCTGGTTGTTGGTCAGCTCCAGCAGGGCTTTTTCGCCTCCGGCCAGTGCAGTCAGCTCATCACATTGTTTTTTAGTTCTCTGGTCATTCCACAGGATAGCCCGGCGGATCACAGCCATGTTCTTGTCCAGGGCCACCATGCCATGCATCTGGCCAGAAAGGCCGACAGCAGCGATCTGGTGTTTGCCGCATTTGGGTAAAAGCTGCTTGAGCGCCTCAACTGTCGCCTGCCACCAGTCAGCCGGCTCCTGCTCGGTCCAGCCGGCCTGGGGCAGATAAAGCGGATAGTCCCGGCTGGCACTGCCGATAATCTGGCCGGACTGGGCCAGGGCCAGGACCTTGACCCCACTGGTGCCAACATCAATTCCGATCAAACATTTATCCATCTTATCCTCCCCTTTTAGCCGAAGATCAGGTCATTGAGCAATCCTTCCAGGTATTCCTGGCGACCGCTGCCTGTGGCAACTTCACCCTGGGCCAGGGCATATTGCTCCAGCTCGGCCAGGTCAGCTTGACCTGCCTTGATCCGGGCCCCGATCCCACTTTGCCAGCTGGCATAACGCTCGGCCACAAAGCTGTCCAGTCGGCCGTCCTGGATGATCCGGTCAGCCAGCTTAAGACCCAGGGCAAAGGTGTCCATACCGGCGATATAGCCATAAAAAATATCTTTTAGATCACTGGAGGCCCGGCGGGTCCTGGCATCAAAATTAAGCCCGCCCCGGCTAAAGCCGCCTGCCTTTATAATTTCCAGCATGGCCAGGGCTGCTTCGTAGACATTGGTCGGGAACTGGTCAGTATCCCAGCCCAGCAGCATATCACCCTGATTGGCATCCACGGAACCAAAAAGATTGTTGACGCGGGCCAGGCGCAGCTCATGCTGGAAACTGTGTCCGGCCAAAGTGGCATGGTTGGCTTCAATATTCAGCTTGAAATCTTTATCCAGGCCATACTGGCGTAAAAAGCCGATCACTGTAGCCACATCATAGTCATACTGGTGCTTGGTCGGCTCCTTGGGTTTGGGCTCAACATAAAAGTCACCCGTAAAGCCGATGGAGCGGCCGTAGTCGACTGCCAGCTGCATAAGCCGGGCCATATTATCCAGTTCCAGGCCCATATCTGTGTTGAGCAAGGTCTCATAGCCTTCCCGGCCGCCCCAGAAGACATAGCCCTGCCCGCCCAGCTTGACCGTCAGTTCCAGAGCCTTTTTGACCTGGGCCGCAGCAAATGCAAATACATCGGCTGAACAGGCAGTGCCGGCACCATGGCGGTAGCGGGGATGGGAAAAAAGATTGGCTGTGCCCCACAGGACCTGGCGTCCGCTTTCCTTTTGCAGTTCCAGCAAAAGGTCACTGATCTCATCCAGGCGCTGGTTGGTTTTTGTTAGATTATCTGCTTCCGGGGCGATATCCCGGTCATGGAAACAATAAAAATCAAGATCCAGCTTCTCCATCAGTTCAAAGGCAGCCCGGGCCTTAAGCCGGGCCTGTTCCATGGCATCTTGGCCGCCATAGCTCTTGTCGACAGTGCCAACGCCGAACATGTCAGTGCCTTCAGCAACCATGGTATGCCAGTAGGACATGGCAAAACGCAGATGCTGGCGCATGGTCTTTCCTGCTATGACAGCATCGGGGTCGTAGTGGCGGAAGGTCAAGGGGTCACCGGACTTACTGCCTGCATAACAGATACGGGGAATTCCCGGATAAAACTCTTGCATAACTTTTTCCTCCATTTTGGTGCAGCCAGTGCTTTTACACTTGCAGCTGCTTTAGTTCTGCTGCCTTTATTATATATTAATTTAGCTGATCAGGCAGGATCAGTTCATAAAAGTCCCTTCAAAGATCCAGAATCCAGTCAGCTGTGACGCGCTCGCCGCCAAAAAAGACCGCCTTGACCTGGCGCAGGTTGACCAGATCAGCCAGCGGGTCCTGGGCGACCAGGACAAGGTCAGCAATATAGCCCGGCTTAACCTGGCCCAGGCAATCCGCCAGGCCGAGAAACTGAGCTGCGTTTACGGTTGCAGTCATGAGCGCATCCATCCTGCTAAAACCACAGGACTCCATCAGCTCCAGCTCATATACCAATTCGCCTAAAGTGTCGGTACCGGCCCCAATCAAAACACCGCTGGTATAGGCCTTTTTGACACTTTCCCTTTGTGGATAGACAACCAGCCGGCGCACTAGTTCAGCATTTTGCAGCCGGCCGGCTTTTTCTTACCGGTCAGCCAGCTCGGTAATGCCGCTCATGGTCGGCACATAGTAGGCCTTTTTTTCCAGCATCAGCTCAATCACCTGGTCTGTCAGGCGGGTACCGTGTTCAATCCCTTCCACACTGGCCTGCAGGGCTGTCCAGGGCGGTAATTCACCCATGGCATGAACAGTAACCTGCTTTTGGTGGCTGTGGGCTGCCTCAACCCCAGCTCTCATCTCCTCTAGGGTGAATTCAACCCAGTCGGGATGCTCCAGGTCAGGTGCGGCTGCCAGGCCGCCACTGGCCATCAGCTTGATGAACTGGGCTCCCAGCTTGATCTCATTGCGCACAGCCCGGGCCACCCCATAAGGGCCGTCAGCCTCTAGTGCATCACCATAATCGCCATGGGTACCATGACCGCCGGTGCAGGCCACAGCCGCACCACAACTGATCAGGCGGGGTCCTTGATGAATCCCTGTCTCCAGGCCATGGCGCAGCTGATTGGCCATGCGGCCCGGCGAAGCTGTGTCACGCAAGGTGGTAATGCCCCGGCTCAGTTCATACCAGAGATTTTTCAAGGCATACATGACATGGAAGGTTAGGGGTGCCTCAGCCAGAGCCCCCCTGGCGAAAACTGCTGCTCTCCCGGTGTAGGTGGCGCCTATGTACATGTACATGCAGGTTGATCAGGCCGGGCAGCAAGGTGCCTCCCCCGGCATCAAGCAGCTGGTCAGCACCAGCTGGCGGTTCACCCTGGCCCAGCCGGGCAATCCGGCCCTGGCTGAGCAGGACCCAGCCCTTTTCCAGAACCTTTGCGCTGCTGCCATCTAGAATAGAACAATTGTGAATTAGCGTTGACATGGCAATCCGTTACTGAAAACTTATAAAAAGTTATAAACTTTTATGTTTCATTCCTTCT
>CAZZGG010000045.1:0-13514 GCA_964654125.1 uncultured Oscillospiraceae bacterium
ACCCGTGATCTGTCAGGCTTTGCCACTGTTATGGGCTAATTTTTCTTCCCAATTTTGCAAGAATATTACTGATAAGTAACTAACATTTTTTTACACTTTCCGAGTATCTTTCAGCCCTTTTAGTTGACAAAGAAGGCGTTTGATATAATAATCAATATTATCTTAAAAGAGGCTGCTCTGCCAAGCCCGTAAACTAAAATATATCTCTTTACGGATTTAAGCAGCCTATATGGAGGAGGAATTATCCATGAAGAACAAGCCCATCAAACTGTTGGCATTGTTACTCATGTTCGCAATGACCGTCGGCCTTTTTGCAGCATGTGCTCCAAAAACATCGACTACACAAAGCGAATCAGCAACGACAACAGCAGCAGCGACAACAGCCAAAACCACTGAACCACCTGAGGAGACTGAGCCACCTGTGCTACACCAGTCCACCCCCTTGGTTGTTGGTTATGCACCTTTTAGCGAAAAGTTCAGCCAGTTTTTTGCTGAAACCGCCTATGATAATGATGTTGTTAGTTTGACATCTACAAGTCTTTTAACCACCGACAGAGCTGGTGCTATCATCTTTAACGCCATCGAAGGTGAAACGACTACTTATGCTGAAAAGGACTATTTTTACAACGGCATCGCCAATGTTAAAGTTGACTATGATGAAGCTACTGATAAAACTGTCTATACCTGGACCATCCGTGATGATGTCCATTTCAGTAACGGCGAACTTATGACAGCCGATGATATCATCTTCACCTACTACAGCTACATTGATCCTAATTACGTTGGCCCTACAACCTTAAACTCCGTTGCCATCCAAGGTTTGAACGATTATCGAACCCAGACAACCAGCGATGTTTTTGATAAATATGAGGCCCTCTATAGCGGGATTATGGAAGCTGGTTTCGACCACAAGTGGTCGGCAAACGACGCCTGGACTGAAGAACAACAAGATTCAGCCTGGGAGCTGCTTAAAGGCTACTGGATTGAAGATATCCAGCGTGGTGTTGTTGACTATATTATCGTCAATTACATGGGCTATGCTGAAGCGGTAACAAATTACACCGCAGACGAAATTTTAGAAAATGATGGCCGCCAGGTCGCTTTTTCCATGACTTTGTATGGCTTTGGTAAGATAGACGAAGACAATGTTCTGACCGGTTCATTCACCGGTGAAAGTTGGAATTTGTCTGCAGACGAATATCCCACCGCTGAAGATTTTTACAACGAAGCTTTCCTGGCCTATGAAGGCGATGCCATAATGTATTTCAGTGAAGAGTCTGGAAGTTCAGGAGCATCTGTTTACGATAATGGCAAGATTGCTTTCATTGGTGAGTGGGGTCCTAAAGACGAAGCTATGGGCGGCAAGGGTGTCGACAATATTTCCGGTCTCAAGAAGCTTAATGACACCACGATTGAAGTGACCTTGGATGGCTTTGATGCTACTGCTATCTACAAAATGGGCATTCAGGTTGCGCCGCTCTCCTATTATGGCGATCCAGCCAAATACGACTATGACAATAATAAATTTGGTTTTGATTTTGGCGATCTGTCTGGCCATAGGGCTAAAACAACCCAACCGGTCGGAGCAGGTCCTTACAAGTTCATTAAGTATGAAAATAAGGTCGTCTATTTTGAAGCTAATGAGTTCTACTACAAAGGTGAGCCTATTATCACCAATATCCAGTTCAAAGAGACATCTGAAGCTGACAAAGTATCCGGTATCATAACAGGAACGATTGACGTTACTGATCCTTCCTTTAATGACAAGGCGATTGATGCCATAAAAAATTACAATAGCAATAATGACCTGAGTGGAGATAAGATTGACACCGTGACGGTCGATTTCCTCGGCTACGGTTATATCGGTATGAATGCTGACACAATCAATGTCGCAGGTGAGGCGAACTCTGAAGCCAGCCGCAACCTGAGGACTGGTATTGCCACAATTCTGGCAGTTTACCGTGATCTAACCGTTGACAGCTATTATGGTGACCGGGCGTCCGTTATCAACTATCCGATCTCCAACACATCTTGGGCAGCTCCGCAACCTTCGGACGCTGGTTATAAAGTAGCTTTCTCGGAAGCACTCAATGGCAGCGCCATCTATACTTCCGATATGAATGCTGAAGCCAAATATGAAGCAGCACAAAAGGCTGCGATTGATTACTTTGTTGCTGCCGGCTATACCTATGACGAAGCCAGTGGCAAACTGACAGCCGCACCAGAAGGTGCCAGCTTGGAATATGAAGTCATCATCCCGGGTGACGGCGATGGCGACCATCCTTCTTTCAAGCTCCTGACAGAAGCCAAAGCATCTTTCGACAGCATCGGCATCAACCTGATCATCAATGATCCAACTGACTCTAATGTTCTGTGGGATGCTTTGAATTCCGGATCACAAGAGATCTGGTGTGCCGCCTGGGGTGCCACAATTGATCCTGATATGTACCAGGTCTACCACTCCAGTAACATCATTGGCCTGCCTGGCTCTTCTGAGTCCAACCACTACCACATCGACGATCCTGACCTAGATGACCTGATTATAAAAGCTAGAAGCACTGACGATCAGGATTTCCGCAAGCAGACCTACAAGGCAGCTCTGGATATAATCATTGACTGGGCTGTTGAAGTTCCCATCTATCAGCGCCAAGAAGCAACGGTGTTCAGTGTTGATAGGGTCAACCTAGAAACCGTCACACCTGATATAACAACCTTCTGGGGCTGGATGAATGACATTGAACTGTTGCAAATGAACGAAGACTAAATCCAACCGATCATTTCCGGACAGTAATTTTACAAGTAAGCACCTTTGTGGATGACATGCTTGAGCCCGCCTTAGCTGGTGGGCTCAAGCTGTATTATAACAAGGGCAACAATGATTGGGTAAAACTAGATGAGTAAGTATATCCTGAAACGAATTCTAATCAGTATCGTAATATTATTTTTTGTCGCCTTGATTATCTACACCATCATGCGCAGCATCCCCACCTCTTATGTCCAGGCTATTGCCCGGGAACGTTCCAGTCAGCCTGGCTCCAAAAGTTATCAGGAGTGGCTAAATGAGCTTAATGCCATTTATGGCTTGGATCGCAATATACCCCAAGGCTTTCTGATCTGGATCAGCAATGCTGTGCGTGGCAATTTCGGTGACAGCTGGTATTACACAGGACCAGTCACAGCTAAATTTGCTGATGTGATCTGGTACTCTTTTGTGCTTGGTGCTATCTCCTTTATCTTGGAGCTGGTCATAGCCATTCCGCTAGGAATCTTGTCAGCCCGGCGCCAGTACAGTAAAACTGATTATGCCATCACTGTGGTTGCTCTTTTAGGCATCTCTTTACCCACCTTCTTTTTCGCCACGATTCTCAAACTGGTATTTGCCATCAAAATGGACTGGCTGCCACTTTATGGAATTGTCGGCCGCTTCCATGAACAGCTCAGCTCCTTCGGCAAGATCCTGGATATGGGCCGTCACAGTATCCTGCCTGTCTTAACGTTAGTCATCATCAGTATTGGCGGCCTGATGCGTTACACGCGCACCAATATGCTGGAAGTGCTTAATTCTGACTACATCCGCACAGCCCGGGCCAAGGGCCTGTCGGAGAACAAGGTCATTAATTACCACGCTTTCCGCAATACACTCATTCCTATTGTCACTATAGTTGGTGGCAGCCTGCCCGGTCTTTTTTCCGGTGCTCTGATCACTGAGACACTCTTCCAGATTCCTGGGATCGGTTACACCTCTTACCAGGCTATGATCTCAGGTGATATACCATTTTCCATGTTCTATCTGGTCTTTCTAGCTGTTCTCACCCTGCTGGGAACACTGATAGCTGATATCTTATACGCGGTCGTTGATCCGCGTGTCAGAGTGGCTTAGTAAGGAGGCTGGCATGAACACTAATAAATCTGCAGATAAAGATAAAACTGATCTTTTAAATAAAGCAGCTGAAGAGCATTTTACTGAAAATCTGGCCCTGGATGATGAGCAAAGAGTAAAGGTGCTCTCCCCTTCCATGCTCGTTTTCCGCCGTTTCATCCGCAACCGGCTGGCCATTATCGGAGTTATTTTCATTGTTGCCATGTTCCTCTTTTCCTTCCTGGGTGGTTGGCTGATGCCTTACCGTGAAAGTGAAGTCTTTAAAAAATATGTTGACATGTCCAAGCTCTATGCAGGTGTCAGCATTAGCAATGAATACCGTTATATAGAGGCTGAAGGGCATTCTTTTCCAGCCCAGGCTAGAGCTCAGTTTGTTCTGGCTCTGAACAACAAGGCAAGCTCTTTCACCGCTCAAAACCAGCACTTTACTATTGAATCACCGAAGGACGATCTACATATTGTCTCTGGTCTGATTGAAGTTGCCCAGGGCATCAGTTTAAAGAACATCCTAGACATCAAGGCAACTGATGATTTTGTGATGACAGCTGAGTTTGAAAAAGCCTTTACTGAAGCTATTGTCAATCAAGCAGAAGGCTTTAGTGCTGATGGGACTGACTACACTGTGCTGGCGGACAAAAGATTGTACCAAGCCTATCAAAGTGAGCAGCTCGTCCTGATCACCTACAACACCCTTGATCTAGTGGCTGGTTCCGCCAAAGAGGATTTCAATCTTTTCTTGGCAGCTGAACTGGCTAGCTTGACTGGGTCAGGCACCGAATTTTCAGTAGTAGGCCAGAGCTATACAATAGATTTATCTGAAGATAGTACTCAGATCTTCCAGGATGATCAACTGTATGCAGTCATGTCGCCTTATGTTGTGCAAGCCCTTTATGCTGATGTGCAGATCACTTTAGATTTTAAAAATGCTGTTAAAGAAGCAATAGCTGAAAACAAGCAATCTTTTGTCTTTGAGGAGAAAGGTGAAGCCAAGGAATTCACAATTGAAAGAGACGATAAGCAATGGTTGATCCGGTCCGTGGAAGAAACTTTTGTTGTCAACTCCTTTGAATTCCCCTCCCGCATCCACTGGCTGGGCACTGACGGCAATGGCATGGATGTCATGACCCGCCTCATGTACGGTGGCCGTGTTTCCTTGATGATCGGCTTTATCGTCGTCTTCATAGAGCTGCTGATTGGTGTGGTCTTAGGCGGTATCGCCGGTTATTTCGGTAAATGGCTGGATAATCTGATCATGCGTCTGGTTGATATTTTCAACAGCATCCCTTCCACGCCAATTATTATCATCATCGGGGCTGTCATGGACCAGCTGCGCGTCGATCCTCAAGTGCGTATGCTCTACCTGATGCTGATCCTGGGTGTCCTGGGCTGGCCCGGCATTGCCCGCCTGGTCCGGGGCCAGATACTTTCTTTGCGTGAACAGGAATTCATGGTTGCTGCAGAAGCAACCGGCCTTTCTGTTTACCGGCGTATTTTCAAGCACCTGGTGCCCAATGTCATCCCTCAGCTGATCGTGGTTTCAACCATGAGCCTGGGTGGCATCATCCTGACCGAATCAGTGCTGAGCTTTTTGGGCCTGGGTGTCAAGTACCCCTTTGCCTCCTGGGGTAATATCATGAATGCTGTCAGTAATGTCCATGTCATGACCAGTTACTGGTTTGTCTGGATACCAGCTGGTTTTTGTGTACTGATCACAGTGCTGGGCTTCAATTTTATCGGAGACGGCCTGCGCGATGCATTTGATCCCAAGATGAAACGATAAGGTGAATTAAGTGGCCAAAGATAAAAAATCTAAAAAAGAGTTAAAAAGAGCTAATTACCTCTCAGCCAGGCAGTCATTGGAGATTGCCCGGCAAAATAAGAGGACCATGCGCAGTCTGGAAGCAAGGAACAATCGCAAGAATGTGCCTGAATCCGAGTATCTGTCGGAAATGAAAAACCCGGCCAATGTGGTTGAGTTTGATGACCTGCATACATATTTCTTCACAGATGCCGGTACGGTCAAGGCTGTTGACGGGGTGACCTTTGATGTGCCCCTGGGCAAGACAGTCGGGGTGGTTGGTGAAAGTGGCTGCGGTAAATCCGTGACCAGCTTGTCCCTCATGCAGATTGTCCAGCGCCCCCAGGGCCAGATAGTCAAAGGATCGATCCGTTTTGATACTGGTGAAAAGGTCTACGATATAGCCAAGATGCCGCAAGAGAAAATGCAAAAGATTCGTGGCAATAATATTTCAATGATCTTTCAGGAGCCGATGACCAGCCTTAATCCGGTCTTCCGCATCGGCCAGCAGATTGATGAGGTCATTGAGCTGCATAACCCTGAGATGACGGCAGAAGCCATTAAGGCCCGCTCGATTGAGATGCTGGAAATGGTCAGCATAGCCAACAGCACTGGTGTCTATCGCATGTACCCGCATGAGCTGTCCGGTGGTATGCGCCAACGGGTCATGATTGCCATGGCCCTGGCCTGTAATCCCCGCCTGATCATCGCGGACGAACCGACTACTGCCCTGGATGTGACGATCCAGGCCCAGATACTAGATCTGCTGCGCAATCTCAAGGACCAGATCAACAGCAGCATCATGCTGATCACCCATGATCTGGGTGTCATCGCTGAAATGGCTGACACAGTTGTTGTCATGTATGCCGGCCGGGTTATTGAACAAGGCACAGTCAAGGAAATATTTGAAAATCCCAGCCATCCCTACACAGTCGGCCTGATGGCTTCCAAGCCTTCTGTCAATAAGCGGGTGGAGCGCCTTTACAGCATACCGGGCAAGGTGCCCAATCCAATTGATATGCCCAATTACTGTTATTTCCGGGATCGCTGTGAGAAGCGCTTCTATATGTGTGACGGACCATATCCACCGGAATACCGCCTCACACCGACCCATTCGACTAATTGCTATCTATATGCAGATGAACTAGTACAGGAGGAAAGCCAGGATGACTGAACAACGGTTCGTCGCCAAAATTGAAGATATATATACACCTATTGTCCATGATGAAAAGAACATCCTGGAAGTCACCAAGCTGAAAAAGTACTTCCCGCTTAAAAGTGGACTCTTACAGCGGGTGACCGGTTATGTCAAGGCTGTGGACGGGATCTCCTTCAACATCCCACGCGGTACAACCATGGGGCTGGTTGGCGAATCTGGCTGCGGTAAAACAACTGTGGGCCGGACCATCTTGCGCCTTTATGAAAAATCTGGTGGCCAGGTGCTCTTTGATGGCACTGATGTGCACAGCCTTGGTCTGGAACAGCTGCGCAACCTGCGTCCGAAAATGCAGATCATTTTTCAAGATCCTTATTCCAGTCTTTCACCCCGCCTGCCCATAGGTGAAATCATTGGCGAGGCTGTGCGGGAGCATGAACTGGTGCCCAAGCATGAATTTGATGACTACATTGACGATATCATGAACAAATGCGGCTTGCAGCCTTATCACAAGGACCGCTATCCGCATGAATTTTCCGGCGGTCAGCGCCAGCGCATTTGTATCGCCCGAGCCTTAGCCTTGAACCCGCAGTTTGTGGTTTGTGATGAGCCGGTTTCTGCCCTGGATGTTTCAATCCAGGCCCAGATCATCAATTTACTGATGGACCTGCAAGAACAGTTCAATCTTACCTACCTGTTTATTTCGCATGACCTTTCTGTGGTTGAGCATATCTCTGACACAATCGGTGTCATGTATCTGGGTGACCTGGTTGAGCACGGCACAAAAGAATCTATCTTTGCCAACCCGCTCCATCCCTACACCCAGGCCCTTTTCAGCGCCATCCCGGTGCCTGAACCTGGTGCCAAGCGTGACCGGATCGTCCTGGAAGGCAGTATACCATCCCCTGCCAATCCGCCGCGGGGTTGTAAATTCCACACCCGCTGCCCTTATGTGATGCCGATCTGCCGCACCGTCGAACCTTTAGAGCAAGAATTGGAGCCAGGTCATTTTGCCTCCTGTCACCTGTATGATAAAGATAAAAAAACCACAGAAGAATCTAGCAGCTGATGATGACGGGCGTACAATAGCGCCCATGAATGTGCCAGGTATGCCCTGGCACCACCGGCCTCACCTGGGCAAAAGACGGTCCAGGCCAGCTGATGAGGCAGAGCAAGGGCCTGTCACACCTCTGTCTGGTAAAGAAACCCGCCGCCTGATCCTGCAGGCTGTCCTGACTGCCCTGGTCATTGGACTGATTTTTTTAGCTGCCATATTTTTATTCATCTTGTTCAGCCTCAAGGTCTGGCTGCGGTGAATATTTTTATTATGAGGTCAAGCCATGCGCCTGAATGACAAGCAGCGGCGTTTGCTGCAAGAAATACCCCTGCTGATTCTGGGCAGCTTCCTGGCAGCTTTAGCGGTCAATGTTTTTTATGTGCCGATCCAACTGACCATGGGTGGTGTTTCCGGTATTGTCTCAATTATCTACCAGCTGACAGGTCGGGGTGAGTTCTTACCTTTCGGTGTTCTTTTCACCTTACTCAATATCCCCTTATTTATCCTGGGCTGGCGCTTTGTTCATTTAAAGCTGGTCTGGCGCAGTCTGATTGGCACTGTCATTTATTCTCTATTCATCGACCTGACAGAGCCGGCCTTGCGTACTTTTTTCACTATCTACCTGGACAGACCCTTGGGTGGCGGCGCCGCTGACCCTTTGATCTTTTGTCTGATCGGCGGGGCCCTTTATGGGGCTGGACTGGGCCTGGTCCTGCGCTCAGGCTATACAACAGGCGGCACAGATATCCTGGCTTTAGTCCTGCGTAAAAAAAGCACTTTATTTAGCATCGGCCAGCTCCTGCTCATCCTGGATGCCCTGATTGTGCTGGCCTCTGCCATAGCCTACATCAAGCAACCCGAGCCAGGCCTCTTGCTGGCCTTATATTCCTTTATCTCCCTCTATATAGCTGCCAAAGCAATTGATATCGTCCTGGAAGGCTTTGACTTTAGCCGCACTGCTTTTATCATATCCAACAAGAGTGGCGAGATTGCCGTCAGCATCATGGAGCAGACAGGACGGGGGGTTACAGAACTAAAAGGGCGGGGACTTTATACAGGAAAAGACCGGGATGTCCTGCTTTGTGTCCTCTCCGCCCGCCAGGTGCCCCAGCTAAAAAATATCGTCGCCCAAATCGATCCAGCTGCCTTTGTCTTTGTCCACGAGGCCAGAGAAGTTCTCGGTGAAGGCTTTGAGCGCAAGGAGACTTTTTGAGCTGCACAAAGAGTAATTGCATCCAACTGCTTCTTCTCATATAATAGATTTAATATCAATAAACATTTTTGCTGTCCTGGATTTTGTTTTGTAGAACAAGCAATCAGCTCTTATACAGCTGGTCAGAGGAGGTCGTCACCATGAAATGCCCCAGTTGCCATTCTGAAATAGCAGACAACAGCAAGTTTTGCCCTGTCTGTGGTAGTAAAATAGAAGCGCCGCCGGCTGAGATCATCTGCCAGAATTGTCAGACTGTTTTGCCAGCAGATGCTAAGTTTTGTGAAAATTGCGGCACTTCTGTCAGTCAGAGCGAAGCTCTAGTGCCCGCCGAAGCAGCAGTACCAACAGAGCCTGTAGTGCCCGCCGAACTAGAGGCACCAACTGAGCCTCTAGTACCAGCTGCAGCTGTCGTGCCAGCTGAGCCTGTAATGCCAGCTGGGCCTATCTGCCCGTCTTGCCAGGCTAACCTTATACCAGGAACTTCCTTTTGCACCAAATGTGGCCATAGGCTGGCTGATGCAGCTCCTGCTGCGCCCCAAGCAGCTACCTACACACCGCCTGTTTACCAGCCCCAAGCTGTCCAGCAGGCCCAGCCTGTTTATCAGCCCCAGGTCGGTTATCCGCCTGGACCGGCTCAGCCGCCGGCACCAGTAAAAAAGAAAAAGGGCTGGCTGGTCGCTTTGATCATTGTCCTGGTCCTGGCTCTGGCCGGTGGTGCCGCCTACTTTTTTGCCGGCTCACAGATCAAGCGATTGATCATGGGTCCAAAAAAGACCTATCTGGCGATTGAGGCTAAGGCCTTAAAAGAAAATGCTGATGATCTTTTAGCCAATGCCATCAAGTATGGCAATAAAAAGGAGCGCAGCCCCAAAGGTGGCGCTGATTTAGAGCTGAGCCTGGACCTCAACAGTGATGTCCTGGACCTGGATCCCAGCCTTGCAGCAATCCTGGACAGCCTGAGTCTCAAGGCCAGTTTACAATATGATAATTCCGACCTCAAGCCAAGCAGCTTCATGGCCCTGGATTTTTTCACAGGTTCAGAAAGGCTCTTTAGCCTGGAGACATTAGTTGAAGAAGATAGGGTTGTCTTTGGTTTGCCCGATATTCTAGACAAGTATCTGGAAGCACCTGTGGCTGATCTGGATGATTTGCTCTACGACATGGATATATATGTCGATTCAGATGATCTGCTCTCCTTCGGTCAGATGGCTAAGCTGGATCTGGATATCAACAAAGCCGAGATGCAAAAATCACTCTACAAGATTATTGATATTGTCCTGGCCAATATCGATGAGGTCAAATACGAAAAGAACGTGTCTTTGGCGCTTAATGGTGTTGAGAATAAATACGATGCCTATACCGTTAGCATTAACAGCAGCCAGGCCGAGCAGATGATGCTGGAGCTATTAGAGCACCTGCACAAGGACAAAGAGATCTATAACCTGGTCAGCAATGTTTACCAGTTAATGGACCCTTACAGTTATTATGTCTTCACCTATTCTGAATACCAGTCAACTATAGAGGATGCCATCAAGGAGATTAAAGACTCCAAGAATCAGGAAGAGATCACTTTCACCCAGACAATCTATGTTGATAAGAATGATGTTATTTTTGGACGCGACATGAAATTCAGCGACGATCGCAACAAGCCAATCATGCAGTTTAAGTCACTGCATCCGGTCAGTGGCAACAAGGAAGCTTATCTAGTCATGTTTGAAGCCGATGGCGACAGCGTTGAATTAAACAGCAGCTATACGGTCAAGGATGATAAGAAAACCGGCAGTGCCTCCGTTCTATCTAATGGCAAAAAAGAACTGGCTGTAGATTTTAAAGATATTTACAGGAAAGAAATTGGCCAGGATGAATTTATTTTAGGCGAGGCAGAGCTGTCTTTTACAGGAAGTCTTGATATGCCCGATAAATTGACCTACAGCGGCCGGGAAGAAAGCGGTCGTTTCAAGTTGGATCTGGGTATGCCGCCCTTTGGCAAAATCAGTATCGGCTACCGCTCGATTGACAGCCGTGATGTAACCATCCCCAGATTTGATTCAAGTAATCTCTTGTCGGTTACCGACATCTACGATTTTGAGGAACTGGTCACGGAAGACAGTATGGAAAAGCTGATGCAGATCCTGCAAAAGCTCGGTCTGGAAGATCTTTTTTATGGCTACGACGATGACTATGATTTTGATTAACCATGTTGCTTGTAACTGATATATGTAAGGCCTACAAAAAAGAAAAAGTACTGCAAGGAGTCTCCTTTTCTGTCTCAGCCGGTATCTTAGGTATCTATGGCAGTAATGGAGCGGGTAAAAGCACCTTGCTGCATATCCTGGCTGCTGTCACTAAAGCTGACAGCGGCCAGGTTTTTCTTGATGGAATCCGTCCGCACGAAAAAAGCCGCTACAGTAAACTGGTTGGTTTTGTGCCGCAAAAAATTGCACTTTCCCAGCAATTGACAGTGAAACAGAATCTGGACTTCTGGGCAGCCATGTACGGTTATTCCGGTCCGGAAAAAAACCGTTTAGTGGCTGAGGCAGCCCAGCTGACCAATGTCACAGCTTTTTTAAAAAAGCCGGTCAAGCAGTGCTCAGGCGGGATGGCCCGGCTGGCCAATCTAGCGGCCGGTATTATTGGCTTGCCGCGCCTGATTCTGCTTGACGAGCCCACAGCAGGTCTTGATGAACAAAACCGGGCTTTACTTTTACAGGCCACCAGCCAATTGCGGGACAGGGGCTGCATTATTCTAATGGTGAACCACTACAGAGCTGAATTGAATGAAATCTGTGATCAGGTCATCTTACTGCAAGACGGCAAGGTTGTGCTCTGAAGATGCGTCAAACAGTCCAGCTGACTATTTATCATCTGCGTGAGAATTGGGGCCTGAGGGTGCTTGTTTTTGCCCTGCTCCTGCCCTTATTCTTTTTTATGCTGAGAGGGCTGCCTCTGCTTGATGATCAGGATCTGCAGGTCTTTGCCCGTTTTAGTCTCTCGATCGTGGAAGAAGACGAGAGCATGATCTCACAGCTGATTAAAGATCAGCTGAGCAGCATTGAAATTGTCGAACAGATTCACCTTGAATCACTCGCCCGGGCTGAACAAAGACTAGCTGATAATGAGATTCTCCTGATCCTTTATATCCCGCCGGGCTTTTTTGCCCAAACCATGCAGGCTCAGCAAAGGGCAGCTTTGGAAATCAGCCTCAATCCAAACATGCCCACAGAGGCCGGCATGTTTGTCCAGTTCATCAATGATCTGGCCCAGGGGCTCAGTTCCGTCCAGGCAGCCTACTTTGCCTATGGCGATCTGGCCTGGGAGCTTTATCAGGACGATCAGCTATATGATAAGATGCTCGAAGCCACCTTCATCCGCTTATTTCTCAAGGCCCTGGGCCGGCATGAGGCGCTCGCATTGTCTGATGTCCTCCAGTTCAAAAAGCACATCTATGTGGCCAGCTCGTTTTTTTGTATTTTCACCATGCTTTTATCCCTGCTCAATTTCCTGCTGGTCCAACAAGAAAAAAACAGCAATGTGCTGGAGCGGCAGATCGCTTGCGGCATAGCCTGGTGGCAGCAATTTCTGGCCCGTCAGCTGGCCAACACTGTCTGGCTCTTGGTCGGCTTCACTCCCCTTTTGGCTTTGATCCGCAGTATTTTTCCTGAGGCCAGACTGGGCTGGCTTAGTCTGGCTATCTGCTTGCTTTACTGGACATCCGCCGCCCTGGCCCAGGCCTATAGCCTTTATGGTCCGGTCAGTGAGAGCAAGATCATTGCCGCCTGGCTTTTAATTTTCCTGCTCCTGCTTGTCGGTGGTTGTATTTACCCCCTAACCCTGTTGCCAGCCTGGCTGGGCCCTCTCAGCCGCCTGTCACCAGCCTTCTGGGCCAGTGGTATGATCAGCCAGGGTCTGGGTGGCCCATCCGCTCCAGTCGGCCTGCTGCCGGCCTGGGTGGCTATGCTGCTGGTGACCGGGCTTTTATATTATCTGGTCAGCCGCTCTAATGAAGGAAGCAGGCTCTTCGTGCGGAGGTCTGGAAGGTGAGCCGGTTTTTTCTGATCCTCAAGCTTAAATTCAGAGAAATTTTCGCTTTGCGCAGCCTGATGCTGCTGCTTTTCATCCTGCCCATCCTGTTTGGCCTGCTGACAGCTTCTGCTGTGATCAGTTACCGCCAGCCATTGATCCAGCTGGCTGTGATTGACGAAGATCAGACTACTGCCAGCGCCAACATGCTGGCCCGGCTGGATCAGGAGGGGCGCAGCATCTATAATGTCAGTTCTGACCAAGCCCAAAGCCTGCTCCAGGCCTTAAAAGTGGACGGGATTTTACAGATCAAGTCAGGTTTTGCCGACTCATTGCTGCAGCTTGAGCAAGCCTTTTTAGTCTATACACCAGCACCTGATTCTCTTGTCA
>CAZZGG010000045.1:13533-18753 GCA_964654125.1 uncultured Oscillospiraceae bacterium
TAGTTACAGAAGCCATTCTGGCCGCCGTACTGCCTGAATACAGCCGGCTTGTCCTGCTGGACCAGCTGACCAAAGATCAGCTAAGGTACGGCCTGGAGCAGACCCTGGACCTTGAGACGGACTTTCAAAAGAGCTTGGACTACTACAGCGAGCATGAGGCCAGACTGGACCTGATCTTCAGCGGAGTGCCAGAAAACGAACTCCTGGCTATGGCTATCTTTGATGAATACTCCCTGGAAGTATTTTTCTTATCTTTATTTGCTGTCCTGGGCATGTTAGGACTGACCAGTCAACCCGTCAGGCAGCGCCTGCTGGCCAGCCCACACGGGCTTTTTTGGGACTATCTGGCCAGCCTTGTCGCCCTGCAAATTTTAGGAACCAGCCAGATTATTATTTATATGGCCAGTATGAACCTGGCCATGTCAAGCAGTTTTAGGGGCAAGGATATCTATCTCCTGTCTGTTTTTGTTTTTTTCATGCTGGGCCTGGGCCAGCTCCTGGCTCTGCTGCCCGGTAGCACGCGGCATTTTCTCAGTATTATGCTACTGGCCGGCAGTGCCTTTGCTGGCGGTTGTTTTTTCCGCCTGCCGCAAAAGCTACTCCAGATCTCCAGCAAATTTTCGCCACATGGTTGGATCCTGGCGGTCTTGCGTGGCTACCAAGCCCTGCCTGTACTCGTTCCCCTGCTTTTAGCTGCCAGTTTTTTGCTGTTGGGTTATTTTAACCAGGCCAGAAAGGCCCGCTTGGCCGACTAACTGCAGCAACAGTGGCCTGCTGGTGCCAGAAGAGCTATAATAGGATATATCCATATTATGAGGTGATATTATGACGAAAGTAAATCTGCCCTTTAAGATCGATTTGAGTGGTCGTACAGCCGTTGTGACAGGTGCTGGCGGCGTTTTATGCAGCCAGTTTGCCAAAGCCCTGGCTGGCTGTGGTGCGTCAGTCGCACTCCTGGACTTGAATGAAGCTGCGGCAAACGAAGTCGCCAGTCAGATTACAGGCGCTGGCGGCAAGGCGAAAGGTTATAAGGCCAATGTGCTGGACAAGGCTGCCTTGGAACTGGTTCATGAGCAGGTTGTGGCCGACTTCGGGCCCTGCGATATCCTGATCAATGGTGCTGGCGGCAATCATCCCCGCGCCACAACCTCCCAAGAATATTACGATCCTGAAAATATCCCAGCGGACACTGTCACCTTCTTTGATCTGGACAAGGATGGTATTTCCTTTGTCTTCGAACTCAATTTCCTGGGCACTCTCCTGCCCACCCAGGTCTTTGCCCGCGAGATGGTTAACCGCCCGGCTGCCACCATCATCAATATTTCCTCAATGAATGCCTATACTCCTCTGACCAAGATCCCAGCCTACAGTGGTGCCAAAGCAGCGATCAGTAATCTGACCCAGTGGCTGGCAGTCCATTTTGCCAACACAGGCATCAGGGTCAATGCCATTGCACCTGGCTTTTTTGCCACAACCCAGAATGAGAAGCTGCTCTTTACTGAAGATGGCCAATTGACAGACCGCTCCCGCAAGATCCTGGGCCAGACCCCCATGGGCCGGTTTGGCGAAAGCCAGGAGCTGATCGGTGCCCTGCTCTTTTTGGTCTCCCCTGAAGCGGCCGGCTTTATAACTGGCATAGTCCTGCCTGTTGATGGCGGCTTCAGTGCTTATTCCGGAGTCTGATAACAGCTGACATGTAACTACTATACAGCCACCTGCTTGGCAGCAGGTGGCTGTTTTCCAAATTGAAAAGACATACAGGTGATTTTATTAAACAACAGCTCTTTTTGTCGCCTTGCACTGATCGTCAAAGGCAAGCAGATTAACCGGCAAACTGCCTGAGCAAGTGTTTATGATCGAATAGAGTTTATTTTGTATCTTCAGCAACATCCGGATCTTGCTGATCAGAATTTTCATTTTGTGATTTTTCCACCTTATGCCTGTGGCGCAAACACAGGATCGTGATTATAACCGCCGCAGTGAAAGAAAGTACTCCCACCAGGACATAAGCCCCTGCATCCTCATACATCAAAGTTGCGCCCGACATCTCCTGGACAAAAGCAGTCCGCTGGCCTCCTGTCAGCATGGCAAATGTCCGGACTAGACCAAGCGCAAGGGTCAAGCAGAGTAGAATAAGTGCTCTTAGAGACCGCTTGTCTCTTTTTTGTTGCAGTTGCCCAGCCCGCTGCTGGATCAGCTTGACTCTGCCTGCCGTATCATACATTTGAGAACCTCCATCCCTTTGATCCTTTTTAAGCTAAGACTTTAATTTACTCTTCTACTTATATAGGTGCAGCAAAAGCGAAAACTACGCACCCCAAATGTTATAATTTGCAAAAGAACTTTTAGAAGCTTACTTTCTCTGAATCGCTTGCATTGCTCCTAACACTGTTATCCCCTATAAATCGGCTCATCCTCTTTAACAGCCTAGCTAGGAAAAGGCTGATCAGGGGCAGGGCATAAGCAATGTACTGGGTCACACCTTCATGGGCAACCAGAAGATTATAGGTGGCGTGGTAAGTTATGGCAGCTCCCAATAAGCCGGCGGTGCCAGCTATCTTGAGCCAATTTCTCTGCCAGACATAAACCAGGCCAGAACTGATTATGACACCGCAGACTATATGCATGGCGCCTGTGCCGAAACCGCGGATAAGTAAATGAACAAGGTTTTCGGCTCCGCTTTGGGTCAGATAAACGATATTTTCAAAAGTTGCGAAACTGACAGCAATAGTCAGAACAGAGCTTGTAATGCTGGCTGAGCCAGGTTCAAAAATCAGCAGGTAAAACAAGAGTGGCAAAAGCTTCATTATTTCCTCCACCACCGGAGCGATCTGGGTTGAGGCGTTCATCAAGTCAGCCTTGTAAAGTCTGGCAAAGAAAGTGTTGATGTAAGCAGATAAGAGACAAGCACCCATGCCAGCAAAGATAAAAAGGAAAATGCGCTTGTATTTTTTATCCAGGAAAATCATGGCAATCAGAAGAGGAGCAGCTACGCAGACAAAGATGTTTTCTACATAGGCCATGCTGGCACCGCCTTCTTTGCAGCTGGAATCAAGGCGATCAGGGCTAGTGTGAGCAGGAAGTCAAACCAGAAGTATGGGTTGCTTATTGTGTCGCTGATCCAAAAACAAGAGGATGTCCACAGGCAATACTCCAGAAAAATTAAGAAAAGGACTGCAGCGTGGAAATATTGCATATTTCTTGCTGCGCCGACTTGTGTTCTGGCGAATATCAAGCCGCGCATTGCAAACCAGGCAGCAGCCATTGTCAAACCGACTACGAAGATATTACCTGATATTTCACCAAAACTTAGATAGAGAAATAGTTGAGGAATGCAAAAAAGTGGCACTAGGAGCAGGGCAGGATGAAAGAATATTTTTTCTTGATCACTAGCCAATATGTATTCCAGCGTCAATAGGAATAGAAAGCTGGCGCTCCAGGCCAGCTCTGAAACATAGAAGATCTGTGGTGTTCTGTCAAATAATAAAATATAGAGGGTCCAGTGAAAAGAGCCAAGCATGAAGCAGCCCATAAAACAAGCCAATAAATAAAATGTTTGCTGCCGTGTCTTGTAGTAAATAACTCCTGCTGCTATAAAAGCAGCCAAAGCGGCTGCACTTTGTGTCAGATTATCAATTAGCTCGACCATCGTCGCCATCCTGATCTTTTTTATTCCTGGCATGAATACGGTGGAACAGAATTGTTACGGCAACACCAAGTACGAAAGCCAGCACCCCGATCAGGATATAACCTAAACTAGTGCTGATATCAAAGATGCTGCCTGTCACCCCTGGCTGAGTGTAAGCAGTGTTTGGCGCAGCTGCCAGCACTGCCGGGACAAAAAAGGACAAACCCACAATCAGGAGAAGACTGGCTGCAAGGGCCAATCCACGGATTGCCCGATCGCGCCCTCTTTTTCTTTTTGCTTCAATCTCCCAGGCTCTTTGTCTAACGGCTGCTAGTCTTTCCTCAATATTGCGCATTATCAATCCCTTCCCTCTCAAGCTGCTTGAGCAAGGATTTTTTACCCCGGTAAACAAGATCCGCCAGCTGCTTTTCGCTCTTCTCCATAACTTCAGCAGCTTCAGCGTGGTGGAGCTGTTCAAAATAAACCAGATAGAGAGCCTGGCGGTAATCAGGATTCAAGCGGTCCAGGCAAAGGCGCAAAATACTATTTCTTTCATTTGCCAGTGCCAGATCGTCCGCACTGGCTGCACTTTTGGGCTCAATCCCAATTTGTTCCAGACTAAGACATTGACGCAGTTTATGCTGAGCCATAAATCGCAAAGCGGCATGCCAGGCTGATTTATAAATATAAGCCTTGAAGGCACCTTTGCGGATGCGCGGCTTCTTGACAGACAGATAGGCAAAAACATCGATCATCAGGTCTTCAGCATCGTGAATGTCGTGAATATAACGGTGAATATATAAGGTCAGGCGTGTGCCATAACGCTCGATTAACTCACATAAACCATCTTCGTTACCTTCCACAAACAGGCGGTAGAGGGTCTCATCGTCTCTCACTAGTACTCCCCTTATCGGTCATATTAGCCATTAACTAATTTAAACACTTAAGCATACTAAAATACAAGCCTATTTGTAAGATTTGTTAAATGGGCCTGACATTTTGTTTTGTTCTTAGCTAGACAGACCGCACAGAACAAATAATCTGGATAATCATCCTGCCAAATAACACCAAAGCATGTGACAGAGTTTTGGCCGTAATTAATGCTAGCTTTTCTTGCCAGCTCGCTTACAATTAACCTATAACAGAGTAGCTGGACACAAAAATGGGCAAGTTAACTGGTGACACTGCGGTTAAAGACAAGATAATCAGCAATGGGCTTGCCGGCGGCGTGCTGATGCCATCTTATCCACTTGGGAAGATAACTGTTTTTATAAAAGGGACAAGAGGCCACTGTTTTCGGCTATCTCTGCACATTCTGTTGCCTCTTTGGTAGAAACACAGCAGGACGGATATGAAAGAGCTATCTGGATAAGCCATGAATACTAGACAAAATGTACCCCCGCCAAACATTACGCAATACTGCATCAGCTGAGAAAAAGAGTGGTCAGGTTCAGCAAATTCAATATGTTTCAGCCATGGCTGATTTTTGTTCATTACAGGAAAAGGGTCCGCCCCCTCGGAGCGGACCATTGATTTCTGGCATCCTCGCTAACTCCTAATACAATCCACGATAAAGTGTCCGCTGGGTGCAA
>CAZZGG010000046.1:0-18143 GCA_964654125.1 uncultured Oscillospiraceae bacterium
TATTGGGGCTTTGCTTGTAGAAAAACTGGCTCTGACTTGTTAGTTGGTCTGACCAAACAACAAACTCTGTTCGCTGCTTAGAGCAAAAAAAGAGGTTCCAGCGAACCCTTTTCTGTTACTGCCTGTCAGCTACCCTTTGCTGTGAAAGTTTTCCTAAACAGTTTGCTGATCATTTTTCCGAGATGCCCTGCCAGCTTTTCAGCCGAGCTGGGAATTTTCTTCAAATGATGTATTTTCTGTTTTTGTGTAACAACCGTCTTAATGATTTGTTGTTACCCTTTCACCTTCCACATCTGGCGATGTGGCGGTAGTCCTTCGGGTCTCACTTCATGAGGTATTCCCTGGAACCTGTCTATAGTTTAACAGGACAGACCTTGCCTGTCAAGCTAAACATCAGGCATATTGTACTTATTTTTGTAACGGAGGTTACATTATTTGTGAACATTCCCTTTTTTTTTGATCTGCTTGTTAAATTGAGCATAAAAAAAGTTCCAGCGAACCCTGTGGTTCAGTTATCACCTTTCAACTACCCTTTAAGATCGAAAGTCTGTTCAAAACAATAAGAGTTCAGTCTTTGGGACCTTCCATAACAAGCGGTGATAATGGAAACTTCCAAAAATGATATTTCTTGTTTTCGCAGCAAACATCTGATCTAACTGCTTGCTGCACTTTCGTTTCCACATCTGGCGATGCGGCGGTAGTCCTTCAGGTCCAACTCGGTGAGAAGGTATTCCCTGGAACTTGCTCTTATGGTAGCAGTAAGCATTTCTTCTGTCAACCTCTGTAGTTTTGGCTCATTGGCTGTCTTTTTCTGATGCTTTTTGTCAAATCCTTCTGTAATGATAGAGGTGTTCTAATATGTATAGACAAAGGGCATCCCTTTTTCTTATGCCTTTTTTCTGTCATCAGTGTGTATGCTAAAAGCTTTTGCCCGGACTGACAAAAATATACCGCACAAAAAAAGTAGTATGCTCAGCCACTGTGAAGTTGAAAGACCCCAGAGAAAGCCTCTGATCTCATCAGCCCGCAAATATTCCAGGCCAAACCTGGCTACAGGGTATAAAAGCAGATAAAGGCCCAGGATCTGGCCACTTTGCCTTTTTTTTCTGGAATAGAGAAAAAGAAGCAGGAAAATAATCAGGTTTATGGCCGCCTCCAGCAGCTGGACAGGAAAAAAGGAAATCCCTGCTGGTGCCACTGAATCAGGATGAAAGAAAACACCAAAGGGGGGCGGGGTAGGCCGGCCGTAACAGCAACCGGCCAGGAAACAACCGACCCTGCCGAGGCCATGGATGAGCGGCAGTGCAGGGATCAGGTTTTCCAGATACATAAAAAAAGGCAGCTTGTATTTTTTACAATAGAGCCAAATCATCAGCAATCCGCCGATCAGGCCACCGTAAAAAACAAAGCCGCCATTAAACAATTCATTGATCAAAGTCAGATTCCAGCTGATTTGCTGGAAATTCCTGATTATAAAAGGTATCAAAGTTAGCAGATAAAGCAACTTGGCACCAACAAAAAAACCTATCCCCACATAGATGGCAGAAAAAATCACATCCTGCCTGGGCAAACCAGCATAAACCGGCTTAAAGACAGTCAGCAAAAATCCTAAAGCCGCCCCTATGACTATCATGAGGCCATACATGGGTAGGTTTATACCAAAAATCGATATAAAGGGCAGCAAATTTAAAGTCCTACTTCAGTCAAATCAGGAAAAACTAGCTCCTAACGAAGCCAAAGCTCCTGCGCAGGCCAAGCAGGCAATAAAAACAACAACACTGATAGCCAGAGCAATAATGCTCAAGACCAAGCCAGCAGTTGCCATCCCTGATGGTGCCTTTTTCTTGGCTGAAATACCCAGGATCAAGCCAATGATAGCACAAATGATGCTAACCCAGGCCAGGCCGGGAATGAAGATAAAAACTGCAGCAACAATACCCAGGGTCAAAGAAGCTATCGCAACACCATTACTGGGCGGAGCTGTCGGCTGCTGGCCATAAGCAGGTTGTTGGTAGGTCTGAGGCTCTTGATAGGGTTGCTGGTAGACCTGCTGGACAGGTGCTTCCTGCTGAGGTGTCTGTTCTTGTTTTGCTGCAGCACCCAGGGGCTGACCACAGTTATCACAGAACTTGGCATCTTCAACATTTTTAGTTCCGCAGTTAGGGCAATACATTAGTTTGTCCTCCTTAGTTATTGCGATCTCAAGATATTGCCATTATATACTATGGAGCTTGTTTTGGGGATGGTTTTTACCTTTGTTTGCTTACTTTTTGCAGTTGTTGGCATTGCTTCTTCAGTTTTGCATCGATCCATGGTAACATCAATATATGTGTGATAAATGCACCTAAAGGAGAAACATGACCGCAAATAAGTTTGATGATTTAAATTTAAGTCAGGAATCACTGGATGCAGTTGCCAAGATGGGTTTTACAGAACCGACCTCTGTCCAGCTGATGACTATACCGCCCATGCTGAACTGGCGCGATGTGATTGCCAAAGCCCCTACCGGCACTGGCAAAACCTGTGCTTTCGGCATTCCCATCATGGAAAACCTGGACACCAAGGCAGATGGTATCCAGGCACTTATTCTCAGCCCAACCAGGGAGCTGGCTATCCAGATCAGCGATGACCTTTGCCAGCTGGCCCTAACTAGGCCTTTTGTCCAGATTGTCACAGTATATGGCGGCCAGCCAATAGATCGTCAAATCAAGTTGCTGCGGCAAAAACCCCAAATAGTCATTGCCACGCCTGGCCGGCTGCTCGACCACCTGAAAAGACGCACCATCCGCCTGGACACCGTCAAGATCGCTGTCTTAGACGAAGCAGACCGCATGCTGGATATGGGCTTTATCCACGATGTGAGAAGGATCCTTGACCAGATGCCCAAGGTCTGGCAGATCGCCATGTTCTCTGCCACCTTATCCCGTTCAGTTATGGACATCTCCTGGATTTATCAAAGGGATGTTGTTGAACTGACTGTAGACCCAACCAGCCTGGATCGGCCCGATATCAACCAGTATGCAGTAGAAGCCAGTGGCTTTGCCAGAATAAGCGCCATTAAAAAGATCATCCGCATCAATGGCTATACAAAAGTAATTGTTTTTTGCAACACCATCCAGACTGTGCGCTCCCTGACCCGTCACCTGCAAGCAGCGGGCTGCCAGGCAGACTGCCTGCACGGGGATCTGCCCCAGTCCCAGCGGGAAAAAATCATCCGGCGTTTTCGGGCCAACAAGCTACCCATCCTGGTTGCCACTGATGTCGCTTCCCGCGGCCTGGACATTGAACAAGTCGATGCTGTTTTCAACTATGAAATACCGGATGAAAATGACCACTATATCCACCGGATCGGCCGAACCGGCCGGGCCCGCCAAAAAGGCGCATCCTACACCTTTGTCAATCCGCTCACCAAGGACCGGCTGGGTGAACTGGCCCGCTTGACCGGAGCTGAGATCAGGACCCTGTTAGTGTAATCTCACAGCAGGCTCAGCCTTTGGCTGATCCTGCTGATCAGCTGGTCGGCCAAAGAACTGATAAAATCTGGGTCTTCACCCTCAATCATTACTCTCAGCAGGGGTTCAGTCCCAGATGGCCGGACCAGGATCCGGCCACTTTCCCCTAAGGTTTCCTCTATTTTACTGATCTGGTGCAGGATGTCCTCATCTTGGATGATTCTTTGTTTACTATCTTCAGAAATATTGATCTGACGCAGAACCTGGGGCATCTGTTTCATTATTTGCCGGGCCTGCCCCAAACTCTGCTTGGCAGCCTTAAGCGCCTTGAGCAGATTAAGAGCAGTGAGTAGGCCATCACCTGTCGTTGACTGGTCCAGGGAGATGATGTGGCCCGACTGTTCACCGCCGAGGGCATAACCATATAAAAGCATCTGCTCTAGCACATACCTGTCCCCTACCTTAGAACGGACCAGGTGGATACCATTTGCCCTGGCCATCAGTTCCAGGCCCAGATTGCTCATGACAGTGGCAACCAGAGCATCTTTTTTCAAACTGTTGTTTTCTTTCATATGCCGCGCTATCACAGCCATGATCACATCGCCGTCGGCAACAAGGCCATTCTCATCAACCGCGATCAAGCGGTCGGCATCACCATCAAAAGCCAGGCCGATATCGCAGTTGTTGTCCCTGACCAGCTGGCTGAGTTTTTCCGGATATAAAGAACCACAAGCCGCATTGATGTTCAGACCATCCGGTTCAACCGCCATGGCCAAGACCTCAGCGCCCAGCTTGGCAAAAAGAGCCGGTGCTATCTTATAGCTGGCCCCATTGGCACAATCCAGTCCCAGCTTCAAGCCCGTCAAATCAACCGCCTGGGACTGGAGAAAATTACTATAGCAAGCGGCTGCATCTAAAAGCTGCTGGCTGCGGCCCACGCCCGGCCCTGTCGGCCTGTCTTGTTTGATAAAATCGTAGGAATTGATCAGGCTCTCGATCCGGTCTTCTAATTCGTCTGGTAATTTATAACCATTGTTTTGAAAGATCTTGATTCCATTGAATTCATATGAATTATGTGAAGCGGAAATCATAATCCCAGCCGCACAATTGTAATACCGGCAAAGATAGGCTATGCCCGGTGTTGTGATCACGCCAGCTTGCAAGGCATCTGCTCCGGCTGCACAAATTCCGGCAACAATGGCAGCTTCCAGCATGGCACAGGAAATGCGTGTATCAGTCCCAATCAGGATCTGTGGTCTTCTACCCAAGTCTCCGGCCAGTATCCTGGCAGCAGCCCAGCCAACCCGGAAGGCCAGATCAGCTGTCAAATCCTGATTTGCTACACCACGCACCCCATCGGTGCCAAATAATCTTGCCATAACATTCCTCTTTTAGTTATTCTCCTAATCAGCTGGTGGTTTTTCTCTAACACTGACAGTCACAGCTGAGGGCGATTTATAAGTAACGCGAAAATAAAGCAGGCTGCCTGTGTCAATCTGCACTTCCAACCTGACCAGGCCTGTACTTTCAATCTGGGCAAAATCCAGATAAGCTTTGACATCATTATTATTCAGCACAGAAATTGATTTTTTGCGGCCCATCAAAGTGACTTGAACGTTTTGCAAGGGATATTGCAGATCAAAACCTTTTTCCTGCACCTCAGTGATACCTGTATAATTGAGCGGTATCATGAAGGTTTTCGATTCAATCGGATTAATCGTAACCTGGACATAAAGCCAAAGCACTATGGCAATCGCCAAAGAAGACACAGCCAAAAGGATCCTGTTTTTGCGGGGCAGTTTTTTAGAGCCGCCCTGGCCGTTAACAGCTGCTTCTTGAGGAACTGCGGTTTGTTCATCAGGTTTTTTGCGGCTGCTGCGAAAGAGGCTGGAAACAATACTGCCGGAAATCTTCGGAGCTCCGAGCTGCTCATGCAGCATGGCCCTCAGGGCATCACCATTATTCAGGGTGTAAAGCTGGCCTTCCACAGCAACACTGATGGTGCCGCGCTCTTCAGAAATAACAATAGCGATGGCATCGCCCATCTCACTGGCACCAACTGCAGCCCGGTGCCGGGTGCCGTAATCCTGGCGCAGCTTATAATTGTCCGACAAAGGCACATGGACACGGGCTGCAGCCAGACGACCATCCCTGATCAACGCCGCACCATCGTGTAGAGGTGAACCGTTGTAAAAAATCTGCAGCAGGACAGTTGCTGAAACTGCAGCATCCAGTAAAACAACATTTTCCTGGGCGACCAGTTCACCCAGTTTAGTCTGCCTTTCGATGATGATTAAGGCACCTGTATGGCTAAAGGCCATACTCTCACTAGCCCGGACCAGAGCTTCAATCAAGTTATGCAAGGATGTGGCGCTTTTACCCTTCTCTTCCGGAGTGACTGCTGATGTCAATACATTAAAGCTGCTCCGGCCCACAGTCTCCAAGGCGCGGCGCAGTTCCGGCTGGAAGATGACAACAAAAGCTATTGCCAGAACAGAGATCGTATTATTCAGTAAAAAGCCAACTGTATTTAAGCCAGCCAGACTACAGACCAGGGCAAATGCTAAAATCAGGATCAGGCCTTTGAGAAGCTGCCAGGCCCTGGAGTCACGCAGGAGTTTGAGGACATAATAGGTAACCAGCGCTGTGGCGAGAATATCACCGACAGCAATCATGATATCAAGCGGCCCGCCAAAAAAAAGCAAACCGCTTGTCACATCCTGGAACAAATTACGTAAAAATTGTCCAAGATCAGTTAAAATATCACTATTTGCAGATATCAGCACTTCACCAGATTCCCCTTTTGAACAATTACCCCTCCGTCTTTATGATAAGCCAAAGCCTATCACTGAACAATAGAATTTCGTTAATAAAACTAACTATTTAAAACTGGAAGCCCTCAATAACACCACGCTCTAGCCTGTCCAGGTCAGTCAGCCAAATAACCCTACCGCTCACCCTGATCAAGCCATCTCTTTCCATGCTGATCAGTTCACGGGAAAATGAGGGGCGCGGCATGGCCAAAAGCCTGGCAACAACTTCCTTGGAAACTGGTAGTTCAACCGCCTGGGTGGAAACAGTCTGGCGCATTGCCTGGGGTGATTCACCTTCTGATTCCAATTGCTCCCGCAAGAGTTCCAGCAAATAGTTGGCCACCTTCTGGCGCAGGCTCTTTTGTGAAAGCAGGGATATTCTCCTGTTCTGGGCTTGAATCCGGTCTGACAAAATCGTGAGAAAGTTCTGCATTATAGCAGGACTGTTATTAAGCAGGGTCATCAAAATATCCTTGGCGACGAAAATAATCTTGGCATTGGTGACTGCCTCAATCGTGACTGGATAGGTGGTCTTATTACCAAAAATCAGGTATTCGCCAAATATTTCTCCTGCTCCTAAAAGCTCAAGTGTAGCAAAGTCACCTGAACTGGCATATTTTTGCAGGGCCAGTTGCCCTTCCAGGATCATACCTATACCAGTGCAGGGATCACCCTCATTAACCAGCACCTCACCTTTCCAGACAATCCGAATATTTGTCTGACCACAATAATCGTGGAACAAATCATGATTCAGGCCGCCAAATAAAGCTGTCTGTGCCAAAGTTTCACAAATCTTTTTCATGTGTCCCCCACCGCGCCTGCTTGTTTTTCCTGAATATGCAGACTTTCCTTAATCTCATCTTAACCGAATCAAGAGCCAGACACAATTAACTTCCCCATCAGCCTAACCCAGCATCAGCTGGCTCAGCTGCTTGAGATAGTCAAGTTTTGCCAATAAAACTGGCATGGGTGCCCGGCGCTCGCCCGGTATTTCAAAGTTGAACAGTCCCTGATAGGAAACTTCTTTTAAAGCTGCCACTAGCTGTACCCAGTCAACAGTACCGGGTCCATAAGGCATCAGGTGCTGGTCAGTTTCGCCTTGATTATCCGCTATGTGTAACGCCTTGAGATATGGCCCTGCCTGCCGGATGAAATCAGCCTGGTCGTGGCCGGCCAGGTTTAAGTGACCGGTATCCAGACAAATACCCAGGTTAGGACTAGCGACAGCGGCAATCAGATCAAGCAGCTCTGCAGCCGTGCTGGCGTGAGTGTACAAGTTTTCCAGGCAGATAACCATATCTGTGGCCTGGATATACTCAGTCAGACTGCGCAAAGACAAAAGGCTATCCGCCAAGATGGCTTCTTTGGGGTCACCGGCCCGATACCGGGCTGGCCCGGCTGGATGCAGGACAGCTGCCTTGACGCCGACCGCCAAAAATAGGTCCAACCAGGCTTTAAGCTGCTCAACTGTGTTTACTCGGTCAGCACCGGCCAGGTCGCATCTGAGCCAAAGGTGGCCCTGAGGAAAGCTAAGACCGTGTTCTTTGGCGAAGCTGGCAAAGGCCAGTCCGGTCTTTTCCGGACTTCCCCGTTCCAGCAGTCTTTCCGCATGCTCATCTGATAGTTCGGAGTACTGCCAGTTTTGGCCGGCAAAGGCCAGAACCATCTCCTCAGGAGCTAAATCATAAAAATAACTTGACCAGACACTGGGCTGCATATTTATACCCTCCCAAGATTTAACGATTATTGATTACATGAATGCGGATAATCCCCTGGGTTTTTTGCAATTTATCAATCACAGCCTGGGGGCAACAATCATTGATTTCCAAAACGGAATAAGCGACATCATCCTTGCTGCGACTGGACAGGTTTTCAATGTTAATCTTCTCACTGGAAAGGGCTGAGGAAATCAGAGCCAGCATATTGGGTATGTTTTTATGAATAATACAAATACTCTCTTCGCCGCCTTTGGGATTGATCAGCGACGGGAAGTTGACACTGTTATTAATATTACCGTTTTCTAGAAAGTCAACCAGCTCATTGACTGCCATGACAGCACAATTCTCTTCACTTTCCGGGGTTGAGGCACCCAGATGAGGAATAGCTATGACATTTTCCATCTCCAGCACAGCCTGGTTGGGAAAGTCCGTTACATAACAGGCCACCTTACCTTGCTCAAGAGCTTTTTTCAAGGCATTTTCCTCCACCAGGTCAGCCCGGGCCAGATTTATGATACGCACCCCCTTTTTCATCAATTCGAGGGTCTTTTCATTAATAAAATGGTGGGTCTGTTCAGTGGAGGGGATGTGCAGGGCAACATAGTCGCATTTATGGAAGATATCTGCGGCATCTTTTGCCTTCTTGACCCGGCGTGAGAGCATCCAGGCGTGATCCACTGTCAGATAAGGATCATGTCCATAAACTTCCATACCCAGGGCAACAGCTGCTTCTGCCACCATGGAGCCGATGGCGCCAAGCCCAAAGACACCCAGGGTCTTGCCAGCCAGTTCCGGCCCGGCAAACTGACCCTTGCCAGCCTCAACGCTCTTTTCAATATTGGCCTGACCGGCCAGGGTGCGGGCCCAATTGATCCCAGCGGTTATATCGCGCGAGGACAAGAGCAGAGCAGCTACAGCCAATTCCTTAACAGCATTGGCATTGGCACCTGGTGTGTTGAAAACAACAATACCTTTTTCTGTACAGTCAGCCACAGGAATGTTGTTGACACCTGCACCGGCTCTGGCTATGGCCTTAAGCGAAGCTGGCAGCTCCACATCATGCAAAGAGGCGGATCTGACCAAAATAGCATCAGATTCAGCCAAATCATCAGCCAGCTGGTACTTGGCCGGATCAAACAGGGCAAGACCGGTTTGTGAGATCTTGTTGTAGGTCTTAATCTTATACATTCTGCTCAAACTCCTTCATAAATTCAATCAGGCGATCAACACCTGCTTCAGGCATGGCATTATAAATAGAAGCCCGCATCCCGCCCACGCTGCGGTGACCTTTTAGATTAACCAGTCCAACCTGGCCGGCTTCCTTACAAAAGCGGCTGTCAATCTCTTTATCACCACTGACAAAGGTAACATTCATCAAGGAGCGGTAGAGCGGGTCAACCGTGCTTTTGAAAAGGGCTGACCCAGCCAGATAATCATAGAGTTTACCAGCTTTTTTGCGGTTGAGGGCAGCCATGTTCTCCAGTCCGCCTATTTCATCCTGCAGCCATTCCAGCACCAATCCAGCCATATATATGGCATAACAGGGCGGCGTGTTATACATGCTGTCATTATCAGCTGCCAGCTTATAATCCAGCATGATCGGGGTCTGTTTCATCTGGCGGCCCAGCAGGTCCTCGCGCACTAACACAACCGTCAGGCCTGCCGGCCCCATGTTTTTTTGCGCTCCGGCATAAATCAGGCCAAACCGGGCTACATCAACAGGCTCTGACAAAATACAAGAAGACATGTCTGCCACCAGCGGTATGTCGCCAGTGTCAGGCACCTCCTTAAAGCAGCTGCCAAAGATGGTGTTGTTATAACAAATATGTACATAGTCAGCCTCAGGCCGGATATCCTTGCGGGAAAATTCAGGTATGTAGGAAAAGTTTTGCTCAGCACTGCTGGCCAGAACCCGGATATCACCATAACGTGTGGCTTCCTGGTAGGCCTTTTGGGAAAACTGGCCACTGATCACATAATCAGCCTTGCCGGAGCCTGTCAGGAGATTAAGCGGGACTGCTGAAAACTGATTGGTGGCACCACCTTGTAACAAGAGTATTTTATAATTTGCAGGTATGTCCAGCACATCTCTCATTAACTGCGTCATTTTGCCAATAATCGATTCATAGATGGCAGATCGATGACTCATCTCCATGACAGACATGCCACTGCCCTGGTAATCTGTCATTTCTGCAGCAGCCTTGGTTAAAACTGACCAAGGCAGCATCGATGGACCAGCTGAAAAATTATAAACTCTGCTCATGTTTGGCCTCCTGGTTAATATTAGAACTATATTACAGTAAATTCACTAAAAGTGCTAAACCAAAAATAATGATATCAGCCCTGGCAATTCCAGCAATATGTACAAAGACTGGCCGGATCAAGCCCGATGGCACCTAGCATATCATCAATCCTGGTGTAAGACAGGGAGGTGAAATTCAGTTTTTGCCGGATTTTTTCCAGCATGGCAGCATACTCAGGCCGGTCAGGCTCGGCAAAAGCGGTCAGATCCTCCACGTCTTCCTGGCCGGTCAGCTCCTTGATCGCCTGCCTGGCAATCAGGTTGCTGGCTGTGCTGGAGCGGGAGAAGTTCAAATAGGGACAAGGATAAAGCAAAGGTGGGCAAGCTGGCCGGATATGGACCTGCTTGGCCCCGCAGCGATATAAAAAATCAGTTGTCTCCCGCATCTGGGTGCCGCTGACAATAGAATCGTCTATCAGGAGCAGGCTTTTTTGCCGGATCAGATCATCAACCGGTATTATTTTCATGCGGGCGATCACACTGCGTAATTCCTGCTGGGGCGGCAGGAAGGACCTGGGCCAGGTTGGTGTGTATTTGATAAAGGGCCGGGCAAAGGGAATGCCGGAGTAATTAGCATAGCCGATAGCATGGGCTGTACCGGAATCGGGCACACCTGCAACCAGATCTGCCTTGATTGTTTCACGGGCTGCCAGGCGCTGGCCGGAATGGTAGCGGACAAGCTCGACATTTTTCCCTTCATAACTGGAAGTCGGATAGCCAAAGTAAATCCACAAAAAGGCACAGACCTTTTTTTCCGGCCAGGGTTCTTGCAAGACTTCCAGGCTGTCGGCTGTTAAAAACACTGTCTCACCCGGACCCAGTTCTCTCTTTTCTGTATAACCCAGATTAAGATAGGCAAAAGACTCAAAAGACACACAATAGGCATCCTGTTTTTGCCCGATTGACAAGGGTGTGCGACCGTACCTGTCCCGGGCCGCGTAAAGACCCTGGTCAGTCAGGATCAAGATGCTGATTGAGCCCTCGATCAGGTCCTGGACATGGCGGATACCTGCAGTCAGGCTGGTCTCCTGGTTGATCAGGGCGGCAACCAGCTCAGTCTGGTTGATTGCGCCGCTGCTCATCTCCAGAAAGTGGGTATTGCTCCCGGCCAGCATGGTCCTGGCCAGCTCAGCCAGATTATTGATGCGGCCGACTGTTGTTATGGCATAGCTGCCCAGATGGGAGCGGACCAGCAGCGGTTGGGGTTCATGATCAGAAATACAGCCGATCCCCTGGCAGCCGGCCATTTGGCTGATATCACCAGCAAATTTGGTCCGGAAGGGTGAGTTCTCAATATTGTGGATGGCCCTGTCAAAACCAGCTTTCCCCAAGATGACAAGACCCGCCCTGCTGCTGCCTAGGTGGGAATGATAATCCGTGCCAAAAAATACTTCATGGACACAGTCATTTTTTGAGACTACTCCAAATACTCCGCTCATACTACTCCTGTTCATCCGCCAGTAAGGGCAGGATCCTATTCAGGTCAGGCTGCCAGATCGACCTGTCCAGATCGATCTTTTCCTTGATAAAAGCCACTCCTTCTCTTTGCAGAAGCTCTTTTTGCCGGGCCGGACCACCAAAAACAAAGGCAGGTGCCAGCTGGCCGCTTTGGCTGACCACTCGATAAGCCGGTAAATCCAGGTAGGGTGGCGTCCGGCTTAAAGCCTGGCCGACCTGGCGGGCGGCTCGGGGCCGGCCCAAAATTGCGGCCAGCTGGCCGTAAGTTGCCACCCTGCCAGCTGGTATCAAGTCAACCAGACGATATATCTGAGCATAAAAAGGGCTGAATCTTTTCATTTGGCAACGCTTTATCTGGGGCCAGGCTGCAGCTTTATACTGCCATCCTCCTGGTAAGCTACCGCATCCAGATCACAGGTTAACTTTTCTGTTGCCTCAAGATAGGCACTGATTGAACTATAGGGGGGCTTAGCTGCAGCCACTATCTGGCGGGCCCGGGCAGCGTCGTCCTGCAGTAAGGCATCAATCAGCAAAAGCTGGGCCCGGGCTGAATTAAGACAGGCCTTTTCACTGTCAGCGATCTTGTATTCATCACTGTGGCCGGCTCCGCTGGCCCCACTGGCATAGGGATGAATAGCAGGCATGACACAGGAGACATCACCCATGTCTGTGCAACCGGTGCTGTGTTTTCGGGTGAAATTGACCCGGTCGGGTCCGACCAGGGCTTCCATGCATTCCTGGGCCAGTGCAGCCAGATTCTTATCATTATGCAAGGGCGCATAACCGGGCCGGTCGATCAGCTTGGCCCTGGCTCCCAAGGCAGCCGCACCTGCGGCCAGAGCCCGGTTGACCTTGTAGTTGGCAGCGATGATGCTGTCCATGCTGGCTCCGCGCACATAGCTTTCCAGTTTGACTTCAGCCGGAATGATGTTGACTGAACTGCCGCCGGCCGTGATGATGGGGTGGACCCTGATGTGATCATCTTCCCGGAAGGTCTCACGCAGGGCATTGACTGCCTGCATACCCATTTGGGCCGCATAAAGAGCATTGACACCCAGGTGGGGCGAGCCGCCGGCGTGGGCGCCCACACCCTGGTAGATAACCCGTTTGGCGATGCAGCCATTGTTGCCGCTGTTGCAAGCAAAATCAACTGTATCATCACTGGTGGTGTGGATCATGAAAGCCAGGTCGACATCCGCGAAATAACCGCGCTGCATAAACTCCAGCTTACCACCATAGTATTTAATAATGCCCTGCTGGCGCAAGGATTCACGGTATTCTATCTCAATTAGTTCTTCAGCCGGCACCAGCATCAGGCGGATCGAGCCGGCCAGGCCATCCAGGACCCCGGGGCTTTGCAGGGCAGCAGCCACCCCAACCAGGGCAGCACACTGGGCATGATGGCCACAGGCATGGGCATTGCCATCTACAGCCTGGGCATGGGTCGGGCTGGCCAGGGCATCTAGCTCAGCCAGCAGCAAAATCTTCGGCCCGGGCTTGCTACTAACAAGGTCGGTGTAAAAACCCGGGATATTGCCGGCTTTGGTCAACTGGTAACCCAGGTCAGTAAAAACCTTTTCCAGATAAGCAGATGTCTTCCACTCCCTGTAACCCGTTTCCGGATGCTGCCAGATATATTCTTCTGCAGCCAGCACCTGTTCTTTGGCTGCATTAACAGCTTCGATCAGCATTTTTTGTCTTTGGTTCAGCATATTTATTCCCCCTACTTGCCTCAGCTGCTGGGTATTTGACTTATTCACTTGATTGTAGCACAAATCACTGATTTTTTATTGTTGACTGGGTCAATTAATAGTATAGTGTACACTAGAGCTTATCTCACTAGACTAATGTATATAAAGCAAGTAAAATATGTCCGGTTTTTTAGACTTTCAAAAGACCGGTTGGAAATGAGGATTATAAATGCAAATAATAAAAGGGCGTCCTTTTTACGATATCACCAGCTATACAAACCTGCGGGACATGATTACCCGCAGCACAGAGCTTTACGGTGAAAAAACTGCTTTTGCCTACCGCAATAAGCCTTCGGATCCGATCCAAAAAAAATCCTATCTTCAATTCAACCAGGATTATCAAGCCTTAGGCACAGCTCTGCTTGATCTGGGCCTGGCTGACCAGAAAATTGCCATCATCGGTGATAATTCCTATTACTGGTGCCTGGCCCATACTGCCATGCTTAATGGTGTTGGTATCAGCGTTCCGCTGGACCGGCTTTTACCGGAGCAGGAAATAATCAATTTATTGGAACGTGGCGGTGTTGCTGCTGTTTTCTTCCAGGATTCTTTTTATCCTATCATGCAAAAAGCTGTCAGACAGCTGCCCGGCCAGATCAAAGCCCTGTTCTCCTTTTCAGCCCTGGCCAGCGCCAGCCAGGCGAAGCAGCCCTACACCAGTGACATGGCAGCCCTGCTGGAGCGGGGTTATGAATTGCTGGGCCAGGCGGACCAGAGCTACACCAGCCGGCAGATTGACGAAAACAGTCTGGCTTCACTCCTGTTCACCTCCGGCACTACCAGCGCAGCCAAGGCAGTCATGCTCAGTCACAAAAATATCTGTGCTGATATCGCAGGTCTTTCCGGTATCATCAAGCTGGAACCAGGCACCCGCCTCCTGTCCGTCCTGCCTCTGCACCACACCTTTGAAAATACCTGCGGACTTTTTGTCGCCCTTTCTTTTGGCTGTGAGATTGATATCTGCGATGGCCTGCGTTATATCCAGAAAAATCTCAACGAATATAAGACTAACATGATTATCGGGGTACCTGCTGTTTTTGAAAGTTTTTACAACAAGGTGCAGCTGGCTCTGAAAAAATCTGGTAAGGACAAACTGGTCCGCCGCCTGATTCCTCTGACTAATCTACTGCGCAAAGTTGGCCTTGATCTGCGGCAGAAGATCTATGGCGAGATCATGGCTGCTTTTGGCGGCCAGCTCAGGCTGGGTATTTGCGGTGCCGCTCCGATTGACACAGCTATCATCAGCTTTTTTGATGCAGTCGGCCTGCGAATCCTGCAAGGTTATGGCCTGACAGAAACAGCGCCTGTTGTGGCCGGCTGCAATGACCGCGACTTTAAGCCCGGTACTGTAGGTTCGCCAATTGCCGGTGTGGAAGTTGCCATTGACGCTAAAAAAGGTCAACCTGGCGAGATCCTGGTGCGCGGACCCATTGTCATGCTGGGCTACTATGAAGACGAGGCGGCAACTGCTGAAGTGATTGATCAGGATGGCTGGTTCCGGACTGGTGATATCGGCATGATCTGTCCCAGGAGCGGTTTTTTAACCATTACCGGCCGGCTCAAATCAATGATCGTGTTAAAAAATGGCAAGAAAGTCTATCCGGAAGAAATCGAGTTTATGATCAACCAGAAAAAATTCATCAAGGAATCTTTAGTCTGGGGCGAGGAAGGTAAGACCGGCGATGTCTATGTCAATGCCAAGATTGTCATCGACCGTGATCAAATCGAAGAAAAGGGCATCAAGTCATCTGATGATGCCGCTTTAAAACTGCAGCTTGATCAGATCATTGCTGATATCAATCGCCATCTGCCCTCTTTTAAAAAGATCCGCAATTATGTTTATAGTTTCCAGGATATGGTTAAGACAACCACCAGGAAAGTACGCCGGCCCATTGAAATCGCTAATATTCAAAACCGCTTTGCCAGATTGAAACTGACCTGGCAGGAATTAAGCGGTAAGAATTTTGACCAGCTGCAAGAATCGTCCAACGAATGATCTTAGATCAGGCGCGGCCTTTTCCGTCTTTTTTTGACCAGGTCGCGCCTGATCATAGCCACCAACAGCAAGAAAGCCACTAAAAATACAAGACTCAGACCGCCGATCAGCAGATAGCGCCCATAGGGCGCTTTTTCTGCAGCGCCTTTTGCTGCCTGCTCCTGATCTTTGACTTTTTCAGAAAGTAAGGCAGCGGCTGTTGTAGTTGCTGTGCTTGGGCTGGATGTGGGCTGGGGTAAAAGCTCAATCTCCAAAAACCCAGCCGGTGCTGTATAACCATTGGCAAAGACCAGCTTGAGTGGCAAGCTGATTTTTTGCGCTCCGCCCTTTGCCGGCAGATCAAGTTGAGGCAGCTCTACTTGTAACTGGCCAGTCTGCCCGCTGCAGTCGGATGTGATTATGGCATATGGCGGCAGCAGCAGCTCGGCCTTATCAATCAACATGAGGCTGCCCTGTGCTGTCAACTGGTCATTGACCTGACCGATCGCCTCGTGCTTGACCTGGCTGTAAGCAGCAGCTTCCAGCTTCTGGCTCTTATACTGGCTAAAACCAAACTCGAACAAGTCGATCAGGTCAGTATAACGCTGCACAGCATTGGGAGCACCTAAAATCACGCCGACCAGCTCTAGACCGTCTTTTTTTGCACCGGCAACTATGGTGTAGGCCGACAGGTTGGTGAAACCGGTTTTCCCGCCCAGATAAGGTTCATAGGCATACTGGGTGGTTTTAATAAAACGGTTGCCATTGGGCAGGCCGCGCACTTCAGCGTATTTATTGGTGGGCTGGACCAACATATTTTTCTGGGTGGAAATCTGACAAAACAAGGGTTCTTTTAAGGCGGCACTGGTGATCAGGGCCATGTCCAGGGCTGATGTGAGATGGTCGGGGTCTGCATAGCCGTAGGGGTTGGTGAAATTACTAGCGGTGCAACCGAGCTCTTGGGCTTTTTCATTCATCATCCGGGCAAAACCCGCCTTGGTCTGGCCCATTTTAAGGCCCAGGGCCAAAGCTGCATCATTGGCGGATATCAGAAGACTGGCCGCTATTGCATCAGCTACAGTGATAATCTCTCCTTCAACCAGGCCCAGCCGGGTATAGTCATTCGGTATTTCAGCAAACATTTCAGTGGTGATAGTGATTTCATCAGCCAGATCCAGCTTTTCCAAGGCCAGCAGCACTGTCAGCACCTTGGTGATACTGGCCGGAGCCAGGGCTTTTTCGTAATCCCGGCCCACTAAAACACTCTCGCTCCCGACATCATAAAGCACAAATGCCGCAGCATCCACTGTGGGACAGCCCGCTGGCTGCTGCCCCGGTGCAGTTGTTGCAGCCAGGGGCTGACTGGCCATGCATAAGATCAGACAGGTTAGAATAATGCTGCTGAATAATTTATGTCTCAAAAAAACCACCGCCTCAAATGCCATCGCAAAGTATAAATATTTTAGCATAAGCTGTCTTTTTGCCAATAAGACTTTATTCAGCAGTCAAAAAAAGCCTTTGCCAAAAATGTTTGGCAAACCAGGCCTGGGCCGCACAGTTATAATGGACCAGATCGCGCAAAAAGATGCCCTTATCCTGCCGGGTCGGATCATAAGCTTCAGATTTACTGATATCGATCAGGCCAAAGCCTTTTTCTTGCTGCACAAAATCCGTAAATATCTTTTCAATTACAGTCAAGCCGCTCAAGTCGGCAAAGACCCGGCTGAGCGGCTGGTATAGGTATATTGTGCAGTCCAGGCCCAGTGCCTGGCGCAAAGCGGCAAAGAGCTCACCATAGTTCCGCCTGGCATCCAGGATGGCCGCTCCGCCTGTATCCACTTCAGTCTCCCACTGATTCCAGTGCAGTCCCAGCACCTTAACCCGCTTGCCTTGGCTGGTTAAATTTGCTTGGGCCAGGGTCAGAATTTCCAGAGCCAGGGGGAAAAGAGAGATGTCAACCTGGCCCAGCCGGCCCGGCACCAGCACTGGCGGACGGGCCGGATACCACATATTGCCATATTTTTCCCGGGCGGCAATACCTTGACCACCGATAGACAGCTGAATTATATACAAATCCGGCAGTTCCAAGCAGTTGCCCGCATCAATCTGGTCCTGCCAGAGTCTGGCAAAATAATTAGCCAGGCAGCAGGTGTGATCTTGCGTTTCGCCAAGGTTCATGCCCTGGCTCAAAAACCCACTCCATTTGACATCAGCCAGGCCGTAAGCCTGGTTATCCTGCCTGGCCAAGCCAAAAACATTGCGCAAAGGCAAGTTGATACGCTGGGCCGGCTCCAATCTGGTGCCATGACCATGGGCATTAGACTGGCCAAAGACGATCAGCAAAGCCGCATCGGCATTATTAAAAAGATCAGGCATAGTCCACCTCCAGGCTTGATTTTAGCACATTCGGGCATGTTCTTTTGCTGGATAATCCTAAGATGAGCTCAAAAACAACACTACATATTTAGGAGCAGGACCTCTTTTTGGAATTTCTTGATATTGACCTTTGCGGGAACCTGAAGGGAGAACATTTTGTAATAAGCTTTTGTCTTTTTATTAGGAGTGTCAACAATAACCTGAGCATGACTGTTCATGAAGCACATCAGCGATTGAGTGGTTCCACTTAGTTCTGAAACAGAAATTCCTGCAGCATCAATTGCTTTTCTCAGTTGTA
>CAZZGG010000047.1:0-18039 GCA_964654125.1 uncultured Oscillospiraceae bacterium
CCGGGCGTAAAGTGGACTTTCTCCACCAAGCTGTTGCCCATGTCGGGCGTACTAATCATAACTGCCGGCTTAGCCGGCAGTTTGATCTGGCCCTATAAGGGCCTGTTACCGGCTGGACCTTCGTCCACTTGAATTTCTACCTCGCGCACCGTCTGTTACTGCTGCTGCTAAAGCAGCTTATTTCTTGCGTTCTGTCTCCCGATCACCCGTAAACGGGTCTATGTATTCTTTCAGGCTTATCTGATCTTGCAGGTAATCTTCCTTTAGTTGCTCGGAGATATACTCTCTGATCTTTTTCTCGTTTTTACCTACTGTGCTCACATAATAGCCTCGGCACCAGAAATGCCTGTTACCATATTTGTATTTGAGATTCGCATGCCTATCGAAGATGATCAGGCTGCTTTTTCCCTTGATGTAACCCATTATTTGAGAAATACTGTACTTCGGCGGCACCCTGATCAGCATATGTATATGGTCTGGGCAAGCTTCTGCTTCAATTATTTCTATTCCTTTGCGTCGACATAACTCAATTATTATCTGGCTGATGTCTCGCTTTAATTTGCCATAGATCACTCTGCGGCGATATTTCGGAGCAAATACTACGTGATATTTACACTCCCATCTTGTGTGTGATAAACTCTGTTCACCCATTTGGGTCAAAACCTCCTTGCTTTTTACGGTGCGCTTGCTAGCCACTCTATATTAGCAAGGTGGTTTTGCTTCTTAAAGCTAAAGCTTATTTCCTTCCACCCGCATAGCGGGTGGTTTTTTGTTTCGCGCTTTTTGCGCTCAACTGGCTCAAGCCATCAAAAAATTGGCCGCCGTCCTGCGGCGGCCATTTATCTTTGGCAATACTTTTAATTTTATTCAGCTCTCCAGACCAGGTTGGGTAAGCTGGTCTAACAGCTCAGCACTGCGGCTGAGGAAAAGAGCCATATCCTCAGCTGTCAAAGAGCCATGGCCCAACCGGGCCAGGTCATAGATCTGGCGGGCAACCAAGTCAGTTTTTTCTTCCTGACCGGGCAGGTCAGCCAGGGCTGACAGGCGGCTGACCAGGGGCTGGTCATCATTAACGACTAAAGTCAGCTGGAGCGGGAACATCTCAGCAAAATCCATCCCATCATTAGAGCCGCTCATCCGCTCAAACTGGTTGCGCATTTCCTGCATGCGGCGGGACTCTTCTGATTCAACAATCATGGCTGGCAGAGCTTGTTCACCCAAAGACTGGAGTTTGACTTCCAGCTTTTCCTGGCCGCTAACCTTACGGAAAATTTCAGTCAGGCGCTCAGTATGAATACTGTCGCTATCTTTACCACCCAGCTCAGCATCAACCCGCTTGAACTTGACCTTGGGGTTTTTAAACTCAATAAAGGACATGAAATGATTATCAATCTCATGGTCCATCACCACAACTGTCAGGTCACGGGCCCGGGCCATCTGGACATAGGCCACCTGCTGCTTGGCATCAGGTGTGTAAACAATACTGTCAGACAAGTCTTTCAAGGTCTTGAAGCTGTCATCCACGGTCGGGAAAACCAGGATATCCTTGACCCGGTCATAGAATTTTTCTTCCCGCATCATGCCATATTTAACAAAGACACCAATATCTGCCCAGTATTTTTCATAATCTTCCCGCTCATTTTCAAAAAGCTGCTTGAGCTTATCTGCCACCTTGCGGATGATATGAGCTGAGAGCCGGCCGACATAATGGTCATTTTGCAAAAAGCTGCGCGATACATTAAGAGGCAGGTCAGGGCAGTCAATTGTACCCTTAAGCAGGAACAAGAACTCCGGAATGATTTCCTTGATATTATCAGCCACAAAGACCTGGTTATAGTAGATCTTAATCCGACCTTCCAGCGATTCATAAACATTTTCCGAACGTGGAAAATACAAGATACCCTTCAGGTTAAAGGGGTAGTCCATATTAAGGTGAATCCAAAAGAGCGGTTCACGGTAATCCTGGAAGGTGTTCTTATAAAACTCCTTATACTCCTCATCCGTGCACTCACTGGGTTTTTTCAGCCAGAGTGGTGTGGTGTCGTTCAGCGGCCGGGCCAGAGGCTCTGTTTCTTCCAGCTCAGGCTCAGGGGCTGGTTCACCTTTTTTCTCAGCTTCCTTGGCCTTTTTTTCATTCTCCTTGCGGATTCGTTTATTCTCTTTATCCCTTCTTTCAGCCGCTTCTGCATCGGCAGCCAGATCATTGTAATAGATCTCAAAGGGCATGAAAGAACAATATTTATTCAGGATCTCCCTGATCTTTTCCCCGGTCAGGAACTCAGCGCCTTCCTCGGAGAGCTCCAGGGTGATCTTAGTGCCCCGGCTGTCCCTTTCCGAAGGACCCAGTTCATAGGCCATGCCATCTTCGCTGGCCCAGCCGGCTGCTGCAGCTCCGGCCTGGTAGGATAAGGTGTCAATGCGGACCTTGTCTGATACCATGAAAGCTGAATAAAAGCCCAGCCCAAAATGGCCAATGATACCTTCGCTTTCCACACCCTTGTCCTTATACTTCTCGACAAAATCCATCACACCGGAAAAAGCTATCTGGTTGATATATTTGCGGATCTCGTCTGCAGTCATACCAATGCCATTATCTTCCACGCTGAGGGTCTTGTTCTTTTGATCAAAAACAACCTTAATCGCAAAAGCTTCATCCTCAGCCAGCTGGGTCTCCCCGATAGCTGCCAGCCTTTTCAGTTTGGCTATGGCATCTGCTGCATTGGAGACCAGCTCGCGTAAGAAGATGTCGCGGTCAGAATAAAGCCATTGGCGGATGATGGGGAAAATGTTTTCGGTATTAACCGATACATTACCTCGTTCCAGATTCATGTAAATTCCTCCTTGGCCCAGGGCCGTAAATAATCATATTTGCTGCTGCCTGATATAGTCTGCCACCAGCTCCATATAAGCAGCATAAAGTCTTTGCCAGGCCGGATCCTGGGCAGATGTCAGTTTATAACCGTCAATTGCCAGGACCGGCAGCACATCAATTGGTGAACCGGAGATAAAGGCAGAGCTGATCCCAGCCTCCTGCAGCTCAGCCAGGCTGTAAAGGGCATAACTGAGCCTCAGGCCAGCTTGCCGGATAGCCTTTTCCACATGCTGGCGGGTGATGCCCAAAAGAACATACTCATCCGGTGCGGAAATAACCTCAGCGCCCTTGATGAAAAACAGATTGCTCCTGGACCCTTCCGTCAACTTGCCCTGGCGGTTGGCTAAAAGCAGCTCCGTATAAGGGCCGAAAGGGCCGGACTGTGCAAAAGCTGCCTCGACTGCCTGCTTGTAGGCCGGATCAATCACCTTGATCTGGGGATCCGGCCGCTGCCAGTTTAAAACTCCCGTCAAGACCCCCTGCTCGACCGCCTTTCTATCAGGATAATAGGAGGGAGCCAGGTGCAGGACAGTATTTTTTTCAGTCAAGACAATGCGCAGATTGACCTCATCTAGCTGGTTTGCCTGCAGCAGGCGCCGGCTTTGAGCCAGCAAGTCATCCGGCAGCTGGATGGCTCCAGCCAGGGATCTGGCCAGCCTTTTTTCATGCTCAGCAAAAAAGAGTGGCACAGACCGGGTCACCCGGATGACTTCATAAAACATTTTCGCCTCTGTGGGCTGCTGCAGCTGCCAAACAGCTGCAGCTGAGATCTCCAGCAGCTGGCCGTCAACTAGCACATAGTGACCTGCCAGGGCATCGATCAGGGGATAAGCCATTTTTTACCTTCACCTCAAGCGCCAGCCAACAGGCTGGCTGGATTTAAAAATTATAGCACGAGCCGGACAGCTTGCAAAGTTACAGGCCCAGCTGGCTCAAATGGCGGCCGATATGGATTCTGAGATCCTCATCATAGTCTTTTTCATTCTCAATCAGGCAGGTATAGATGCGGGGCCGGAACCTTTCCGTGCCATCTGCATTTTTCGCCTTGAGCATCAGGCCATAGGTGATATGCAGCACCTGGCGGGCATCGTCCTGGTCTAAGAAGTCCGCCAGGTCTGCATCAGCAATATCTGCCAGGGGAGCGATATCCTCCGCCCTGGCACTGATCAGATAATACTGGCGTGCTTCAGCCAGGTTTTCCAAAGCAAACTGATGTAGTTCACGGTAGAGGACCGGATCCTTTTTAGCGATGACCCGGACAGCCTCCAGCCAGCTGGTGCCGGCGGTCTTCAGATGCAGGACATGATTGGTCAGCTCACCGATAGCCGGGAAGACAGAGAACTTGTCACTGCCGGAATGGACTGAGATTTTATAACCCAACTGGCGGGCAATCTGGCTGTGGACAGCAAAGTCAGCCCGGAAGGCAGCCAGATCACCGCGGTAGTCAATGCCCTTTTGGAATTCACCAATAAAGCGCGGGGCCAGGCTGGCCAGCTTGACGCCAGCTTTTTGCAAGGTCTCAGCCACATAATAATGGGCCTGGGGTGTGGTCGGAGTCAGCGTCTCATCAATCGACATCTCAAAATCGATAGCCCGCTGGGATGGTCCAATCAGGTCGTGATAGATCCTTTCGGCATGGCGGATGGCATCACGGTAGATCAGCACAATCCGTTCCATATCCTCTGGCGTAAATTCCAGCCTGGTTTCTTTTTCCAATATTAGCTGCCTGCCAAACCATTTTTTGGCCAGATAGTCTTTCTCCTCAGCCGGTATCTGGGCGAGACGCTCTTTCACCTGGGCCTGGTCCAGGTCAGGCACATCATTTTTGATATGCTCGGAACAATCCAGGGTGATCATGGTCACACCAGAGTCAAGTGCCATCTTGACTTCCTGGGCTGTCTTTAAGTGATCACCGTCAGCACCAAAACCTTTTTCATAGCCAACCATGAAGACCGCCCAGGAGGCAGCTGCCAGGACATCATCGTATGTGCGTCCGGTCAGGTTAAGCTCCCTGATCGACTGCTGGGCCAGGACCGGAAAGATATCCTTATCAGCCAGGGCCTCTAGATGGCCCGGTGAGGCCAGACCCAACCTGTCGCCCAGGCCTAGGGTAACCGCCTTGTCACCAAAGCTGACTGGCCTGGTAAAGGGGAATATTTCCCGGATCACCCGGCAGTTGACCAGGTCAGCCGGGCAAAGCCGGGCTATTTTTCCACCCAGATCAACCGGATCACCACTAAAGCGCTCAGCAAAGGCACCATCCGGATAAACGACCAGCACCTTCTTGTGCCCTTCTTTAGCCAAAAACAAAACAGCCTCATCCAGACAATGAATTGAATCTGGATAAATCGAAAATTCCGGTCGCTGGGTTGCGATCTGGCGCAGCTGGGCACTATCTGGCGTGTTCTCACAAAATTCAAGACAAAATTCTTTCCATTTATACATGATGACCCTCCTTAAGATTTCTGTTTACCTACTGAGTATACCGAATAACAGCATATTTTTCATCTAATCTGCTCCATAAAAAAAGCCGAGTCCCAGTTTTGCCCAGGCTGCTCCGGCTTTTGTGCGAGCCAGGTTCTATCCCTGGCTTTAGCTATGGGGAGTGTGTCAAAGGTCGTCTATTTCCGGATCGAGCCGGACCGCCTTTTCCTGCCAGATACGCACTTCTTCCTCCAGGCCCATGATCCGGTAGAGCAAGGCCTTGCCATGGCAGGCATCGGCACTTTGAGGATCTATTTGCAGGGCCCTGTCGTAGCAGATCAGGCCGGCTTCGTACTCACATTGCTGGACCAGGGCATTACCGCGCCCCACCCAGGCTGTTACATGATCAGGAGCCAGCTGCAAAGCCTTCTGGAAGGCCCTTTGGGCCTGCTCAAACTCACTTTGGTAATAAAGGATCATGCCCTTGTTGCACCAGGCATCAGCATAGTCCTCCGACTCAGCCAGGGCGTCTTCAATCAGTTCAATCGCCTTTTCATCGTCACCATCCAGATAACATAGATAGGCCAGTTCATTGAGAGCAAAGGGGTTATCCGGCTCCAGCTCTATGGCATGCAGCAACAAACCGCGGGCCAGATCATCCTCTGCCCGCCGAGTGGCGATCATGCCCAAAATCACATAAAGGTTGGCATAGCTGTCATCAAGCTTAAGGCCCTGCTGGCAGATCTTTTCACACTCTTTCAGATAACCGGCCGAAAAAAGCACATCAGCTATTTCATAGCACAGATCCGGATCATCCGGATAGCTGCGCCGCAATGAGTTAAAGCAAGCCAGGGCTTCAAAATCACGCCCCAGCATGGAAAGGCACTTGCCTTCACCGCGCCTGGCATCATAAGAATGAGGGTCCTGTTCCAGACTGTGGCGAAAATCCTGTAAAGCAGTCGCAAAATCACCCAACTGCATGGTCACATAAGCCCGGGCGGTCAGGCTGTTGGGGTTATCCGGGGCCAACTCGCAGGCCTTGCAGGCATCAGCCATGGCCTTATCCATCTCCCCGGCCAGGAACCAGGAATTGGAACGCAGACAATAGCCGGAAAAATCAGTCGGAAAATGCTCAATCAGCTGGTTGCTGACAGCCAGGCTCTGGTCCAGCTCACCGCATAATTTCAGGATGCGGGCCTTGAGCAGGAGCGGTTCATAGCTGTTGGGCAAAAGTAAAAGGGTCTGATCCAGCCAAAGCAGGGCGTCTTCAAGCCGGTCTTCCGCTTCCAGGGCCAGGACTGCATCCAGCATGAACTCAGCTCCATGGCCGTAATCATTGTTCTGCTGGCAAAGAATCTGCCAGTCTGCAGCAATCTGCAAAACTTCAGTCACAGCGCCCTGTTTTCTGGCCACCGCCATCTTGAGCATGGTATCCAGCCGGCGGATGATCATGCTGCTGACCTGGTTTTCTAAGGCGGCCTCCTTGTCCTGCTCAGCAAAAAGCAGCATCTGCGGCGTCCATTCATCCTGCAAACTGGCCAGATAAAGGCGCAGAACCGGCAGCCAGCGCGTGGCCAGGCGCTTGTCCAGCTCTTGGATCTGAAAGCGGGAGGCTACTTTACCGAGCCGGCCCGGCAAGCTGGTCAGACCACTGTTTTTCATCCAGTCGAGCAGCTCAGCATAGGCCAGAGCTGGATCTTCCATTTCTGCCTTGAGCCAGATCACAGCCAGCTGGTGGCAGTAAAAAGTCTGGCCCTGGCTGATCTTTTCGATCATGCTGCCGGCTTCTGTAAATTCGCCCCGCATCAGGCGCCAGACCACATCAAGCGTCTGATAAAGGCGGCCATTTTGGCTCAATTCATCCCCAGGATACTGCGGCACAGGCTCATCAGCGAAAAGCAACTTGATCAGATGCTGATCGTCTTGTAAAAGATCCTGCCATTTATTATCCAGGCGCATGAACCAATTCCTCATTTTTGCTTATCCTTTTCTGCCGTAATTGTCCGGCCTTAATTATATATCGTATGTGACCAGCTCCCGGGCCAGCTCTGCACCGGGAAATATCGCCTGGGCTTCAGCCAGGATCTCCTCAGCCGGTAAAAGCGGCAAGAGATGGGTCAGGATCAGCTGTCTTGCTCCGGCGGCAGTTGCCAGGCTGGCACATTCAGCTGCTGTCATATGCATCATGCGCGGCATGCGCAGCCTTTCAATACTGCCTGCATCCATCAGGGCCAGGTCCGCTCCCTGTAAAAGTGGCTGCAGATTGGCACAGGGCACAGTGTCGGAAGTGATGGCCAGCTTGCGGCTGGCTTTTTCCAGGCTGAGCCCATATGTCTCAACCGGGTGCTCCATGGCGTAAAAGCGCACTGTGGCGCCAAACATGGGTACTTCCATACCATGGCTGATCTGGCCAATGATCAGGTCCCCGTCACCTTGCAGGGCATCAACCGCCGGTTCTGGCGTGGCCGGGGCAAAGACCGGGATAGCCGGTCTTTCCAGACCGTTTTTGCGGCTCAGGTCGATGGCATACTTGAGCACCTGCATATCACTGGTGTGATCATGATGCAGGTGGGTCAAGATAATAGCAGCCAGCTGATCCAGCCGGATGAAGCGGAACAGGTTGGCCAGTACCCCGCTGCCACAATCGACCAGGACATATTTACCGTCAATATCCAGTAAATAGCCTGAGGTCGCTCCTCCGGCAGCCGGAAAACCGCCCGATCTGCCCAGTACGATTAGTTTCATGCGCTCCACCTTCTTTTGCCTGCAATTCTTCTTGATGGCATTTTACCATACTTGGCCAGGATGCAAAGACAAAAAACAGCTCAGCCCGTCTCCCTAGCGCACCAGACCAGACGAGTCGGTGTCAGGATGGCATTTAGTCTTACATCATGCTCGGCTTGGGGCACAGCAGAAAAAACCTGGAAGTCATAGCCAACACCCACCAGCCAGGGCCGACCCGGCAAACTGGTTAAAAGCCCATCATAATAGGCCTTGCCCCAGCCCACCCGGCCACCATCAGGCGAAAAAGCCAGACCGGGCACCAGGACCAGATCCAGCCGGGCCGGTTCTTTTAGCAGGGCCTGGTCCGGCGGCTCCGGGATGGCAAAAACCTGTGGTTTTAAAAACTCGTCTGGTTTTTGCTGATCGGGCAGGCGGCCTAAAAGCAGCCGGCCGCCCCGCACTGCCGGAAAATAGAGTGTGGCCGGCCAGTTTTGTAAAAGGGGCCAGCAGGCCACCAGGTCAAGTTCCTTGCGCATGGCGGCATAGGCTGCCACATGGAGTAGCTGGCCGGTTTTAGCAGCAAAAATCTGGCCCAGCAGTTCTTCCAGCATAAGTGCCACTGCCACTGCTGCGGCCTCCTGACGGGCCAGGGTCAAGCCATTGCGCTGACGCAGGACTTTTTGCCGCAAAAGCTTTTTGGCTGTATCAACTGACATGAGATCTCTCCTTTAGTTTTCCGGAAAGAGCATCGCTTCGATATAAAGATCAGTAAAGCGCTGCTGAGCGGAAAGCTCATAATAAACCAGGCGCCGGCTCAGCTCGCTGGCTGCCTGGAAGAGCTCCTGCTGTAAAAGGCAGGCCAGGGCACCCATGCCGGCTGTATTGCCGGCGGAGCGGGTCCTGCCGGCAAAGCCCTGCGGCAGCAGGCCGATTGCCAGAGCATCTTCCACAGCCAGGTAATTTCCAAAGCCACCCGCGATGAAGACTTCATTGATGTCCTCTGCTGCCAGATTGGCTTTTTCCAGCAAAAATAAGATCCCGGCCGCCAGGGCAGCTTTGGCATTTTGTAGTTCCCGGATATCTTTTTGACTGATATAGATCGGTTTCCCGTTGCCTGAATGGCCCAGCAGGAGGCAGTTCTGACCGGCACAATCGATCAGGCGGCTGGCCAGGGCCGGCGGCAAAAGCTCCGGTTCATCTGTGATCCGGCCTGTTTCATCCAGCACTCCTGCCTGCAAAAATGCAGCAATTGCAGCCACCAGGCCGGAGCCACAAATCCCGGCAGGTTGCATATTTTTGCCAATGACACTGATCTTGATATCACCATCTACCCAAGACACATCATCAATCGCACCAGCCAGACCGCCCATGCCACAGCTGATATTGGCTGCCTCAAAGGCTGGCCCGGCAGCTGTCGAACAGGCGATCAACTGGCCGTCAAAGGCCAGGACAATTTCGCCATTGGTACCGATATCGATCAGCAGGGCCCTGTCCTTCCCGGCCAGATCACTGGTTATTATACCGGCTGTCACATCTGCACCGACATAACCGGCAATGGAAGGCAGTAGCTGGCAGATGGTGTCTTTTGCTAGCGGCAGACCCAGTTCGCCGGCGGTCAAGGTTGCTGCTGCTACACTGACCGGAGTAAAGGGGGTTCTGGCAATATTTTCTGCGGGCAGGCCGGTTAAAAAATGCATCATGACTGTATTGCCGGCCAGGACAGCATGAGCGATGTCAGACCTGGCGTAATTGATCCCATTTTGCCGGCCAGCCTTGTCAAGCAGGACATCCGCCAGCTCAGCTATGGCCCGGCCCAGCTCGGACTGGAGTTCTTTTTGCTGGCCCTTGGCCGCTTCTTCGATGCGGCTGATCACATCAGCGCCAAAGGCACGTTGGGGGTTGAGCAGGGCTGCTGAGGCTAAAAGCCGCCCATCTTGCAGACTGCACAGGTAGGCAGCCATGGTGGTGGTGCCGATATCCACAGCCAGGCCAAGTGGACCCTGGCAGTCAGCTGTTACGAAGCGCTGGATCTGACGTGTATCTGTGCGAGAAAACCAGCTTAATTTAAAATCATTGTTCCGCAAAAGGCCAGGCAGCTGGCCCAGGAGATAAAAAGGCACCAGACGGCCGCTGCTTTCAGCCAGCCGCTGGTCATCCGGTCTTTGATCAACCAGGTCAGGCCGGGGCAACTGGAGACTTTCTTTTATAATAAGAGGCGAAAAAATCAGCTCAGGTAAAAGACCCCTGGTGGCAACCTGGGGCCGGGCCTGTTCAGGCAGACGTACCACTAAGGGCTCATCTTCATGAAGCCCGGCTTTTTGCCAAAGCTCCGGCTCCAGCCTGGTCTGGCAGGCCAGGACCGTCCCTATTCCCTCTAGCTCAACACTGCATTTTAAGCAAGTGCCTTTACCGGCACAAGGTGCGGTAATAGTGATATCATTGTGGCGCAGCAGCTGGAGCAGATCCTTGCCCTCTTCAGCTCCGACTATTCTGCTTTGGCCTGCTTCTATAATTAAAAGATTCATGCTTTCTAGCCTCCTGGCAGCTTTGTACACTCAATTCTATCACAGAGACTTTGCCCATCCAATCACACAAATCAGGAATAATATCTGTATAATGAAGAGAAACAAAAAAGAAAATTACAGGTGAATTGCCATGATTAGGCTTAAGAAGAAGAAAAGACCTCTGCTCATCCTGCTCGACCTCTTGATTGTAGTGGTCGCTCTGGCCGGGATCGGCCTTTTGTTAAGGCCTTATTTAGTCCATCGCCAGCAGGATAATATGAGCCAGCAGCTGCTGGATAACTTTGACGAAGGGGACGGTTACGTTGAATTTTATCCGGATGAACTGGTTGTTGACGGCGAAGATATCGAATATTTTGACGACTTTGACGAGTATGAGGACGTCCGCCCAGTCAAGCCGCAAACCAGTCCAGCTGCCACGGGCGAAACAGAACCGGAACCGGAACCGGAACCAAGCCAGACCCAGGAAAAAATCAGGGTCAAAGCTATCGCCCGCATCCAGATTCCCAAGATAAAAGTTGATATGCCGGTTGCTGAAGGCGCCACCAAGTATAATCTGCGGGTGGCGATCGGCCATTTCACGCCCAGCCCCGGCTTAGGTAATGAAGGCCTTTCTGTGCTCTTTGGCCACCGCATGTACACCTATGGCCGCCATTTCAACCGGCTCGGTGAAGTGGAAATAGGTGATGAGATCATTATTCTGGACAAGGAGAATAGTTACAGCTACAAGGTGGACCAGATAGACCGGGTTCTGCCCCAGGGCCTGCCTGAGGCCATCTATACCCCGGTCCAGGGCCAAAGACTAATGCTGGTCACCTGTGACCCGATCCGGGTCGCCTCCCACCGCCTCCTGGTCCGGGCGGAACTGATTGACACTAAAAAGTTACCCTAATTATCAGTAGCGAAAAGCAAGCCTTGTCTGACGGGGATCAATCAACCCGCCGCCTTTTTATGGCTGGTGATTCAACTGCAAGCTAATCTTGACTAGGCCCCACTTCAGAGCTAAGGCTATGTGAAGTGGGGCTTTAGACTAAAAGCCATCTCTATCAGTTCTGCCATGTGTGATTGGGGGCAGATCCTGCTTCACCCTGGATCAGACGATCTTACTGATCTGATAGTTTTTTGCTCCCTTAATCGGGAAAAGACCTTGACCCCAGGGCTGGTGCCATCTTAAGGAGCCATGCAGACGGTTTTCCGGATCGTAGATGGCATATTGCAGCTGGGATATGGCAGGTTTTAGGCCAGTTCCGTCTTCAAAATTGACTGAACCAAACTCGACAAAGCAAGGTCCCTTGCCATGACCGAATAAATTATTCCTGGTAGTGGTGATGATTTTGCTATTATGCTGGGCCACCACATGGTTGATGACGCTCAGGTGGGAGCTGTCATGAAAGGTGATGCCTTCCTCACAGTTGTGGATATAAAGATAATCTGCCACCAGATGCTCGCCACAGACTAAACCATAGCGGAAGCCCTGTACAGCCACATTGCGCAACACATTATTGTCATTTTGATCACCTGAGGTCATCAGGCCAACAGTGTGACAAGGATTGGCTAGTAGTTCCTTGCCTGACGCGGCATCACCGACCTGCTCATTCAAGCCAAACTGAGAATCACAAATATTGACCCTGGTCACATTTTGCAAATTGACAGCGCTCTGGGTGGGATACATCTTGTCTTTATCCAGCAGGACGCGAAATTCCAGATTGGTGATGGAAAACTGGGTCAGGCTGAACTGCCCTTTAAAGAGGTCGCCTTGCGGCGCTGCCAGGATCGACCAGGGCCTGGCCTCCGGGTCATGCTCTTCCGGCGCTGCCCAGTCAGAAAACAAAAATGTGTTGTCATTCCTGATCTCACCAAACAGGGTCGGCCTGGCCCAGGAGCCAATATCAAGCGGCCGGACCTGGTAGGTGTTCATCATGCGGCAGGGCATCTCGCCTTCCAGCTGGATGTTATGCCCGCCAGCCGGAATATAAAGCTGGGCACGCAGGCTCTTGCCATTTAGTTCAGCAATACCAGGTGAGGCCAGGCGGTAGCCTGTTTTTGTGAAAGGAAAGCAAAGCTTGCCCCCTCCCCGCTCTGCCAGGTGATTAATCGCCTTTTGGATTGCCTGGGTATCGTCTGTTTTGCCATCACCTTTAGCCCCGAAATCCATCACATTAATGCCAAACATAGTCTTTCACCTCACATATTATTTTGCCTGTTAGAATTGTCGCATAGATACGCCTGAACTACAAATAGTTCAGGCGTAACTTGCTGAGTATAAAAGCTAAGACTAGGAAAAGCCAGCAGCCAGGGTCTAACCCTGGCTGCTGGCTTTATCATGCATTATTGTTGCTTATACTTGGTCAGGCTTTGTTGTCACAACCCAGGACGTTTTTGATCTTGTGGGCCACCATGCCTTTAATGGCTGTGCGGGCCGGGCCAAGATACTGGCGCGGATCAAAATGGCCAGGATTATCAGCAAAATGCTTCCTGATTGTCGCGGTCATGGCCAGGCGCAGGTCAGAGTCGATATTAATCTTGCAAACCGCCATACCGGCAGCCTTGCGCAGCATATCTTCCGGCACACCGATAGCATCAGGCATATCGCCGCCGTTTTCGTTGATCATTTTGACATACTCAGGCACTACCGAGCTGGCCCCGTGCAGGACAATCGGGAAACCGGGCAGGCGCTTTTCGATTTCTTCCAGGATATCAAAGCGCAGCTGGGGTTTGGTGCCGGGCTTGAACTTATAAGCCCCATGGCTGGTGCCGATAGCAATAGCTAAAGAGTCACAACCTGTGCGGGTGACAAAATCATAAACCTCATCAGGATTGGTGTAAGAGGCATCTTCAGCGCTGACATTGATGGCATCTTCGATACCAGCCAGCCGGCCCAGCTCAGCTTCCACAACCACACCCCTGGGATGGGCATAGTCAACCACTTTTTTGGTCAAGGCCACATTTTCTTCATAGGACAGGTGCGAACCATCGATCATGACTGATGTAAAACCGCCGTCAATACAGCTTTTGCACAGTTCAAATGAATCACCATGGTCCAGATGCAGAGCAATCGGCAGGTCAGTTTCGGCCAGGGCAGCCTCAACCAGCTTGACCAGATAGGTGTGGTTGGCATACTTTCTGGCACCTGAGGAAACCTGCAAGATTAAAGGTGCATTCAGCTCCTTGGCAGCCTCAGTGATCCCCTGGATGATTTCCATGTTGTTGACATTAAAGGCTCCGATGGCGTAACCGCCTTCATAGGCCTTGGCAAACATTTCTTTCGTTGTAACTAATGGCATAAAGCTCATCTCCTTTGTTTTAATCAACCATTATATATTTCATTTTAGGACTGTTCCGGGTTCACGTCAACGTATCTGCTCAAATGCGGGCATATGCACCAGACAGTTCTAAAGATAGATCATTTTTTTGGTCATGCCACCATCAATCACCAGGTCTGTCCCCGTGATGAAGCCAGCCTGGACAGAGCAAAGCCAGAGGCAGGCCTGGGCTATATCCTCGGGCAGGCCGACCCGTCCGGCCGGATGCTGCTCATGATCAGCCTGGCTGATCCTGTCATATGCACCGCTGGTGTCAATCCAGCCGGGACTGATCGAGTTGACCCTGACCTTAGGCCCCAAGCTGATGGCCAGGGCATGGGTCAGGGCACAAAGGCCGCCCTTGGCGGCTGCATAGGCTTCTGTTTTGGGCTCTGACATCAGGGCCCGGGTCGATGATATATTAACTATGGCGGCCTGGCGGCCCTGCATCAGGGGCAGGGCCAGCTTGGCACACAGGAAAGGCCCGCGCAGGTTGACAGCCAGGACCCGGTCAAAACCGCTTAGATCATCTGAAAATACATGGGCTGAACCGGCATTGGCAATACCGGCATTATTGATCAAAAAATCAATCCCACCACTTAAGGCAGCCTGATCCATCAGGCAGGCTACCTGGTCCTCCTGGCTGACATCTGTCCTGACAAAAGTGGCCTGCGCACCCCAAGAGCGGACCAGGTCAGCTGTGCTGTTTCCAGCCAGCTCATCAATATCTGCTAGGATAAGACCGGCTCCAGCCTCAGCAAAAGCTAAGGCTATAGCGCGGCCGATCCCATGCCCGGCGCCTGTCACCAGGGCCTGCCTGCCGCTAAAATCCCATTTACCTATGCCTGATTCTATCTGTGTCATATCAGCTAGCTGTGCTCTCTTTTTCTTTTTGCAGCAGGTCCAGCCGCTCAGCAGCACTTGTTTGCATCTTCTGGTATTCAGCTAACTTTTGCCTTTCCGCAGCCACCACCTCTGCCGGGGCCCGGCTGGTGAATTTTTCATTAGCCAGTTTTGCTTTGGCCCGGTCGATCTCCCGGTCCAGATTTTCTTTTTCCTTGGCGAGACGGGCGATCTCAGCGCCCAGGTCAATCAGGTCAGCCAGGGGCAGGTAGAGCTCACCAGCAGCAAAAAGAGCTGTCACCGCTGTCAAGGGGATGCCCTTTTTATCAGCTTGGCAGACCAGGCTGCCGATACCGGCCAGCCTTTCCAGATAGGCCAGGCTGTCTGTAAAGTGCTGGCGCACAGCGCTGTCACCTGCCACCACAACCAAACTGATCTTGCGGGCCGGGGCCACATTCATTCTTGTGCGCACATTCCTGATCTCGCGGATAGCCTGCATCAGGGAATTCATGGCTTTTTCTTCAGCCGAGAAAGTCCATTCCTCCCGCTTGACCGGCCACCTAGAAAGCATGGCGCTTTGGCCTGGCTGGATGATCTTATAAACGGCTTCACTGATAAAGGGCATAAAGGGATGTAAAAGCTGCATGGCTTGGCCAAAGACCTGGTAGAGGACAAACTGGGCTGTCAGCCGGTCCTGGGGCTGGTCTTTTTGAAAAAGACGCGGCTTACTCATCTCAATAGTCCAGTCGCAGACCTCCTCCCAGATGAAGCTGGTGATCTTACTAAGGGCCACGCCGAACTCATATTTATCCAGGTTGCCTGTGACTTCTTCACTTAGGGTCTGCAAGCGGGACAAGATCCAGCGGTCCTCCAGCTTAAAGTCAGCTGCACTGACCTGGGCAAAGTCCATCTTTTCATCGCTGTTCATGATGATAAAGCGCAGGGCATTCCAGATCTTGTTGATAAAATTACGCCCGGCTTCAACCTTTTCCTGGGCAAAGCGCAGGTCATTGCCCGGAGCATTACCGCTGATCAAGGCATACCTTAAGGCATCTGCCCCGAACTGGTCGATGACCTCCAAAGGATCTATCCCATTATCAAGCGATTTACTCATTTTGCGGCCCTGGGCGTCGCGGACCAGACCATGGATCAGGACTGTGTGGAAGGGGGTCTGGCCGGTTTGCTCAATGCCGGAAAAGATCATGCGGGCAACCCAGAAGAAAATGATGTCATAGGCTGTCACCAGCACACTGGTCGGATAAAAACGGGCCAGATCAGCTGTTTTTTCCGGCCAGCCCAAGGTGGAAAAAGGCCATAAAGCTGAAGAAAACCAGGTATCCAGGGTGTCTTCATCCTGCTGCAGGCGGCTGCCCTGGCATTTGGGACAGCTGTGCGGCTCGCTTAGAGCAACTATGGTTTCAGAACAATCCAGGCAGTACCAGGCCGGGATGCGGTGGCCCCACCAGAGCTGGCGCGAGATACACCAGTCACGGATGTTTTCCATCCAGTTAAAATAAGTCTTGGCAAAGCGCTCCGGCACAAAGCGGGTACTGCCATCTTTGACAGCAGCTATGGCCGGCCGGGCCAGGGGTTCCATCTTGACAAACCACTGCAGGGAGACCTTTGGTTCAACTACAGTCTGGCAGCGGTAGCAGGCGCCGACATTATGCTTATGCGGTTCAATCTTAACCAGATAACCGCCGGCTTTAAGGTCAGCCACCACCTGCTGGCGGGCCTGGAAGCGGTCCAGACCGGCATAAGGTCCACCATTTTCGTTGATGATACCTTCATCTGTCATGATATCGACCAGGTCCAGGCCATGGCGCAGGCCAATCTCAAAGTCATTCGGATCGTGGGCCGGGGTTATCTTGACCACACCGGTGCCGAATTCTCTTTCAACATAAGTATCCGCTATAACAGGAATTTTCTTTCCCAGCAGGGGCAAGATGACTGTCTGCCCGATCAGGTGACTGTATCTTTCATCTTCCGGGTGCACTGCCACAGCAGTATCACCCAGCATGGTTTCCGGCCGGGTCGTGGCCAGGACCAGCTCCCCGCTGCCGTCGGCCAGCGGATAGCGGATATGCCAGAAATTGCTGTCTTTTTCCTCATGTTCTACTTCAGCATCGGAAATAGAGGTCAAGCAGACAGGACACCAGTTGATCATCCGCTCACCGCGGTAGATCAGGCCTTTCTTGTAAAGGTCAACAAAAACATAGTTGACTGCATGGGATAAGCCCTCATCCATGGTGAAGCGTTCCCGTGACCAGTCACAGGAAGCGCCCAGGCGCTTGAGCTGTTCAATGATACGTCCGCCATATTTTTCTTTCCAGAGCCAGGCCTTGGCTAAAAAAGCTTCCCGGCCGATCTCTTCCTTGCTCTGGCCCTCCTGGCGCATTTGCTCCACAATACGGGCCTCTGTGGCAATTGAAGCATGGTCAGTGCCCGGCAACCAGAGGGCCGCGTAGCCCTGCATACGTTTGAAACGAATCAAAAGATCTTGCAAGGTGTTATCCAGGGCATGGCCCATGTGGAGCTGGCCGGTTATATTGGGCGGCGGTATCACTATCGTGTAGGGCGGCCTGGTCTGGTCAGAGCTGGGGGCAAATGCACCCGCCTCCTGCCAAGCGGCATAGATTTCTGCTTCATGCAGGGCCGGTTCAAATGCTTTGGCTAGATCATCTATTCTTGTCATGAAATCACCTATTCTCTTCCAGTTTAGCGAAATGCGATCAGGATCAAAATGAAGCCTGGGGCTGCCAGAGCCAAACCTTTTAATTTAACATCCAAAATCGCCATGTCCCGCCTGTATTTATTTTTTTCTTCCTCTGTCATAACTTCAGCCATTTCAGCTGGGATTTGCCTTTTACTGACCAGGGCCTTCTTGTCGACAATCCGGCCTGCTCCATAGACCACCACAAGTCCCGCTGCAGCGATCAAAAGGCCCAGGATACGCAGGATCAGTTCAAGTGTCGGGTCCATAAATCCACCTCTTTTTCCAATAAAAAAAGCCCTCATCCATAACTGGACGAAAGCATACTTCCGTGGTACCACCAGTCTTCCCGCTTGCACGGGCTCTCTTTGGCCTTGACGCGGCCAGACGCATCCACTCCAGGGCGACCTTCCATCACTTGTACCGGCAGGACCTTACAGCTAGTGGCCCCGCTCTCTGGCGGCCAGGCGGTGATGTACTCCTCCCCTTCCAGGCAGAGTGCAATTTTATAATAGACGCTGGCAGAAAAAATTGCAAGTGCCAGCGATCGGGACATGCAAATCCATGCTTCTCTTGCTTGTGGCGACTTTTTTCTATATTCATCTTTTGCAGGGACATCCGCATCCAGAATAATCAATG
>CAZZGG010000048.1:0-2217 GCA_964654125.1 uncultured Oscillospiraceae bacterium
GCCTAAAACAGAGGAAGCCCCGTCTAAGCTATTAGCTTAGGCGGGGAGGGTTCACAGATAGCAGGGTTCACATAAGTCTATATCTTGGGTAAACTGTTAGCAATGGACTAACTGTCCACCCAACAATCTTCATATTAGGCAGGCGAGGTATTGATTATGGCGACTAATAACTGGCACGACAGACTCAATCAGATCATGCCCTGGGGCTCCAGCACCTGTTCCAAGGCACCCCAGTTTCTCCCGGAAGAACCGGAAGTCATCCTGAGTGGCCAAGGCTGCCGGGTTCTAGACCAGTCCGGTAAAGAGTATATTGACTATCGCAATGGGCTGGGTCCCATCAGCCTGGGCTATTGCTATCCGGCTGTAGATGCAGCTATTGCTGCCCAGCTGCAGCAGGGGATTATTTTTGGCCATCCCAGTCCTCTGGAATGTGAAGTTGCTGAAATGCTGGTCCGCTTAATCCCCTGTGCTGAACAAGCCCGCTTTTTAAAAACAGGTGGTGAGGCCCTGGCTGCCTGCATTCGTCTGGCCCGTTCCTTTACAGGTAAGGATCATATTATCCAGATTGGCTATAATGGCTGGCTGAACAGCCTGGCCAGCGAGGCCAATATCTTACCGGCAGCCAGGGCTGATCATTATCCGCCCGGTGTGCCGGCCGCATTAAGTGATCTGCACCATGTCTGCGCCTGGAATGACCAGGTTGGCTTGACTGAACTTTTCAGCCGCTTTTCCGGCCAGATTGCGGCTGTCATGGTGGCAGCTGACTATGCCGACCTGGACCAGGGCCAGAGCTTTTATCCCTTCCTGCGCCAGATTACCAAAGAAAATGATTGCCTCCTTATATTTGATGAAGTAGTGACTGGTTTTCGTCTGGCCATTGCCGGTGTTCAGGAGTACTTTGATGTGCTGCCGGACCTGGCTGTCTTTGGCAAGGCCATGGCCAATGGTATGCCCTTGGCGGCCTATGTCGGCCGGCGCGAGATCATGGACAAGGCCCTGGTCTCATCCACTTTTGGTGGAGAAAGCTTGTCTTTGGCTGCTGCCAAGGCAGTGATCGGGGAGTATCAGGCCAAGGATGTGGTCGGCCACTTGTGGCGCCAGGGCGAAAAACTCTGGACTAGCTTGGCTGGATTATTCACAAAATATGATCTGCCCTTTACTATCAAGGGCTTTTATCCTTGCCCGCTTTTTACTGAAACAGGCCAAGGCCAGCTCCTGGATTTTTTCCTGCGCCGGGCTTTTGCCAATGGGGTCTCGCTTTACCGGGTACCCTATGTTAATTTCAGCCACCAGGACCAGGATATAAAAGAAACCTTAGACCGTCTGGAAAAGGCCTGCCAGGAGACGAGGAGCAGCCTATGATCGATTGCCATGCCCATCTGTGGGACCAAGCCTTTGCTAAAGACAAGACCGAAATAGTGGCTGCCAGCCGGCGCTATGGGATTAAACGGGTCTGTGTTTCCAGCCTGGGTGTCCACGAACCGGATGAAGCTGAGATCAAGCGTCTTAACACAGCCAGCTGGCAGTTCATGCAAGAAGAGCCAGACCTGATCCGGGGTTTTTGTTATGTCAATCCGCGCTATAGCAGCAGCCTGGCTGAACTGCAGCTTTGTATTGAAGACAGGGGCATGCTAGGGCTTAAGCTCTGGGTGGCAAGCTTTTGCAATGAGCCCTGTGTTTTCCCTCTGGTTGAATACTGCATAGAAAAGGGCCTGCCGGTCCTGATCCATGCCTGGAAAAAAACAGTCGGCCAGCTGCCCTTTGAATCCACAGCAGAACATGTGGCTGACCTGGCTAGGCGTTACCCCGAAGCCAACTTGATCATGGCCCATTTGGGCGGCAACAGCCAGCATGAACTGCGTATCATCCAGCCCTATAGCAATGTCAGCACTGATATCTCCGGTTCACTTTACCGCAATGCCGATCTGGCCTATGCTGTGCAGCTGCTGGGCGCTGAGCGGGTGCTTTTTGGCAGTGACATGCCCGGAGCCAGCTTTTTGGTCTGCCAGGGCCAGGTTGAAGATGCTGAGCTGGACCAGGCGGAAAAAGAGCTGATTTTTGCAGGCAATGCCCAAAGGCTCATACCAGGCGTCTAGGGAGGATGAAGATGGAGCAGATCACTAAATTTGATGCCGCTTGTTTTTGTGGCCACTGGCCTTTTCGCCAGATACCCCACAGCAGCTATGCTGATGTCTGGGCCAGATTACAAAAAGAAGG
>CAZZGG010000048.1:2317-17982 GCA_964654125.1 uncultured Oscillospiraceae bacterium
GACGCAAAAGTCCCGCCTTTGCTGGAGTTCTTAGCCAGGCACAAGCTGCCCCTTTTCATCAGTCTGCGCCTGGAAGATGAGCGTCTCAACCACCTGCTCCTGCCCCGGCCGGTCGATCTGGACCAGCTGCGCCAGTTCCTGGCTGCTTACAAACAGCAAAAGATCGTGCTTAGTAATATCCGTCCGGCTGAGATTGGCCAATTGGATGAAGTTTTACGCCAGAATCAAGCCAGCTTTGTCGATAGCAGCGGTTTTAAGGATGGCCTTTTTAATGTCGAGCGGATTAGTAGCCGGATCGGCTGGTCCAAAATTCTTTATGGCTCGCTTTATCCACTTTATAGCCTGAGGAGCAGCCTGCTCCAGCTGGAAAAAGCTGAGCTGGAAGAGGCTGCGCAAAAGGCTATTTATGCCGGTAATCTAGCGCGCTTGTGGCAGGAATGACAGAGGAGAATATGGCAAAAGAACTGTGGGACGCATACAGTCAGGACGGGCAAAAGCTAGGTTACAGCCTGGTGCGGGGCGAGGATATACCCGCCGGAGTCTATCATCTAGTAGTGGAAGTATACACAGTGACCCAAGAGCACAAGATCCTCTTGACGAAAAGGCATCCGGACAAGCCCTGGCCCCTTAAATGGGAGACAACCGGTGGTTCGGTTCTAAAAGGGGAGACAGCAGTTCAGGGAGCTGCCCGTGAGCTTTTGGAAGAAACAGGCATCTTGGTGGCGGAAAGTGGGCTCAGGCTTGTTTATCAGACCCAGCTCGGTGCCGCGCTCTACTATTGTTTCATGGCCTTGATCGATGAAGCGCATGTCTCACCCCAGATGCAGCCGGGAGAGACCATCGCCTGGCAATTCATGCCTTATCTAGATTTTAAAAACTTCATCCTGACCGATGACTTTGTCCCGCCCTTGCGGGAGCGTTTTTTGGCCAGGCAGGCCTTGTTTGACGAACTGATCTTAGGAAAGAGAAGGTGACAAAAATTAATATTTTTAACGTTGACTTGCATTATCATGCCGGTAAAGAAAGACAAGATGGTGTTTCCTTGTCTGACTATCTGGATTATGCCGCAAAGACCGGCCGCCGGATCCTCGGTTTGACTGACCACTACGGCCTCTTTTTTCCCAGGGAGGGGGCCGGCCAGGACCGCAACTACCCGGCCAGCTTGGCGGGCATCTTGCAGTATCGGGAGGATGTGGCCCAGGCAAGCAGCAAGTTCCCCGCTCTGCAAATCCTTTTTGCCCCTGAGCTTAATCCCCATGATGATCTGGCCGCCATGCCTGCTGAGCTGATTGCTGTTTCTGATTACTTCATCAGTGAGCCTTACCATACAGCAGGGCTGGCTGAAAACACTGCCAGTATGCAAAAAAGGCTCTATGAAGTGGCGGATTTTCGGGAAAGAACCGGCAAGCCTGTTTTTTTAGCCCATCCCTTCCGCCAGGCTGTCAATGCCAGGCTGGTCAAAGGGGAGCTAGAGCCTCAGGCCAGCCAGTTGGAATATAAGGCCTGGTCAGAATATGATTATGCCACAGCCAGGGATTTTTTCGGCTTTGAGATCAGGCAGCTGGCCCGGACAGCCAGCCAGCTGGATATACCGATTGAAGTCAATGGCAACACCCAGTACAGGGTCCGTTCCGCCAACAACCCGGCAGCCCTGCAGCTGCTCTGGGCGGCGCTGGGCTTCATGCTGGAAGAAGGTGTCAGCCTGGTGCCGGGCAGTGACCTGCATGGTTTTAAGGCCGGTGTGGGTAATATCGGCCAGTATGTGCCCCAAGATTGTTTTGACGCCCTGGGCCAGGGTCTAGACTATATCACTTTTTTGCACAAAATTATCTGACCAATTCATCTGGGATATCTGGAGGTAAGAATGCATTCTTTTTCAGCTGTGGAGCTGGCCCAAAAGATCAAGGGCGGCCAGATCGGAGTCCTGGAGCTGGTCCGCCATTATCTGGCCCGGATAGCCAGATATGATGGCCCGGCCGGGCTAAATGCCATTGCCTGCCTGGCAGCTGATGTGGAAAAGCAGGCGGCAGCCCTGGACCAGGTCAAGGACAAAGGAGGACCTTTGTTTGGTCTGCCTGTCCTGATCAAGGACAACATTGATGTCAAGGGCCTGCCCACCACTAGTGGCAGCCTGGCCCTGCAAGATAACCTAGCTGAAGCGGATGCAGCGGTAGTGGCTAGTTTACGCCAAAACGGCGCCCTGATCCTGGGCAAGACCAATATGACTGAATTGGCCAACTATATGGCAATAGCTATGCCGAATGGTTTCAGCTCACTGGCCGGCCAGGTGCAAAACGCCTATGGCAAAATGTTTGATCCGGGCGGGTCCAGTTCCGGCTCCGGTGTAGCCATGGCAGCAAGGTTTTGCGCCCTGGCCCTAGGCACTGATACCAGTTTTTCCATCATTGACTGTGCGGCAAAAAACGGGGTGACCGGGCTAAAGCCACCGGCCGGCCTGCTGCCGGCGGCGGGGATCATCCCGATTGCCCGGACCCTCGATACAGCCGGTCCTATGAGCTTTAACCTAGCTGACAGCCTGTTGGCTTATAGCTGTCTGCGGCCCCGGCCACTGGGTCAACTAAGTCCAATCAGGCCGGACAACTTGCGCCTGGCTGTCAATGTCTATCATGAGGAGCAGCTGGCAGCTGAGCAAAAGACCAGTTACATGGAGCTGTTGGAGGATCTGGCTGCGGCCGGTGCTGTTTTGAGCCAGGTCAAGCAGCCGGGTACTGCTTTGATCAAAAAAATCATGCGCGTGGAATTCCCCCAGCATCTGGCAGCTTATCTGGCCACTGCCAGGACTGACATTAAGTCACTGGCCCAGCTGGTGGATTTTTATGAGGAAAATCCACAGGCCAGGCCTTATGGGATGGATGTGCTGACCCAGGCCCTAACTTCTGCGGTCAGCCTAAATGATCCTTCCTACCAGGCCGCCCTGGCCAGCCGCAAGGCTATGCGCCAGCAGCTGGCTGCCCAGCTGGAGGACTATGACGCTTGCCTGATGACAGGCACGAGCAATATCATGCACTTTCTCGGTCTGCCGACAGTGACCTTGAAACTGGGCCTGGGCAATGATGGTTCGCCACGTGGCCTGGTCCTTTATGGGGTGGATGAAAAAAGGCTCTTAGCTGCTGCTCTGACGCTTGAAAAATTTTGCCAGCCGGTCCGGCCGCCCCTGCCTTAAAAGGCCATGCGCTGCCAGCCGGCTACGCCCGGATTGGGCAGGCCCAGGATCTCCCGGGCCTTTTTTACATAGAAACGGTAATTGGCCAGGGGTGTGCCATTGGGGATGCGGTGGTCCAGGCCAAAGACAGTGCCGCCTGAGCGCATGCTAGCTTGCAGCTTATACTCCAGTTCCTGTGTGATAGCTGCCTCATCCTGGCGCAACACATGCTTGTCAATACCGCCCTTCAGGGCCAGGCGTTGGCCATATTTTTGCCGAATGGCCACTATGTCCATCCCTGCAGCCGGCTCAGCCGGGTACATAACATTGACGCCGCAGTCTAAAAAGGCGTCAATCAGCGGGTTCATATTACCGTCGCTATCCTGGCTGAAGAGCTTTGTGCCCCTGGCTGCAAGCATGTCCCAAACCTTGCGGTAATAGGGCTGAATGAATTCTTTGACCTGGGCCGGTCCGGCCAAAGGACCAGACTTGCCGGCCATATCCTCGTGTACGGACAGATTGTCAATCGTCAGCACAGCACTGATTCTACCCAGTACAGCCAGGGCAGTCTGGCTGGCTGTGGCCAGGATGTCGTGCATGAGCTCAGGATCATCGTAATAGCACAGACAGGCCATTTCCTCGCCCATCAGTTGGCGGGGCAGGTCAAAACCGCCCGGGATGCTGGCCAGGACCAGGCTGCCTTCTTGCTGGGCCTTTTTGGCCCTTGCCACAGCAGGCCAATCGATCCGCTCTGGCCGGAATTGATAAAAATGTTTAATTTTCAGCCAGCTGTCCATGTCAGTGACAGGATAACTGAGCGGCAAAGCCAGGCTGGCCTTTTTCTTGTAGAGCTTGGTCAGCCGGCCCAACTCATCACTGGCGATGATATGCTGGTCTGTTTCCTCAACCACATAAGCTTTATAGCCGCCCCAAAGACCAGTATTACCGCCACAGCCAACCAGAGGCACATAATCAAAGGCAAAGCCGCTCAGGTCCAGTTCATCTGGCCGGGCTCCCTGGGCCTGCCACTCATCGCTCAGTCCAACCAGTGGTCCGAACAGTTCCACCAGCATAGGCTGGGAACTGCCCTGAAAAGTCATCAAGTCGATATAGTCTTGCCGCATCCAGCGCACCATAATCACCTCCTGCTTGCATAATTTAATGAGGACTGGCCATTTGTACGTTATAATGTGAAAAGACAGGCTAATTTGATGCAATAGAAAGCAGGGTGAAGCATGATCGGGCATAACCAGACACTGATTGACAGATTTGTCAGCTTTGTAGTTGATAAAAGAAAATTATTGCTTTTCACCTTTGCCCTGCTGGTTGTCTTCAGCCTTTTTTCCATGCAATGGGTCAATGTGGAAAATGATATCACCTATTACCTGGCTGAAGACAGTAACACCAGGGTTGGCATGACTATTATGAATGAGCAGTTTGCCAATCAGGGCCTGGCTGAGATCATGATTGCCAATATCACCTATCCCAGGGCCCGTTCTATCGCAGATGAGATCGAAAAAGTCAAAGGAGTGGCCCTGGTCAGGCTGGAAAACAATCAGGACCATTACCGGGATTCATCCGCTTTGATAGTGGTTCAATTTGATGAAGATGAAACGTCTCCGCTCAGTCTGGCTGCCATGACAGAAATAAATCTCCTGGTTGAACCATATGATAGTGCTGTCTCAACTGAAGTTGGTAATGATATTGCCAGCCGCCTGATGAAGGAAATGTTTCTGGTTGGGGCCCTGGCGGCAGTTGTGATTATTTTGGTTTTGATCTTCACCTCCAATTCATACGGTGAGATACCGATTTTACTGGTGACTTTTGGTGTAGCTGCCTTGCTGGGAATGGGCAGCAATTTCTTGATCAGCAAGATTTCTTTTATTTCCAACTCGGTCGGGGTTGTTTTGCAGCTGGCTTTGGCGATTGATTATGCCATAATCTTGATTCACCGCTTTATGGAAGAAAGCGAGCTGCACAGTGTGACAGATGCTGCCAAACTAGCTTTAAAAAAAGGGATCAAGGAGATCTCCTCCAGCAGCCTGACAACCATTGCCGGCCTGGCTGCCCTATCTTTCATGCAGTTTGGTATCGGCAAGGACCTGGCCTTTGTCATGATCAAGGCCATCTTGCTCAGTATGTTGGCGGTTTTTTTACTCATGCCTGGCTTGCTGGTCACTTTTAGCAGCATTATCTTCAAGACCAAGCACAAAAAATTCATCAGCTCTGTCAGGGGCCTGGGCCGCTTTTCCGTGAAAACGCGTTATATTATCCCGCCAATTTTTCTGGTCCTGCTTGTTGCTGCCTACATTTTTTCCAGTAACTGCCCTTTTATTTTCAGTATGGCTGATATTCAGGCTTTCAGTAAGAGCGAAAGCCGGATTGCCCAAGAGCGCATCAGCGCAAACTTCGGTGAAAATAATATGCTGGCCTTGATCGTGCCAGGTGGTGATTATAAGTCGGAAAAGAAAATGCTGGCCCAACTGGCAGCTCTGGAACATGCCACCCAGGTTGTCGGCCTGGCCAACACCCAGGCCCTGGGTGATTACATGCTGACTGATTATCTGACCCCAAGGCAGTTTGCTGAACTGACTGACCTGGACCTGGAAGTGGCCCAGATCCTCTATGCTGCCTATGCCATCAATGAAGTCGATTATGCCAAGATCATCAGCGGAATCAATCTATATGGCGTGCCCCTGATCGACATGTACCAATTTTTATACCAGGAGGTTGTGCAGGGCTTTGTTCCACTTGACGATGAGCAGATGGCGGAGTTGGAGAGCTATTATGAACAGCTGACCCTGGCCCGCCGCCAGATGGAGGGGCCGGACTACAGCCGCATGCTGATCTACTATGATCTTAAGGTGGAAAGCGCAGAGACCTTCGCTTTTATCGATGCTGTCTACCAGGAGGCTGGCCGCTATTATAGTAGCGATGATGTCTATTTGCTGGGTGAATCGACCAGTGCGATTGACCTGGCCTCCACTTTTGACAAGGACAACCTGATCATCAGTATCCTGACAGTGGCCTTTGTTATCTTAATCATCACCTTCGCCTTCAGGTCTGTCGGCCTGCCGGTGCTATTAATCGCAGTCATCCAGGCCAGTATCTGGATTAACTTCTCCTTTCCTTATCTGCGCGGCCAAGGCATTTACTTCTTAGGCTACCTGATTGTCTCCTCCATCCAGATGGGGGCCAATATCGACTATGCCATAGTCATCACCAGCCGTTACCAGGACCTGAAAGCGACCATGCCGCCCAAGCAGGCTGTGGTGGAAGCTTTAAGCCAGGGCTTTCCCACAGTCATCACCTCAGGCACCATCCTGGCTGTGGCCGGTATCCTGATCGGCTTTATCTCGACAGATGGAGCTACATCAGTGCTGGGCTCCTATCTGGGCCAGGGCACGATTATTTCCGTCATTTTGGTTATCTTTGTCCTGCCCCAGCTGCTTTATCTGGGCGACACTATTATCGAAAAGACATCATTCAGTTTTAAGACAGCTGAAAAGGCAAGGCCAGAAAAGCAAAAGCTTTACGTCGACGGCCATATCAAGGGTTATGTCAAAGGTGAGCTGGACGCTAAGGTCAGGGGCCAGCTTTATGGTGAGATCAGTCCCCAGGCAGAGCCAGACGAAAAGGAGGACTAAATATGCAAAAGTTAAAGCGCGTTCTTCTTTTTCTACTGCTGGCCTGTTTTGGGCTAGGCCTGGCCACACCTGCCCTGGCTGCAGATAGCAGCAAAACAGTTTATCTGCGCAGCCAGGCTGATTTATTTGCACTAGCCCGCAACTGCAGTTATGATGCCTATTCAGAGGGGCTTACAGTCATCCTGGTCCAGGATATTGATCTGGAGGAGCAGGTCTTTACACCCATCCCGATATTTTTAGGCACCTTCGCTGGTAATAACAAAACTATCAGTGGCCTATTCATTGAAACAGAAGGCTCAGAACAAGGCTTTTTCCGTTATCTGGCCCAAAGTGCCCTGGTCAAGGACCTGGTCCTGGCTGGCGTGGTCATCCCCACGGGTGAGCGGAAAAATATCGGTGGTATTGCCGGCCAAAATGAGGGTATCATCCAGAACTGCCGTTTCAATGGAGTTGTCAAAGGCAAAAACACCACTGGTGGCCTGGTCGGCTATAATGCCACGCCAGGCCAGATTATCAGGAGTGAATTTTCCGGCATCGCCTACGGGGCCAGGAAAACTGGTGGTATCGCCGGTTATAATGCCGGCAGCATTCTTAACTGCACTAATAAGGGTAATATCAATACCACCCTGGAAGAAGACAGGTTGGAGCTTGCGGATATCAGCACCACCGATATCAGATTTGCCAAGGTATTTACTGATGCGACAGATATTGGCGGCATTGCCGGGGCCAACCCGGGTATTATCAAAAGCAGCCGCAATGAAGCCAGTGTCGGCTACCCGCAGGTTGGGTATAACATCGGCGGCATTGCCGGCCGGCAAAGCGGCCAGATTGTCCAGTCTGAAAACTATGGCAAGGTGATGGGCCGCAAAGATGTTGGTGGTATAGCCGGCCAGGTGGAGCCGCATACAAATCTAGTTATACCGCCTTCTGACCTGGACCAGATGCAAAAAGAGATGTCTAAGCTGCAGTCCTTGCTCAACAAGATGCTCCAGGACAGCCGGATCAGCTCTCAAGGCATGAACGAGAGCATGGCCTTGTTCAACAAACAATTTGATAAAATGCAAGCAGGTCTGAAATCCTTGCTCAGCCAGACAGAAAAGATGCTGGAAGAGGGAATGAGCGATATTGAAGACCTGCTAGCAGCTGGCCAGGAGATCCTGCGTGAGCTGGAACCGGTTTTAAGCGCTTTGGAGAACCTGCTTGGTTCAAGCGGGGATCTGATCAGCTCTTTACAGGACGGACTGGCTTTGCTGCTGGATCTGATCGAGCAGCTGCCCCAGCTAGAAAAGGAGCTGACTGAGCTAAGAGATGCCCTGACCGAGCTGATTGATGAACTAGAAAAGCTGGCGGAAAGTCAGACAGACATCCTGGCCAGGCTGCAAGCTGTTTTGGATTTGGTGGAAGCAGGCAACTATCTGGCGGCTGGCCGCCAGCTGGAAGAACTGCTGGCAGGGCTAGGCCAAGAGCTGGAGATTATCATTCGCTCAGCCCGTATTGTGCAGGACCTGATCGAAAAAATAACTGAGCTGCTGGAACAAGAAGACGATCTACCGGAGCTGGCCCAGCTGCTGACTGAACTGGAAAAGAGCCTGCTGAAGCTGCAGGGAATCTTGGCTGATCTGGAATTGATTATCAGTTCCAGCAGCCAGCTGATCAGGCAGCTGAAAGGCCTGGAAATACCAGACCTGCCCCGGCCGGGCGATGATTATCAAAAGACTAAAGAAGATTTATTTGAGAGTATGGATGAACTGACCGGCTCATTGGGCAAACTGCTGGAGAACATGCAAAAACAAGGCACTTTGATGTTGGACAACATGGATGAGCTCAATCAGCAGATGTTTGTCGTCACCAACTTGATGTTTGACATCATCAATGATCTGCTCAACCAGGAGCTGGATAAAGACAATATCATCAAGGATGTCTCCCGGGATGATCTAGAGCAAATGACTGAGGGCAAGATCAGCTTGTCAATTAACTATGCCACTGTTGAGGCGGATCTGAATGTAGGTGGTGTGGCCGGGGCCATGTCGATTGACTTGGAACTGGATCCGGAAGATGATATCCAGCTGAGCGGTAAAATCACTGCCAGCACTATCTTTGAGACCAGGGCCATCCTGACCGGGTGTGAAAACTATGGCACTGTCACTGTCAAGAAAAACAGTGCCGGTGGCATAGTCGGCCTGATGGACCTGGGTTATATCATTGACTGCGTCTGCCGTGCCGAGATAAAAAGCACATCGGGTAGCTATGTAGGTGGTATAGCAGGCCAGGCGGCAGCTCCCATTAACAGCTGTCATGCCCGGGCCAGCCTGACCGGAGCAAGTTTTGTTGGTGGCATCGCTGGCCTGGGCCAGGAAATCACCCAGAGCTACAGCCTGGTTGCCATTAATGAAGCTAAAAGCTGCCTGGGTGCCATAGCCGGTAAGATGGCTGCTGATTTTGTCTTGTCAGATAACTTTTTTATCGGTGACAGCCTGGCCGGTGTTGACGGGGTCAGCTACCAGGGCCAGGCTGAGCCTTTATCCTACATTGAGCTGGTTAAAAAGCGGGATATACCGGATATCTACAAGGATTTCCAGCTTATTTTCCAGGTGGATAATAAGGTCATCAAGACAGTTGATTTTGCCTATGGTGCAGATTTAACCCTGGTAGAAATGCCCGCTGTACCGGCCCGGTCAGGCTATTATGGCGAATGGGCAGAAAGCAATTTGCATAACCTGCAGTTTGATCAGATAATCCAGGCTGTCTATTCACCCTACCTAACCCTGATCGAAAGTAAAGAAGCCAGTGGCGACCTCCTGCCCTTAGTTCTGGTTGAAGGCCAGTTCCGCCAGGATGATCTGGATATCCTGGAGATTGAGCAGGGTTCCCTGGAAAACTCTTATAAGCTGACCATCCCCGACGATGGCCAGGCCAGGCACTTGATCAGGTTCATGCCGCCTGATTACAAGAGTAACTATAAAATGCAGATTTTAGAAGCGGGCAGCTGGCAAAAGCTCCCATTTAAAAAAGATGGTAAATACCTGGTTTTTACAGCCAGTGGCACAGATATCGAATTTCAGGCCATCCAGCTGCGCCGGCCCATCCCACCTGTTTTTATCATTATTGCCATAGTGGTGGTCCTGGTCCTGGCTGCCCTGGCCCTCTTCATCTGGCAGCAAAAAAGAGCGCCCCAGGACCCGGCAGAGAAGCAGGGCTAAAAAGCCACTTTTTGCCAGAAGTCCCGGCCTAAAGGATGAGATTGATCCTGCCAGCTGTCACGCAGGCGGATCATTTTCTGGCGCAGGCTGGCCAAAGTGGCGGCATATTCTGTCTGGCCAGCCAGATTATGCAGTTCAGCCGGATCGGCTGCCAGGTCATACAGCTGGGCCTGCCGTGGCCCAGTGGCATATTCCAAGAGTTTATAACCTTCAGCTTTAACAGCCCGGACCAGGTCGGTGTAGGCAAAGTAGAGCTCCTGCCTGCCGCCGGGCTGACCCAAAAGCAAGGGCAGCAAGCCCTCTCCCTCGACACTGGCTGGGCAGGGCAAATCCAGCAACTGGCAGATGGTGGGGAAGATATCCAGCAGATAGACATATTCGTGGCAGAGCCTGTTTTTCATAATGCCAGGCCCAGCGAAGATCAAGGGGACCCTGACACTGTGTTCATAGCAGTTTTGCTTGCCCATCAGGCCATGCTGGCCCAGGGCCAGGCCGTTATCACCGGCCAGGATGATGATGGTGTCAGACAAACGGCCGGTCCGGGCCAGGCAATCCAGCATGCGGCCGATCTCATAGTCCAGGTGGCTGATCATGGCATAGTATTCGCAAAGATGCTGTCTGATTTCTGCCTCCTGGCGCGGACTGCCGGCCAGTATTTCGTCCCTGATCCCGCTGATTCCGAAGTCAAAGGGATGCTGGGCCATGAAATTGGCTGGCAGCTTGATCTGGGCCGGGTCATAGAGATCAAGAAATTGCTTGGGCATGGAGCGCGGGTCGTGTGGGGCTAAAAATGCGCTGTAGAGAAAAAAGGGCTGCTCCTGCTGGTAAGTTTCTAAAAAATCGATAGCTGTCTGGCTGATCAGTTCCGTGGAATGCCTGCCCACATTGATCCTGTCACAGGGCAGCCAGCTGATCTTATTCTGGGCAAAAGGGTTGCTGATGAAAGGTTTGGCCTTGTCATAACGGCCGCTTGGATCATAATCACAGACTGGTACATTCCAGTGGTCCCACATGCCACCAAAAAAGATACTGCCGCCATCATTAAAGCTGCGGGCAAAGGCGGCTGGGCCATTATGCCATTTGCCGCTGCCGAATGAGTGGTAGCCGGCCTCCTGCAGCCACTGGCCCAGCAGGCTGTGCTCAGGTGGTATTTCCTGGCCTTCTCTGTCCAGGCTGAAGAGCCGGCGGCCGCTGTGGATCATGGCCCGGCTGGGCATGCAGACAGCTCCGGATGTGCCGCAGGGGATGTGGGCATTGGTGAAGGCTGTGCCTTGCCGGACCAGCCGGTCCAGGTTGGGGGTTATGATCTCCTGGTTGCCCAGGGCCTGGATCGTATCAAAACGCTGGTCATCGGTCAGGATAAAAAGGATATTGGGCCTGTTGGTTTGTTTTGCCGGCATGCTGGATCTCCTTTTTTTAGGCTTCCTCCAACTTTTTCCTGCCGCGGATGTTGAGGGAGAGGACAGCTGAAATGATAATGACAGCGCCGGCCAGGGCCAGACTGCCCGGTTTTTCGCCCAGAGCCAAAAAGACCCAGACCGGGTTCATTAAGGGCTCTACAACAGACAATAAGCTGGCATTGAGCGGTGTCGTGCGCCGGATACCGGCCTGGAAGATGATATAGGCCACGCCCAGTTGAAAGATGCCTAAGATCAAAATAGAGAGCACAGCCTTTTGCTCCAACAGGCTCTGGTCCAGCATCAGCAGCTGGGGCAGGCCGATCAGGAAGGTGCCCAGCTGGCCCAGCATCAGGGCGGTCGGCACCTGGCAGTTGGGCCGGCTGTTGAGGACAAAGACTGTGGCAAAGGTCAGGCCGGTAAAAACAGCGATCAGGTTGCCGGCCAGGCCGCCGCCTTCAATCTTATCGACAAAAAAGAGCACCACACCAGCCATGGTGCCAAATAGCGCCAGCAGCTCCCGTCTTTGCGGACGGATTTTATAGATTGCGGTGTTGATGAGCACGACAAAAACAGGGGCGGTGTATTGCAACATGATGGCATTGGTGGCAGTTGTCATCTTATTAGCAGTGACAAAAAGGGTTTGGGTCAAGGCCAGGGCCAGGCCAGAGATCAGGGTGACCAGATTAGGCCGGACAAAAAGGCGCTTGCCAAAATAAATTATGAAGACCAAAGAAGCTAGTAAACTTCTGGCTGAGGCAATTGCCAGCGGCGGCCAGTTGATGAATTTGATAAAGAGGCCGGCAATGCTCCATAAAAGCGAGGCCAGCACGATAGCTAAAGGGCCCAGGGGGAGTTTCTTTTCCAATCTTTCCACTAGTGACATAGCAAACCTCAAGCTGATTAATAGGGTTATTGTACCTTGAAGCCGGCAGCTTTAGCAAACAGAACCGCTCAATCCTAAAAACTGCCCAAGTGCTAGCTTGTTTGCTATAATCAGGTAAAAGCTGCTTTTGCATTCTAGCAAAGGAGACATAGCTTATGAGCCAGGATATAAGTAGGAAAAAATCAGCCAGAATTGGTTTTTATGCAGTGGGCCATGCACCTTACTGGGAGCAATTTCCCGGCCTTTTAGCCAACTTGCTTGATTATCATGCCCAGGCTAAGCAAAAACTGGCAAAACAAGCCGTCACAGTGCTGGATTATGGCATGGTCGACAGCAATGCCAAGGCCTACCAGGTCCTGGCCCGGATGCGGGCAGATCAACTGGACCTGGTTATCTGCAATATGGTCACCTATGCTACATCAGCCACTTTTGTGCCGGTCATCCGCAATATTCATGTGCCGGTGGTACTTTTAGCCCTGCAGGTCCGGCCGGCCCTGGACTATAGCCAGGCATCCACCTTCATGCAGCTGGAAAATGACAGCATCTGCGCTGTGCCGGAGTTTATCAGTACAGCCAGGCGGCTGGGCCGCCAGGTTGCCGATGTGATAATCGGCACCCTGCATGACGATGAGCAGGCAGAGCAGGAGATCAAGGACTGGTGTGACCTGGCCAAAGTCCTGGCAGCCTTAAAAGGTGCCCGCCTGGGCCTGCTGGGCCATGTCATGGAAGCCATGTACGACATGCATGCCGATCCGGCCGGCCTGACAGCCGCCTTTGATATCCATGTGCCGCTGCTGGAAATAGATGATCTGGTCGCCTGCCACCAGGCTGTGACGAATCGGGAGATTGAGCATAAAAAAGAGGAGATCCTCAGCCTTTTCACCACACCTGACCCGGGCAGTGATCCGCTGGCCAGCCGCCTGACTGAGCCGGACCTGGTCCAGGCCGCCCGCTCTGCTGTGGCTTTGGACAAGCTGGTGGCAGAGTATGATCTGGATGGCCTGGCCTATTACTATGGCGGCCAACCCGGCTCCATCCAGCGCCAGGTGGCCGGTTCCCTGGTGGTCGGTAATTCGCTTTTGCAGGCCCGTGGCATCCCCATGTGCGGCGAGTTTGACATCAAGACCCTGGTGGCTATGCTGATCATGGACCGGCTGGGTATTGGTGGCTCTTTTGCTGAGCTGCATCCTTTTGATTTCAAAGAAAACTTCATCCTGGTCGGCCATGACGGACCCCATCATATTGCCATCGCGGATGGCAAGCCAGCCCTGCGCAGCCTGAAAAAATACCATGGTAAGCCGGGCAGCGGGGCATCTGTTGAATTTGCTATTAAGGAAGGACCGATCACTATGCTGGGTATCAGCCAGCTGGCGGACGGCGGCTTTAAGTTTATCATTGGCGAAGGCTGGTCTAGACGCGGCCCCATTCCGCCGACTGGCAATACCAATACGCGCGGTTTTTTCGGTCCCTGTATCAAGACCTATATCAAGAACTGGGTCATGGCCGGACCCACCCACCATTTTGCGCTCGGTGTCGGCCATGCCGCCCATCAACTGGAGCGGCTGGGCCAGATCCTGGGCCTGGAAACTGTGCTTATCCGCGCTGATGAGCAATAAATCGAGGAGGTTTTTATGGCTAAGCTAGATATTGCTGTTTTTTCCAAGCCCTGGCCGGACCTGTCTGTGGACGAGCTGGGCAGCATGCTGCAGGAGCTGGGTTTTGCCGGGATTGAATTCCCTCTGCGGCCCGGCTTTCAAGTTGAGCCGGACGATGCGGCCCAGGGCCTGCCCCGGCTGGCCCGCCAGCTGGCTGGCTACGACCTTAAGATCAGCAGTGTGGCCAGTGAGCCTAAAGAGGAGATCCTGGCTGCCTGCCAGGTGGCAGGTGTGCCGCTTTTGCGGATCATGCTCAGCCTGGCCCCGGGCCAGGACTACCTGGAAGCGGAAAAGGCCTGGAAAAAGCAGCTGGACCAGCTGTTGCCCCTCTGCCGGCGCTACCAGGTCAAGATCGGTGTCCAGCAGCATTGTGGCCGGGGGGTCTTTTCCAGCATGGAGCTGCGCCAGGTCCTGGCCGGGCTGGATCCGGCCTGGCTTGGCGGTATCTGGGATGCGGCCCACAGTGCTTTAGCCGGTGAAGACCCGGAGCAGGCCCTGGCCATCTTGTGGGATCGTCTCTTCTTACTTAACTTTAAAAATGCCTACTACCGCCAGGCGGGCAGCAGCGCTGCTGGCCAGGCTGTTTTTGAACCTTATTTTGTCCCGGCCCAGTCCGGTGCAGCTGATTGGGCCAGGGCCCTGGCCTATGCTGTCAAAAGAGGCTATACAGGTGACCTTTGCATGCCGGCTGAATACACAAAGACAGACCACCTTCTGGAATACCTGCCGGCTGACCTGGCCTACTTGAAGAAACTGAAGGCTGACCTTTTAGCCGAAGGGGAGGAGATCTAAATGCTGCCGACCATAAAATTGGGTGATTTACCTGTATCCCGCCTGATCATTGGCGGCAACCCCTTCAGTGGCAATTCCCACATCAGCCGTCAGCTTGACGAGGAGATGGTTGATTATTTTACGAGCGAGCGGATTAAAAAGACCCTGGCCCGGGCAGTTGAGTGTGGTATCAACACAGCCCAGCTGCGGGCGGATGCCCATATTGCCAGGCTGATCCGGGAATTTCGTAGTGAGGGTGGCAAGATCAACTGGATTGCCCAGTCAGCACCAGAAATGGCCTCTTTGGCTGGCAGTGTGCGCAACTTGATGAAACAGCTCCAATATGCCCCGGATGCCATCTATTTGCAGGGCACAGTGACAGATGCCTTGTACAAGGCCGGCCAGCAGAAAAAGATCCGGCAAAACCTGGCTGTTTTGCGCCAGAGCGGGCTGCCGACCGGCCTGGGCTCGCATATGCCGGAAGTGATCAGCCAGGCCGAAGAGGAAGGCTGGGACTTGGACTTTTATGTTTGCAGTGTTTACAACCTGAGCCGGATTGAGCGCGTGTCCAGTTCCATTACAGGCCGGAGCAACGAGGCTGAACCCTTTTTCCCGGAAGATATACCGGTCATGTACCAGGTTATCCGCTCTGTGCAAAAACCCTGCTTGGCCTTTAAGATCCTGGGTGCCGGGCGCAGGTGTCAGTCCCAGGCCACTGTGGAAGCAGCTTTCCAGGAGGCTTTTGCCAATATCAAGCCAACAGATGCTGTTGTTGTTGGCGTTTACCCGAAAGAAATTGATCAGCTGGCCTGTAATGCAGCCTATACTAGGGCTGCTTTGTACAGCCAGCATGAAGGGAGTTAAGCAGTTAAGCAATATATATAAATAATATAAAATAACTAAAATATTTCATAGTTATCGTGTTGATTCAGCAACTGCTTGCGTG
>CAZZGG010000049.1:0-17813 GCA_964654125.1 uncultured Oscillospiraceae bacterium
AATGATAATAAAAGCAACAGGTAATGTTAGAAGCAAATAAAGCTGCCAATCACGTTTTAGATCTTTCAAATTATAGGTATACTTACTTTTATTTTGCATGTAAACCCCTTAGAGATAAACAGTGTGCCAGCGGTCATTTTAAGGTGACCGCTGGCAATATTCATATTTACACTGTTTTTGCTATGCTAATTAGTAATGCTTCTTGTATATGCAGCTTGAACTGCTTGCAATAAGTCGTTCGCTTGAAGCGTTTCAATTGTCGCTTTAAACTCTTCCCAACTACTATCATTGAGGTCAGAGTTGCCCAAGATCCAATTAGACATTGTTTCTTCAATATATGATTGGAGATTCGAAGAAACATCAGCTATTACTTTATCTTCCTCGCTAGTATAGAGCAGTTTGACTATAACTTCTTTGGGACTATAATCACCCTTTTGATAAAGCACAATTCCTGCAGCTTCATTTTTACTAAATTCTGAAACTGTTTTAGGATCAACTGCCATACCATTAGCGATTCCATATTGGCGTATGAATGGGCCTCTTTGTAACCAAGAACGGTTTTGCATTTCGCCTGAACCCCAAAAACGTGCATCATCATAAACAACTATAAGAGGATCAAAGCCTTCATATGGTGTGGCGAAATCTTCCTGGTTGCTTAAATCCGCTACATAATCCCAATCTTGTTCTCTTGCACCAAATCTGGTAACAATACTGTTTTCTTCTGTAACGCATAGATCACCAACTAAAAATGCCAGATCAACATTTTCACACTCTGCCGAGATAATCATTCCGCAGGAAGGCTTGGAAGGATTGTATTGAGCATGTTGAATACCTTTTGGCCCCTTTAGAGGCGGCAAAACTAGATAGCTTCCTTTGATGTCTGTATCGTTAATTGGACTGGGCGTTGCATATGCTAAGATAAAGGAACTGTGATCAACACTATTGACCATAGTTTTCCATGTTTCAAAATCTTGCGTTACTGTTTCTGTCGGAATACAGCCATCATCGACCAGCATTTTGATGTATTCGATACCCTCTCTCCACTCATCTTCCAGGAAAGAGAACATTGCTGCTTCATTTTCAATTTTAATGAAATAATTATTTGTGTCCGTATAAACAAAAGAATTCATGAGCCATGTAAACCAGTCTGAGTATATTCCACCAAATCCAGCTAGACCAATTTCATCTTTTACATTGTTACTGTTGAGATCAGTCTGTGCTACTGCCAACAACAACTCATGCAAGTCATCAGTTGTTGCAGGAACATCCATACCTACTTCATCCAGCCAATCTTTGTAATACCATGCCTTTGAGAAATATTCATTGCCGTATGATTGGTTAAAAACCGGGACATAGTAAATCTCACCGTCTGGCATGGTTATGGAGCTGCGAAAATCTACTCCTGTTCTTTCCATTGCATCAAATATGCCCGGTGCTGTTTCTGCATTAGTAAAAAAGTTAGTTATGGGTGCAAGAACACCTTCATTAGCCCAGGAAAACACCACTCCATCAGTAAATCCGCCAAAAACTATATCTTCTAGAGGATCTCCTCCCATTACTTTTAAATTGATTTTATTGTTGAAATCAGAGCTTTCATAAACTGTGAACTCTAAATCAACATTTAGTTGTTCTTCAATCCAGAGTGTTACTTCGTTAGTATTAAAATCTTCGATATTGGTGTGATCTGCAATAGCTGCAGTTATAACTACATTTTCACCCACCTCTGTGGCTTTTGTAGTTGAGCTATCAGGAGTTTTTGTTGTTGTAGCACCAGCTGCCACACTGGTCTGTACAGTCTCACCTGAAGTACTAACACTTTGACACGCGGCGCCCAGGAGGACAACCGCAATGGTAAGTATAAAACATAAAGTCCTTCTCATAATAATATCCTTTCTTTTACAATAAACTCTACTTTCGAATTCTCCTGTTCAGCTGATTATCACCTCGCAAACTTAACTAGAGATAAAACCTAAAGTTGATGCCTAATAATTTTGACTTGCGGACTTCCCATTAACTTTTACAGGTGTTTGTTTTCTGGATGAATTTGATCAAACTGAGTTTTGATCAAAAACTGAGGAGTTTTTTTATATATAACATTTCAACTATCCTTTGCTCCACAGCTTCTACCACCATCTATCAAATAGTTGGTCCCAGTTATAAATCCTGCTTTATCCGAACACAAAAACAATATCAGATCAACAACTTCCTGCGTTTGTGCTGCTCTGCCTAGGGCTGTTCTCATGTTGGCCATGGCCGGCCTAGTCATCACAGGCCCAGGTGACACGCAGCAGACTCTTACATTATGTGGAGCACCATAGAGTGCTAATGACTTTGTAAAGCCATGCATGATGCCACTTTTTTCGGCACAATAATCAATTGCTAACGATCCAGTTTGACCTTCTACAGAACCCAGGTTGATAATGACACCTGATTTTTGCGCCATCATATGGCCAATCGCAGCATGGGCAAAATAAATAGGACCTTTAAAATTAACATCGATACCCCAGTCAATTACTGATATATCCAAATCTTTAAATGTTTCATTTCGGCCAAAAACTCTAGCTGAATAACCTCCTGCACAATTAATCAGAAAATCCAACGCTTTTCTTTTTTCAATTACAAGGTCAACAAGATGCTTAACCGAAGCATAATCTCTCACATCGACTTGAACAGCCTCGGCAAATCCTTCATTATGGCTGATTTTATCCGCAGCTTTTTTGGCCTCAGCGATATTAATATCTGCCATGAAAACATATGTACCTCTGGCTGCCAGATTTTCAGCTGTTAAAAAACCGATCCCTGATGCAGCTCCAGTAACTATAGCAGTTTTGTTTTGAAAGCTCATCGACTTGTCCTTTCTGTTAATTATTTTTGCATAAATTTTTTGAGCGCGATTAAATAAAGCTAGTTAATATGCCCTTTATTTATGCAGCATAAATTTTTATTTTGTTGGAATTGCCTAGTTTGTAATACAATCATAGGCGGATCAATTCTTTATGTAAATGATATATTTGATATTATTTTGCATATTTGATAATCGTTTTCATGTCACATCATAATGAATTCTTGCTTCTTTTGATTGCCAAGATCACATAATATCTTTGATCTGTTTTTTATTGGATCCTTTTATATTCCAGCGGCGAGTAACCTGTTGCATTCTTAAATGATCTACTGAAGTTGTTAATGTTTGCATAACCGACAGCTTCTGCTATTTGAGTTATTGATGCAAAATCACCCTTAAGCATTTCTTTAGCTTTTTCTATCCTTTTTTTCTTTACATACATCATTGGTGAAATGCCATATTTTTCTGAAAATAGTTTACGGAAATATACCGTACTAATATTTGATTGATCCGCTAGTGCGTCATTTGTTAGCAGTGGATCACAGTAATTATTTTCAAGATAATTGATAGAATCCTCTATCTGGTTGAACTTTTGATCTGGTGCGTATGGCAGACTGTCCATTTCTTGGACCCTTGCCAACATATCATAAATGATGGACAAACACCTGAAGTGGTAAGCGCCCTTTTTGAAAGTCCAGATATTATCAAGCTTGTAAAAATCAGTAACAAAGGATGAGGTTGCATTTATTCTATAAGAGTTAATAGTTGCACCGATATAATCGTATCCATCGGCTTGAATATCAATAAGGAGTGAAACACTATCTGTAACACTTAGTATTGAGTAAGTCGTTTGGTATGGCAACAACAGCATATGGTACTGGTCAGAAACACAAGTTTTGCCATCTATTCTATACTGCAGAACACCTTTTTCAACAAAGATTAAGCCTGTACCTTTTCGGTCGTTCATTTTATATCTGTCGTTTGCGGACCATTGCACTGGAAACACTGCCTTAATGTTTTTGATCCTTATGGACGCCAAATCAATTTTAGACAACTTGATCACCTCATTATTTTGAGCACTCAACTAACAACTCTATTCCGAAGCCTGCCTATTCCTTCGATCTCAAGCTCTACAGTATCGCCATCTTTCAAGTAAACTGCCGGCTTTCTGGCAAAGCCAACACCCTCTGGTGTACCGGTCAAAATGACAGTGCCAGGCAGTAATGTCATATTGTGCGAACAATAGCTGATCAAGTGTTGCACATTAAAAATCATATCCTTTGTGGATGAGTCCTGCATCACTTGACCATTGAGCAAAGTTTTCACGCTTAAATCTGCAGGATCAAGCTCAGTTTCAAGCCAAGGTCCCAGCGGACAAAAGGTGTCGAAAGACTTACCCCTGGCCCATTGTGAATCAATCCGCAACTGGCAATCCCTGGCACTCACATCATTTGCTATTGTATAGCCCAGAACATAATCCAAAGCATCTGCTTCAGAAACATTCTTGGCCAGCTTGCCTATCACAACTGCCAGCTCCACTTCATAATCAACTTCATCGGGAGCTTCTTTGGGTATTATAATAGCCTGGTCGGGGCCAATCACGCTGGAACTGGCCTTTAAAAAGATCAGCGGCCTTGATGGAAGCTCCATCTTACTTTCCCGGGCATGCCGACGATAATTAAGACCGATAGCGATAATATTCACCGGCACAACTGGTGCAAGTATTTGTACATCCGCTTCTTCAGGCAGAGCTTGGTCAAAGGAATGCTCCGAAAAAAGATCACCAATCATGGGGTAAAATAAACCCTGTTCATATTTTGCATATAGCAATTCACCTGCATGCTTAATCCGTACTATTTTCATCTTTGCTCCTCTTTCATTGCTATTGCTTGATTTGTTTTTGATTGACCGGGTAGTCTGCCTGCCCGCCGCTTAGCACTTTTATAATTTGCCGAGTCGCCTTCTGCCTTAATTCAAGGTCAGACTCTTCGGAATAAAAAGCGACATGCGGCGTGAGACAAACATTATCCAAAACTAAAAGCGGCGATGCAGGGTCAAGCGGTTCTTTTTCCATAACATCAAGCCCACAACCTGCAATAACTCCATCCCGCAGAGCCTGGGCCAGGTCTATTTCATTAATCAGTTGACCTCTTGAGCTGTTGATTAAAATCGCCGAACTTGGCATGTGCAGCAAAAGCTCTTTATTGATAACATGCTTGGTTTTATCAGTCAGAGGCATATGTAGCGACAAAACGTCAACTCCTTGGGCCAGGTCTGTCATGCTAGCAATTCGTTCAACACGCGCGTCTTGAAAAACTTCCTCCGGCAAGTATGGGTCATAAGCTTTCACAGTAAACCCAAATGCCTGTAAACGCTTGTTCACAGCCTGAGCTATATTACCAAAACCGGCCAGCCCGACAGAAAGAGAACTTAACCTGTGGATTGGCCTGGCCTTGTTCATATCCCAAACACCTCGTTGAACCTGTGCCGTTAGACATGCTGTCTTGCGCAGGCAGGTCAGGATTAACGCAAGAGTGTGGTCTGCCACTTCATCAATGCAATAGTCGGGCACATTCGTTACCACTATTCCCTGCTGACTTGCCGCTGCCAGATCCACATTGTTATAGCCTATTCCTGTCCTGGCAATTATCTTGCACTTGCGGCAAGAATCGATGACTGCTTTGCTTATCTCAGCATAGGTGACTAAAATAGCATCGGCATCCTCCGCCAGATGAGACAGGGTTGTTTCAGTCTGCTCAGGGGCAAGGACAAGCTCAGCGCCAATAGATGCTAAAATTTCTTTTTCGATTGACTGATCCGGAAAGATACTGTCAGCCATAAGTACTTTGTATGTAAACTTGTTCTGGCTGGTGCTCATTGGCTATTCCTCCATCAAAAAAGCAGAGTTAATTTTATCAATCTGGATTATCGCTATTGATAAAATAAGGAGGGCTTATTTTATCAATTTTGACTATCACAATTGATAAGAATAAAGCGTGTATATAATCATATTGCTTACATACACGCCTTTTGTAAATATCATAAATGATAATTTCTATCCTTTGTGATAGTTATATTTGAGCATTAATGCTAAGCAAATTAATGCTCCCAACTAATATTTTCCAGCCTCCGCCTGATCTTTTGCCCTGTGTTCCGAGCCAACTTCTCACCTGCTCCAGCCTCTAGAGGCAGTACTCCATAAACAAAAGAGGAGGTGAGACCACCGTAAGCATCCTTGGCAATATCTTCCTTTGTAGCGATATAACGCAAAGATTCATTGCTGTTGCTTACGGCCAGGACAGTATAGCCAGGTAGAGCCTCAGCCAGAATATCTCCTAGCTCGAAAAAAGGCTCACCTGGAAAGCCCACCAGAACCAGGCTGCCCAATCTCAGGACAGGGACAGTGATGATTTCCTGATAGGGCTCAGCTAAATCACGCAGGCGCTGCTTTTGTTTTTCAGCCCAGGGATCAACCGCATTCTGATTGTTTTCGTTTCTATATCTGGCAACTGTTGCCGCAATCTTTGCCTCATCATACTCCTGCAGGGCCAGCTCACATTCCAGCGCAAAGACATCCATTTTTCTATCTTTCATCACCTGGCCTCTGGTCAAATTTTCCAGCACGGCAGCGGCCAGACGCTGGCCATATTCAGCCACAGTGGCTGCTGTACCTGATGCCCATTCAATTTGATTTGAGACCGGATCAAGATCACCACAAAAACCATTTAAAAAGAGGCCTGCATAACCATGCTCTGCTAAAACTGCCAAAGTTGCACCTGGAAAATCTGGTGCAACAGCAGTGGTCGGTCCCAGTGTCACAGGATGGCAGGCATGATTTATAATAACAACCGGTTTGGCCTTGGCACGTTCAAAAATGATTGCTTTGACCTTTTTATCCACCGGCCCTCCCGCTAAGGCCCGGTTATAGCCAATCGGTTCAATAGAGGCTACCAGGCTTTTGACCTGATTAGAATCAGCCAGATCAAGAGCTGCTGCTTTGGCTGCGCTAACTAACCGCTCTGGTAAAGCAGCCAGATAAGCTGGATCAGGCTGGCCTGAACCAGTCAGGTTACCTGTAACTGGCCCAGAATGAGTGTGAGTGCAGGCAATCATGATCGCCTCTTCAGCCAGCCCCAGCTCTTTATGCAGTTTATCTTTGACTGCCGCCACCTGGCTGGCTGTCAAGCCTAAAAGGTCGCAGCTGATCAGTAAGGCTGAACCTGACGCCTGCCTGATCAAGATCGCCCGCGCTAACAGGGGTGCCAGAACGGTTTTTGCCGGCCGCTTATAATAAGAACCGTAACCGGTCAAATCAAGCCCGGCAGCTGGTGTGATATCTGCCTGTCCATATCCTATTTGCATATAGCAATACTCCTTTTTCCTTGGCTGGGCTATTCTTGGCAAATTGACCTGGCAGGGGGTCGATTTTTTGCGCCAAAATACGCTCTTATTATCAAAATATTGCAATTTGGCTACTATGAAAACGCAAATTGCTATTGTATAATGAAATTGGGTCATCGCAATGAGGTTAACCACGTTTGTCCTTTACCCGGGAAAAGCGAGGCTGAAAACAGAGTTGCCTGTCTCCATAAGAAAATAGGTCAGGATGTCCTGGTCCGTATCGGCGGCGCGACCAGGCATCCTTCTTTTTTTGCCTATTACCAAGCCGACTGCCATCTAGCAGCATCGTCCTGATAAAAGGGCAGCCAAACTACTAGCAGATCCTGGACCTGGATATCCTTCTTAAAAGGCTGGATCACAAATTTAGTTAGCTCCTGCTGCAGCGGATCATGATTAAGGGCCAGCTGACTGGCTTCCTTTTCCAGTTGGACTGACAACTCATCCAATTGCTCCTGGTAGACCGAGACATTCTCTTTGGCCCTGGCCACATCCTGCTGTTCTTTGGCGCTGCGGCTGACCCCGCGCGCTGTGGTTGTCGCCCGGCCCAAAGTGCCTGCGCTGACAGCCTTCTTGCCGATAAATGCACTGAGGATTGTCGTGCCAAAAGAAATAGCTGTCTGCATCTTTTGCTGTTTGGCCTGTTCTTCTTCCTTGGCCACAGTCTGCTCCGCCTTGCGGATGCGCTCTTCCAATGTCTGCATCCTGGCCGCATACTTAGCTTTTAGTTTTTCCAGCTCCTGGTCCCTGACTTCTCGGGTTTTTTGCTGGAGCCTGATCCTGAAGTCACGTTCATCTTCACCAGGCCGGGCCACCAGATCAGCTGCTGGAGCCTGTAATAGTTCCAAGCGGCAGCTGCGGTAGGCCCAGTCCTGCAGATCTTTTTTCCAGACAGTATAGTTTTTCGCAACCGTGGCTGCCTGGGGCAGGTCGGCATAAGAACTGCCGCGCACAGCTGCTGTGTCAAGCTCAGCCAGTTCTAACTCTAAATCCAGCGCCTCATCCCAGTTGACGGGGTAAACACCATCAGTCAGGGCTGTGACCAGCAGCCGGCTCTCATTATGGTAGACACTGTGCTTGCTGTTGGCATAGGAAATCTGGGTCATTCCCAGGATAAAAGGTTTGTAGACAATGGCCTTAGCTGACCTGCGCACCGGCAGATAGCCTGTGCGGATACCGGCAGCAACTGCAGGTTCTGCCATAGGCTCAGTATCTTTTGCAGCAAATGCAGCTTCCGGTTGGGAGACCGGCTCCGGCAGGCTTGTCTGCCGGGCGGGACTTTTAGCCGCCACCTTTTGTCCGCCCTGGTTCAGCTGCTGGATCTGGGCTCTGGTCAAAGGGCCGCGCAGATAGGACAGGCACCAACGAGTCTCAAATAACACCGCTTCTTTAGCGTGCACATTATGGAGCAGGAAGATGCGCTGGCCCAGCCCGGCAATCAAGCGCTCTGTGGCAGCCCGGTCAAAGCTTTGCCCCTGGCCGCTGGCTGCACCAGCCAGTCCATCCAGCACACGCAGCCGGTCCCGCTCAGTCTGGAGGCGGCCAATAAACCAGGTGCCAGCATTGGCCAGACCCTTGTAATCCAGATCAACTGGATTCTGGCTGGTCAGCATGATTCCCAGACCATAGGCCCTGGCCTGCTTGAGCAAGGTCAAAAGAGGCGCCTTGGCAGGTGGATTGGCTACCGGCGGGAAAAAGCCGAAGATCTCATCCATATAAAGTATCGCCCGCAAGCTGCTGGTGCCTGTCTGGGAACGGGTCCAGCTGACCAGCTGGTTGAGTAGCAAGGTCACAAAAAACATGCGCTCAGCATCATTTAAATGCGCGATCGACAAGATGGAGAGGCGTGGTTTGCCGCTTGGCAAGTAGAGCAGGCTGTCAATATCCAGGGGTTCACCTTCCAGCCACAAGGAAAATCCCGGTGCAGCCAAAAGATTATTAAAGCGCAGGGCCAGATTAAGGCGCTCCTTGGCCGGATAGAATGATTCCAGATCCAGCACACCTAGCTTTTGCAGGGGTGGATCCTGGATCAGGCCGATCAGATCGGCTAGATCAAGGCTGCGGCCAGCCTGCCAGCTGGCCAGCAAAATATGGGACAAAAGGATATGGTCCTTGCTCTGAACTGGATCTGCCTCCAGTCCTACCAGGCTGCACAAGCTGCTGACCAGCCCGCGCACCTGCTCCTGGAGCAGCTCCTGGTCTGCTAAGATATTTTCTGCCGGCAGCTGAAATGATTGCAGGATGGAAAGCTGGGCTCCAGCAGAACTGCCCGGTGTGAAGACAGTAAAATCGGTTGTCTGGCGCATGGCCTTGATCCGAGCCGGATTCTGATCCCAGGCAGCCAGCCCGGCCCGCCACTTGTCGGCTTCCTGCCTGGCAAACTCTGCTCCATCCAGTCCCTTACGGCCTGCTTCATCTTGATTAATCCAGGGCAAAAAATCCTCCGCAGCCATATCAGGAAAAGATAACATCAGGTTAGCCATGTCACCTTTAGGATCAATCACGATAGCTGGGATTCCGTCAATAGCCGCTTCTTCCAAAAGGCCGATACAAAGCCCTGTCTTGCCACTGCCGGTCATGCCGATACAGACAGCATGGGTTGTCAGGTCCTTGGCTTGATATAAAAGATAATCATCGGTTTTCATCTCACTCAAACTGGCCGGATCATAGGGCCTGCCCAGATAAAAAAGACCCAATTTCTCAAAATCCATCTATTTACACCTCCTGGATCAAGCAAAGTTTGTTATTTGATTTTCATTGTAGCATAATCAACAGAAAGGGAAATATTGTGATTAGCCAGCCAGCAGCCGATCCGGGTATTTGTTCCATTTGTTACAGCAAGCCTGCCTGATGCTGGCAAACTTTAATTATCAAACTAAATAAAGATTCAATCAGAAAAATGAGGTGAATAGTAATGCAGTACACAAAACTGGGCCGCAGCGGCCTTACAGTCAGCCGCCTCTGCCTGGGCACCATGAATTTCGGTCCCTATACCGAGGAAAAGGCAGCCTTTCGCATCATGGATGAAGCGCTGGACCAGGGGATAAATTTCTTTGATACAGCCAATGTCTATGGTGGCAAGGACCAGGCTGGCCGGACAGAGGAGATCATCGGCCGCTGGTTTGCATTAGGCGGCGGCCGCCGGGAAAAGGTTGTCCTGGCAACCAAAGTCTACGGCAATATGCACGACACTAAAGATGGGCCCAACGGCGGCCCGGGTCTTTCCGCCTATAAGATCCGCCGCCATCTGGAAGCCTCCTTAAAAAGGCTGGGAACCGACCACATCGAGCTTTACCAGATGCACCATGTAGATCGCCAGGCTAGCTGGGCCGAACTCTGGCCGGTCTTTGCCGCCCTGCAAGACGAAGGCAAGCTCATTTATGTTGGCTCAAGCAATTTTGCCGGTTGGGACCTGGTCAAAGCCCAGTACGAGGCCAAGCTGCGCGGCTTTTTCGGCCTTGTTTCCGAACAGCACAAGTATAACCTCAACTGCCGCCTGCCTGAGCTGGAAGTCCTGCCTGCTGCCCTGGAACTGGGTATTGGCATCATACCCTGGAGCCCGCTTGATGGCGGCCTTTTCGGGAACAAGCCCAAAGCTTCGTCCCGCCTGGCCAGCCAGCAGCACAGAGTGGCAAAGCAGCAGGAGCAGCTAGATCAACTGGCTGATCTGGCTGCCGAACTAGACAGCACACCGGCAGTCCTGGCCCTGGCCTGGCTCTTGGCCAATCCAGCTGTGACTGCCCCGATCATCGGACCCAGGACTGATGACCAGCTGGCTGAAAGCTTAAAGGCCCTAGAACTGAAACTGGCTGCAGATATCTTACAGAAGATAGACGAGATTTTTCCCGGGCCTGGCGGAGCAGCCCCCCAGGCCTATGCCTGGTAAGGAGTAAAAAACATGGAACATTACGATCTTGCAGTTGTCGGCAGCGGTGCCGGCCTCATGGTCATAGAAGCCGCCCTGCAAAAAGGCAAAAAATGTGCCCTGGTGGAAAAAGGCAAGTTCGGCGGCACCTGCCTGACCCGCGGCTGCATTCCCTCCAAGATCCTGGTTTATCCAGCAGACCTGATCAGGGCAGCTGAAAAGGCTGCCCAAATCGGCCTCGACTTTGCCAGGCCCCAGATTGACTGGTCTTTGATCAGTCAAAGGATGTGGCAGTATATAGACCACAGTAAGGAGATGGAAAACAGCCTGCTGGAAGTTAAGCAGCTGGCAGTCTACCGGGGTACAGCCGCTTTCACCGGTCCGGACAGCCTGCACGTTCCGGATGAAAAGGATGGTAAAACAGCCCCCTTTACAGCCGACATGATCGTGCTAGCAGCTGGTGCCAGAACCAGCATCCCGCCTATTCCAGGTCTGGCCGAAACAGGCTATGTCAGCTCAGAGACCTTTTTCGGACCGGATTTTCCCAGCCAGCCCTGGTCCAGTCTGGCCATCATCGGTGCCGGGGCAGTCGGCTTAGAGTTCGCCCATATCTTTTCCGCCCAAGGCACCCAGGTCAGTATCATAGAAATGGCTGACCGCTTAGCCCCTGCCGAAGAGCCGGAAATCAGCCAGATGCTAGCTGACAGGATGCGCAGTAATGGTGTCAATATCCTGGCTGGCCACAAAGTGGCTGCAGTGAGAAAAACTGCTGCCGGCAAGGAACTGGTCCTCCAGGACCAGGCGGGCCGGACTAAAACAATCACCAGTCAGGAAATCTTGCTGGCAGCCGGGGTACGCTCCAATGCTGATCTGCTTGTTGTGGAAAAAGCCGGCCTGGCTACTGACAGCCAGGGCTATATCATCACCAATGAATACCTGGAAACCAACCGCAAGAACATCTGGGCTATCGGCGACATCAATGGTAAATTCCTTTTCCGCCACAAAGCCAATCTGGAAGCTGAGATCCTGGCCCATAATCTTTTGCGGCCCGATCACAGTAAACGCCAGATCAACTACAGGTCGGTGCCCTGGGCCATTTTCACGGATCCCCAGATCGCACACTTGGGTATGACTGAGGAACAGGTCAAAAAGCAGGGCATTCCCTATCAGATAGCCATCAACCGTTATTCCAGCATTGCCAAAGGTTATGCCATGGGCTATGCAGAAGATGATGCTGATGACGGCTTTGTCAAGTTGATCACTAGCAAAGATCAAAAATTATTAGGTGCCCACATTATCGGACCCGAGGCAGCCATCCTGATCCAGCCCTTTGTCTACCTGCTCAACCAGGCGGTCGGTGACACAGCCGGCAGCCTGGACCCGATCCGCCGTTCGATGGTCATCCATCCAGCTCTAAGCGAGCTGACTGCCTGGGCGATTGAAGACCTGACCTAAAGAAATTGATTTTGCTTGGTTTGACCGGCCTGGTTGCCTTAAGGCAGCCAGGCTGGCTTTTTCTTTTTTTGTGCATGGCTCAGTCCTAACAGATATTGATATATGAATTGTCTTTCCAGCCAGATTCTGCTCTGCTGGCGTCAGACTTACCTGGCAGTTTTGCGAAAGGAGTTGTTAGAAATGACATATTTTCCTGAGGTGACTTCCATCTAGTAGATCAAGTGCACAGTCTTATTTGACATACTCCCCATAGCTAGTTCTGTAACTAGCACCAGGACTTGTCAGCGCCGCTTTGGTCTAGCTGACAGGTCCTGGTTTAGGTTATATGGGTTTGTTTTTATTTGAGGAAAATCTCAATAACAGGAACAAGCACCGGCGGCTTAACTGCCGGCAGCTCCAGGACTAGCAGCTCATCACCCTGGGCTGCACCCAAACTGAAATGGCGCACAGCCCCTTCAGTGAATTTGATCTCACTGCCATCGTGGAGGAACTGGACATAGTCAACCTTACCAGCCAGGCCATCCAGGAGCACATGGGCAAAAGGATAGGCGAAAAGATGCAGATAAAGCCGTTTGCCATCCCGGCTCTGGGTAAAGCGGCTGTCCGGGGGCAGAACAGGCAACAGCTCAGGCTCTGCCATAGTGCAGCCATAAATGGATCGGCTGTTGTACTTCATCCAGTCAGCATAGACTGCCAGGGCGGCTTCTGCCCTGCTGTCCAGATAACCCCGGGCGGTCGGACCGACATTCATCAAAAGATTGCCGCCTAAAGCAACCGTGTTAACCAGCATCCGGATGAGCATTTCCGGTGATTTCCAGGTCTGTTCATCACGATGGTAACCCCAGGACCCGGAAAATGTCTGACAGGCTTCCCAGACAACCAGTTCGCCAGTTTCGGCATGACGGATCCATTCCTGTGGCTGGTATTGCTCTGGTGTCCACAGATCCTGGTCAATTTCTGTCCTGTTATCTATAATAATGCCAGGCTGGAGCCGGCGGGCCAGGGCCAGCAGTTCTTCTGATTCCCAATCGTCCTTACCCTTACCCTTCATCCAACTTTTATCCGGAGCAGGGACATTCTTGCTGTAAGAAAAATCAAACCAGAGGATATCGATCTTGCCATAGTTTTGCAAAAGCTCACCGACCTGGTCCCGCATATACTGAGCATACTTACGCACATCGCGTCCGACGCTTTTTTCTTTAGCATCGGGGTCTTCCCGGCGGGGATGGTTCATATCAATGGGGAATTCCGGATGATGCCAGTCGATCAGGGAATAATAAAAACCGATCCGGATACCCTCTGCCCGGAAGGCATCGACATACTCTTTGATCAGGTCACGGCCGGCTGGTGTATTGGTGCTTTTATAGTCGGTAAACTTACTGTCGAACATACAAAAACCGTCATGGTGCTTGGTGGTCATGACAGCATATTTCATGCCGGCAGCTTTGGCTTGACGGGCCCATTCCCGGGGATCATAAAGGTCGGGATCAAAATAGCGCATGTAAAGATCGTAGTGTTCCTCACTGATCATCTCGCGCATCTTGATCCATTCATGGCGGGCCGGCAGGGCGTAAATACCCCAGTGGATAAACATGCCGAAGCGGTCATGGACAAACCAGGCTGTATCTCCCGGCGTCTTGCGTGTTACATAACTACTCATTTAATTCTTCCTTTCTAAACTCAGTCGACTTTAGTGCTTTTGCCTATGCCTTCAGTATATTAACAAACTGTGTTTTAGGCCAGCTCATCTGACTGCCAGAGCAAAAGTTCCTGGATCTGCTCAGCAGACAAGCCCTTGATATTGGAATCGGTCGGTTGGATCAGCTGGTCGATTAGTTCTCTTTTTTGTTGCTTCACTTCATTGACTGCCTCTTCAATACTGCCGCGGGCAATCAGGTGAATAATCTGGACTCTTTTATTCTGACCAATCCTATAGACCCTGGCTGATGCCTGTTCTTCCACACTGGGATTCCACCAGGGGTCACAGTGGATCACTGTGTCAGCTGCAGTCAGGTTAAGACCAACTCCACCGGCTTTGAGTGATATTAAAAAGACAGTCTGCTCACCCTGGTTGAATTCTTTGATCAGCTGGGGCCGGGCCTTGGCAGCAGTGCTGCCGTCCAGGCGGACATAGTCTATGTCAGCTTGCTCAAATTCCTGGCCGATCAGGTCAAGCAGGCTGGTGAACTGGGAAAAAACCAGGGCCCGGCGCTGCTCGGCCTTTAGATCAGTGACAAGCTGCAGCAAAACTTCCATCTTGCCCGAGTCAGCCTTATAATCCGGCAAGAACATGGCCGGATGACTGCAAATCTGGCGCAGTCTAGTCAATTGGGTCAAAACTGTCATCAGTTTTTGCTTATTCTCCTTGAGCAGGCGCAAGGTCTGGTCGTGGTAAGCCAGATAGAGCTTTTTTTGCTCACGGCTCATATCTACTTTGAGGATGGTCTCAGTTTTTTCTGGCAGGTCAGCCAGGACATCCTGCTTTAGACGACGCAGGATGAAGGGGCTTATCTTATCCCGCAAAAGGGCCAGATCTGGCCGACCATTCATGAAAGTTTCCTTAAACTTACGTAATGACCCCAGATAATCCGGTACTATGACAGAAAACAAGGACCACAGGTCAAGCAGATTGTTCTCAATCGGTGTGCCTGTCAAAGCAAATCTACAGCCAGCCTTGATTTTCCTTATCGCAGTAGCTGTTTTGCTGGCAAAGTTCTTGACCCGCTGGGCTTCATCCAAAACCAGCAAGGCAAAATCCTTCTCTTTTAACAGCTCCAAATCATTTTGCACCAGCCCATAACTGGTGATATAGATCTGGTGGGCACCAGCTGCCAGGATCTGCCAGCGCTGCTGGCGTTGGCCGGTGACAGCGACTGCCTTCAGTTGGGGAGCAAAGCGGCTGATTTCATCCTGCCAGTTGGCGACCAGTGAGGTTGGCACCACAATCAGGCTTTGTGAGGCAGGGTATTTAGCCTGCATGGCCTGGATCAGGCCGATCAGTTGAACAGTTTTGCCCAGACCCATATCATCTGCCAGCACCCCGCCCAATTGAGCAGAAAAAAGCTGGCTCAGCCAAGTGAAGCCTGCTTGCTGGTAGGGCCTGAGGCTGCCTTGAAAATCTGCCGATAGCTGAGCAGGCAGATGCTTTTGTCTGAAGATGCGCTGCCTGGTCCTGGCCAGCTCTGTCTCATCCACCTCAGCCAGTGCGCTCTGGCTGGCCTTGGCCAGCTGGGCCAGATAAAACAAGGATTCTGAGCGGCTGATGTCTTTAAACTTCTTTTTCAAATCACTGCTGTCCAGACCCAGCTGATCGAGCAGTTTAATAGTCCTTTTGATCTCGTCCGACCACAGATCATAGATCCGTCCATTACTGAGCTGCTGAAAGCGCAGCTCACTTCTTTCCTGGTAGATCTGCCTGATCTTGGCCAGGTCGGCACTGGTCAAATTCTCCGGATAGCTAAAGCCAATCCGCAGATAGTTGTCCAGCGGCAGACCAGTACAGTTGACTCTAAGCTGTAGGCTTTTGCGGACCAGTAAAGTCTCGAAACTTTTGGTATAGAAAACCTGACCCAGCAAGGCCAAAAAGGGTAGGGTTTGCGCCATGAAATCAGTCAGGTGCGACACGTACCGTATATGAACAACATGAAGCTGCGGGTTCCTTTTCATCCGGGAAAGACCTAGTTTACTCAGCTCATAGAGCAAGATCTCGCTCAGAAAATATATATCAAACTCCTGCTTGGGATCCTTTGCCATTTCTTCCTGCAGGCTGGAGGACTCTTTGCCGCGCTGGACCAGGGGCAGCAAGACGATGAATCTTTGGTCGAAATCCAGATAAAACTTTAGCTTAACATCAGCTGGCAGCTTGTTTTTCAGGTCGATAAATTGCAGCCAACGTTTCTGGTTAGCCTGGTTGTCTCCTATTGTTTCCAGCTGATCTTCTGCTCTGGCTTGGTCGAAATCAAGCCGGGCCAGTTCCTTTTGCCAATTTACTTTTTGCATCATTCTAATATCCTCAACGGCCGCAGCATTTTTTATATTTTTTACCACTGCCACAAGGGCAAGGTTCATTGCGGCCTGTCTTTACACTTACTGGGGCAGAACTCTCTTTAGTGCCTGTCGTCTGGAGCTGGCGGATTTTAGCGATATCCTCCGGCTTGAGAGCCAGCTGCTCGGTTAGATAGTCCGCCTCTGGCTGGGGCTCCGGCCAGCTATCGTCAGCCTGGTCAGCCAGCTGGTCCAGCCTGAATTCATTGCTGCTATTACCCCACAGCACCCACCGGGCTAGATTATTGAATAAATACTCATTAAAAAAAACTATTAGGTCAGTAAAGTCTTGCTCAGTCTTAAACTCAAGCTTGCCTAAGATCCAATCGATATGGGCATTGCTAGCATCATTAAGGGTTAGCAGGGCCCAAAAGGCAGCTGAATATTCAGCTTCGGCCAGTGGCATCTGCAATCTATCTTGCAGATAACGGCTGAGCAGCCCGATTGGATAGCGCAGCAGGGCCGGATCTGCCAATAGCTCCCGACAGGTAAAATCAGGATAGTAATTTTCCGGGCGGTCTTTTTGCCCATCAATGATATTGTAGGGATCTAGGACATGACTGTGGCAATAATAGACTGATCCGCGCAGGCTATCTAGGGTTATCTTGTCAACAAAGCTGCTATATTTGACATAGCTGGCCAATGTGCTGCAATTATCAGGTACTGGCAGAGCATAATAGGACGATGACTTGGCCCTGATCGCATGAACCGGCCTGTCCAGCTGACCTGCGGCTAGGTGCTTGCTTAAATCCTCCATATAGCGCAAGAAGACGGATTCATGCATGGTGCCACAGCGCGCCAGCAGGTTGGCAGCCATCCAGCAGATATCTGTATTGTGCTGGATGGTCTTTTGCCAGCCTGCCTGTTGCACTCTTTTTTCTAGAATTCTAGCCAGCTCCAAGGGCAGACGTAAAACAGCCTGATCAGCCTGGTCGACCTGGAATAAAAAACCGCATTTAAGCAGATAGCTGGCTGCTCCAGGTGCTTTTGCGTTAGTCTGCCCGCTCCCATCCAGCAGGCTGAGCAAGAGCTCTGCCATAGTTCCTTCTAGCTCATCCAGGAATTTGGAAAAAGTCAGGGGCAAGCTAACTGCCAAAGATTCAATCAGATTAGCCTTTCTGGCAGCATGAGGCAGACGCAGAACGTGCTGTTCATGAATTTTTTCCAGGTCAGCTACTGTGTAAAGAGCCAGGAGATCAGCCAGCCGCT
>CAZZGG010000050.1:0-16942 GCA_964654125.1 uncultured Oscillospiraceae bacterium
CTTAGCAAGTTTTCAGGATGCTCAGGTTCATTTAGCAAGTGTCAAACACCCGAGCAGCATTTACAGCCCAAGTCGCTGCAGGAATACCACGCGGGCATTATTTAAAAAAACAAAAGTCCGGTCTGGCTTAATGGCGGATTTATCGAATGTATTTTCTCCCTTTTGACTGACCGGCCGGGCATCCAGTTAAAAATATTTGTGCTATTATATAAAAGAATGTTTCTTATGCTATGGCTTTCTAAGAGGTATTTTTTGCTGTGAAATGGCTCAAACCCTACATGCCCTCCTATCTTCGTTATGCTTTACCGGCCTGGGCCTGCCTGCTGGCAGAAGCTCTGATTGATCTGAGCCTGCCGACCCTGCTGGCTTCAATCATTAATCAGGGTGTTATGACGCACGACATGGACCATGTCATGCGGATTGGCGGCCTGATGCTGGGCCTGGCCTTGACCGGTGCAGTTGCCGGCCTGGCCCGCAACTGGCTTTCCACCCACGCCTCCCAGGACCTGGGCACCTCGATCAGGGGGGATCTTTTCCGCAAGACCCAGCGCCTCTCCCTGGCCTCAGCCGGCCAGCTGGGCACTGCCTCCCTGGTCACCCGCCTAACTAATGATGTCATGCAGGTACAAAACCTCTCCTTCATGCTGACCCGGATCTTTATCAGGGCACCACTGCTTCTGATCGGTGGTATCTTCATGGCTGTCCTGCTTAATCCCGGCATGGCCGTGATCCTGGTTTTCATTCTGCCTGTCCTGGCTCTTTTGATCTACCTGCGGGTCAAGCGCGGTTTCCCCCTTTTCCGTAAAGTGCAGACAGCCATCGACAAAGTCAACGGCGTCATGCGGGAGTTTCTGGCTGGTGTGCGTGTGGTCAAGGTCTTTAACCGGATGGATTATGAGAGTAAGCGCTTTGATAATGCCAACCAGAACCTGGCCAGCTTCAGTATCAGGGCAGCCCGGGCCATGGCCACCATCCAGCCCCTGATCTTTATCCTGATGAACGGCAGTGTTGTGGCCCTGCTCTGGTTTGGCGGCACAAAGGTCAACCAGGGTACGGCTGAAGTGGGAGATATCATGGCTTTTATCAACTACTTCATGCAAATCCTCTTCTCCATGACCATGATGTCAATGATTTTCACCTTCGGGGTGCGGGCCAAGTCTTCGCTGGACCGGATTGGCGAAGTGATGCTGATGCCACCTGATATAGCTAATCCTGACCAGGCTCAGCTGCCTGACCAGACCGGCCAAGTCCAGCTCGCCGATGTCAGCTACACCTATCCCGGCCAGCGTGAACCGGTTCTGCGTCATGTCAACCTAACCATCAAGCCAGGCCAGTCAGCAGCTATTATTGGCTCGACCGGCAGCGGTAAATCAACCCTGATCAACCTGCTGGGCCGCTTTTTTGATGTGGACAGCGGCTCAGTCATGATTGACGGTGTGGATGTGCGCGAGATGGAGCTGGCTGATCTGCGGGCCAGAATAGCTTATGTGCCCCAGGAGTCAGTGCTTTTTAGTGGCACCATTGCCGAGAACCTGCGCTGGGGGGCACCAGATGCCACTGATGCCCAGCTGCGCCAGGTTGTTGAGATAGCCCAGGCAGCTGAATTTATTGATAACATGGCTGCTGGTTTTGATACTCTGATTGGCCAAAGGGGAGTCAATCTTTCCGGCGGCCAGAAGCAGCGCCTTTGCATTGCCAGGGCCCTCTTGCGCGAATCGCGGATTCTGGTGATGGATGACAGCACCAGTGCTGTTGATATGGGCACTGAGCAGCTGCTGCGCCGGGCTCTGGCCCAAAACAGGCAGGGCACAACAGTCATTACCATTGCCCAGCGCATCCAGTCGGTCATGTCAGCGGATATTATATTTGTCATCAATGGCGGCAGCATTGCAGCCAGCGGGACCCATGAGGAGCTTTTACAAAACAGCCAGATCTATCAGGATATTTATCGTTCCCAGATTGGCCTTGATATCAGCGGTAAGGAGGTGATCTAGGATGAGTGGCAAGGAAAAAGGACAGCAACAGCAACAACAACAACAACAAAGCCAGCCAGTCCGGCCGATGGGCGGCATGCGCATGGGTGGCCGCTTTGGCGGTGGCCAAAAGCCCAAGGATATGAAAGGGACAATCAAGCGGCTTTGGCGGCTTTCCGGCCGGCAAAGAGGACCCCTGCTGGGCGTGTTTGTCCTGGCCTCATTAACATCTGTGATTGGCCTGGCCGGTCCTTTCCTGACTGGTAAAGCTATTGATGCAATAGCTGCAGAAGGCGGGGTTGATTTTACAGCCCTGATTAGAAACTTGCTGCTCCTGGCAGCTTCCTACCTGATCGGGGCAGGCTTGACCTGGGCTCACGAATGGTGGATCGCCGCAATCGCCCAGCGTATCGTCCTGCAGCTGCGCCGTTCTTTATTCTCCCATGTCCAGACCCTGCCCCTGGCCTTTTTTGACAGCCGCACCCATGGCGAATTGATGAGCCGCTTGTCCAATGATGTTGATAATGTCAGCGGCATGATCTCATCATCGACAACCCAGCTATTTTCCAGCATACTCATGCTGATTGGTTCATTTATCATGATGCTGATGCTCTCGCCGCTCTTGACCCTGCTCACCTTGCTGACAGCACCCCTGACAATTATTATTTCCGGCCAGATTGCCAAAAGAGCCCGGGTCCGTTTCAAGGAACAGCAAATCAATCTGGCTGATCTGAACGGTCATGTCGAAGAAATCTTGTCTGGCCAGTCAGTGGTCAAGGCTTTTGGCCAGGAAGACCGGGTTATCGACCAGTTTGATGAGATCAACGGCAGGCTGCGCATGTCAGGCATGAAAGCCCAGATCTTGTCCGGTGCCCTTATGCCCATGCTCAATGTGATCACCAATATAGGCTTTATTATCGTGGCGGCAGCCGGAGGCTATCTGGCCATAGGCGGAGCTATCTCAGTCGGTATTATTGCCAGTTTCATCAATTATGCCCGCCAGTTTGTCCGGCCTATGAATAACATTGCCAATCTTTACAGCACCATCCAATCAGCCCAGGCTGGAGCAGAGCGGATTTTTGAACTGCTCGACGAGCCGTCTGAACCAGCTGATGGTCCTGCAGCCCTGCCTTTGGAGCAGCCCCGCGGCCAGATCACCTTCACAGATGTGGATTTTGGCTATCTGCCGGATGTCCCGGTCCTGCGCTCTGTTGACCTGGATGCCCAGCCAGGCCAGACGATTGCCCTGGTCGGGCCGACCGGGGCTGGTAAAACCACCATAGTTAATTTACTAGTCCGCTTTTATGATCCCACCCGGGGCCAGATCACCTTTGACGGACGCGATCTGCGCGATTGGCAGCGGGAAACTCTGCGGCCAGGTTTTGGCATGGTCTTGCAGGATACGCATCTATTCAGCGGCACTATCCGGGAAAACATCCGTTATGGCCGTCTGACAGCTACTGATGATGAAGTAGAGGTAGCTGCCAGTGTGGTCGGTGCTGATCGCTTCATCCGCCGCCTGCCCCAAGGTTATGAGACGGAGCTGGGTGAATCCGGCGGCGGTTTCAGCCAGGGCCAGCGCCAGCTTTTATCCATAGCCCGGGCTATCCTGGCCGAGCCGGCAGTCCTGATCCTGGATGAAGCCACCAGCAGTGTAGACACGAGAACTGAGATGCTGCTGCAGCAGGCCATGATCAAGCTGCGTAAGGGCCGGACCAGCTTTATTATTGCCCACCGCCTGTCTACCATCCGCGATGCTGATGAAATCCTGGTTATTGATGACGGTCGGATTATCGAAAGGGGCAACCACAGTGACCTGATGGCCCGCGATACATTCTACAGCCGCCTCTACCAGGGTCAGTTCGCTGACTAAAGCAGCTATACATGGCCAAGCTTGCTGCGTCCCTTTTGCATAAAAACCTGCTAACCAGGGCTCAGGCTGATCTAAAAAAATATAACATCAGCGCTGCCGCCATGCAGGTCTGGCAATATGGTCAGCCGGTTGTTAGACTTGAGTTTGGCTATCAGGATTTTTCCACTGGCGAGCCACTCAGACCGGATGCCCTGTTTCGTCTGGCTTCTTTGACAAAACCTGTCACTGCCGCAGCCTGCCTGCTGGCAGTCCAGCAGGGCCATTTCCAGCTGGAGGACCCTGTGGCAAACTTTTTGCCCCAGTATGGGGAGCTGGACCTGGGTGGGATTGACAGCCAGGGCCGGCCTGCCTTTGCCGGCCCCGCGCAAAACAAACTGCTGATCTGGCATCTGCTGACCCACAGTAGCGGACTTTTATCAGCTGATCCTCTGGGCCAGCTGCAGCAGGACCTAATGCCTGCTTCTGCTTACACCGATCTGGCAAGTGCCGTGGCCTATTATGGACAAAAGACCTACTTGTCTTTTGAGCCAGGCAGCATGAGCAGCTATAGTGGATACGCCGCCTTTGATGTGCTGGCCTGGATTATCAGCTGCTGCAGCGGCCGAAGTTTTTCTGACTTTCTTAAAAAATATCTGTTCCAGCCGCTGGGGATAAAAGATCTGACCTTCACTCCCGACCAGGACCAGTGGCAGCGCATGATTATCATGGCTGACCGGGCTGTCAATGGCCTGGCCAAGGTGGAATTGGGCCAGCACACATTTGAAAAATTTCCTCTTACTTACACATGTGCCGGTGCCTCTTTAGCTGGTAGCTTGAAAGACTATGCCCGCTTTGCCCAGCTGCTGCTGGATGGCACTTATCAGGGCAAAAGGTTAATTGAGCAGGATTTGATCGCCCAGATGCGTAAGCCCAGGCTGGCCATATCAGAAACCGAGAGCTGGGGTCTGGGCGGCCGGGTCACCTTGGCGGGTAACCGCCTGCCGGCCGGTTCCTATGGCTGGAGCGGGGCTTATGGCTGCCATTTCTGGGTCGATCCGCAAAATGAACTGATGGCTGTCTACATGAAAAATATGCGCTGGCATGACAGCCATGGGGCTGGCCTGACCGGCCGGCACTTCGAAGAGGATATCATGTCCGCCCTGATCTGACATGCTATAATATGAGCACTAAAGATGGGAGGTTTGGCCTGTGGCATTAAAACCAGCTCTATTTGTACTTTTTGGCACGACCGGTGATCTGGCTCACAAAAAGCTCTTGCCAGCTCTTTACACTCTGGAGCGCTCAGGCCAGCTGGCCCCGGGCAGCACCATTGTAGGTATAGGCCGGCGCGACTGGACAGATGAATACTATCGGGAGCAGGTCCTGGCCGCCTTGCGGGTCAGTGAACCAATCAGCCCTCAAGCAGCAGCCGCTTTCTGCCAGCGCTTTTTTTATTACCGCATGGACATCAGCCAGGTTGCCGATTATAGCGGCCTTTGGTCTTGCCTGGCAAAAAGGGAAAAAGAGCAAGGCCTGACTGGAGACAGGCTCTACTTTTTAGCAACTGCCCCCCAGCTTTTTCCTTTGCTTGCGCGCCAGATAGGCCATGAGATTAAAAAACCGGGTTCTTTTCGCCGTCTTCTGATCGAAAAGCCCTTTGGCAGGGACCTGGCCTCGGCTGAAGAATTCAATGCCAGTTTGCGCACAGTTTTTGCTGAAGATGAGATATACCGCATCGACCATTACCTGGGCAAGGAAATGCTGCAAAACATCCTGATCTTGCGTTTTGCCAACCAGATTTTTGAACCTGGCTGGAACCGGCAGCATATTGATCACATCCAGATTTCAGTCAGTGAATTAATCGGGATCGGCCAGAGAGGCGGCTATTACGATACAAGCGGAGCCTTGCGCGATATGGTGCAAAGCCATCTGCTCCAGCTGTTGGCCCTTATAGCCATGGATGCACCAGCTGAGCCGGGTGCTGAAGGTATCCGCAGCGCCAAGGCCAGGCTGCTGCGCCAGCTACGCCCATTCGACCTGGAACGGGCCCGAGCAGATGCTGTACTGGGTCAGTATGGCGGATCCAGTCAAAAGCTGGCTTATCTAGCTGAGACAGGTGTTGGCGCCAATTCCCAGACAGAGACTTTTGCCGCCCTGCGACTTTTTGTCGATAATGAGCGTTGGCAGGGAGTGCCTTTTTACCTGCGCACCGGCAAGCGGCTGGATCAGCAGCTGGCCAAGATCACAATTGTATATAAAAATAAGCTCTATCCAGCCCTGGACCAGACCCAGCATAATAATATCCTTGTGATCAGGGTCCAGCCTCAAGAGGGCATTGATTTGCGCTTCAATATCAAAAGGCCGGGTATGAATGCCGCTATAACTGAAGCTGGCATGAATATCTGTCACAGCTGTGATCCAGCCCTGCCCACAGTCGAAGCTTATGAAAAACTGCTCCACGATGCCTGGCAGGGAGATCTGGGCCTATTTACCCGTTGGGATGAGATTGAGGCCGCCTGGATGCTGATCGACAGCCTGCGCCGCTGGCAAGAACAGTTACCACTGCATATCTACCAGCCGGGCACAAAAGGACCGGCCGCAGCTGAGCTGTTGCCGGTCCACGATGGCAGAGTCTGGCTTGATCTTTAGAATCTTTTCCGATCAGCCCACAGGCCCAGGGCCGGGTTGCTGATGTAAAAAATCCTCTCACCACTGTCCAGTGTGTTAAAGCCGTCCTTTAATGTGGCGGGATCATAAAGCTTGATGGCTTCCTTGTAGGGCAGGTAGTTGAAATTAACCTGTTTGATTTCTGCTTCGGTCAGCTGAGAGACCGCATAGGTGATCTCAAACTGGTCATCAGAAGAACCATGGATCAAATGGGCTGCCACTGATAGGTTATCCTGCAGGTCCTTGTTATCATCGATCAGCTTGACGACATTTTTGCGGCCGACATAGCCGTACTTTCGAATTAAACGATCGTTTTCATCATCTTCACCGAAACGGCGCACACCCGGGGCCAGGATAATCAGGCTGGCACCGGGAGCCAGGGCCATTCTAGTGCGGTAGACAGCCTTGTTGCCCAGCCAGGTGCTCTTGAATTCACGTTCATCCAGATAAACCACGACCTTGTCCAGGGCCTCATCCAGGAAAATCAGGTTTTTTGCCTGGCTCAGCTTGACTGCTTCAGCGAAAATCTCCCGTTCCCGCCCGGTGAAGATAGCATGGATGGAGACATCGTCTTGCTGGGCTGTGGTGACAGTCAAAACATACATGAGGGGCAGTTTATTTAAAAAGTTTTCTTCAGCGTAGTCCAGGACTGCCCTGACCGGGGTCTTATCCCGGCCCATAATTCTTTCCATGCCGTAGAAAGCACCCAGCATGTGGCTGCCGTTGATCATCCGGTTGCCACCGCAGCCGACCAGGATATTCTTGCTGTAGTTAGCCATGCCGACCACTTCATGTGGAACAACCTGGCCGACTGAGATGATCAGGTCATAGGCAGGATCGAGCAGATGCTTGTTGATCTCCACGTCAATCGCATCCGTCATCAGGCCCTCGGACTCTTCCTTGACCATGGCAGCTGGTATTTCACCAATCTTGACCACATCCGTGCGCCAGTTGTGCACGATCATGGCTGAATAGGGCACGTCCGGCCCGAAAAAGGCTGTATATTCAGCTTCGCTCATTGGTTCATGAGTGCCCAGTGCAGGCAGAAGATCAACCTTGCTTTTATCTTTAAGCAGGTCATAAAACATGGCTGTCAGCCGACCGGCACCAGAGTGCAGCCTTGTATAGTCAGGTGGAATGATCAGGACCCGGTCCAGTTTTGGCCAGTTGGCCAGTGATTGCTCCAGGACCTGGCGCAGTTCATTATCGGCTAAGCCTTGTTCCGTTTGAGCATAACGCATAATAGATGGTAATTTGGTCATTTAGCACACCTCTTAATCATGATATTGCTTACAAGCCTATCATATCATGTTTACTGGCCGCTTGCTGTAACAAGGGCTGTGATCAGGACCGGCGGCAGGACCAGCAGAAGGAAATTTTGTACGCTAAGGGGGAAGGTTAGAGCCTTGTCTTGCAGGGCAAAAAAACGGCGGATGTTCTTTTGTAAGGGCCAGGCTGCCAATAAGGTCAAAAGCACAAGAGGTGGTAAAAGACCACAGATGACACTGCCAATCAGTGAGAAGAGGGCTGCCAGGTACAGCGCGGCAAAAAGCAGGAGGGCTCTTTTTTTGCCCAGATAATAGGGTAAGGTGAAACGCTTGATCTTGATGTCCTTTTCCAAGTCGCAAATATTATTGGCCAGCATGATCCCGGCTATTGTCGTGGCCGGTAAAAGGGTCAAGATACCAAGCTGTAACAATAATTTCAAGTCCACAGCCAAGAGCACAGTCGGGGCCTGCCAGACTAGCTGGGCAGGGGCCAGGCTGGAGCTGTTGATTGTCACTGTGAGCAGAGGAATGAAAAAGCCCATGAAAAGTCCGGAAAAAAACTCGCCCAGCGGCATACGTGAGATTGGTGCCGGGCCAAAAGTGTAGGCTATCCCGATCAGAAAACTGGCTGCACCGGCCCAGAAGACTAAAGGTACACTCAGCCAGGCCAGGACCAAGCCGCTGATGCTGGCGCTAAGCAGTAGCACCAGCAAGATAAAAAGAGCCAGCGGACGGGAAAATGGCAGGTCTGTCCGGCTGGCCTTGGCGTCAATATAGTTATTAAGCGCGGTGGTTGCCATATCAAAAAAAGTCATGGCTATAAAAAAAAGTAGGGTCAAGGGCCAGTTGATCGGACTGTCCTGGTAAGCCAGGTAGGCCAGGGCCAGACCAAAGGGCAAGAAACTGGCCACTTTTGTCTTGATTTCCACGAAGGAGAAAAATCTTTGCAGGTAGTCCTTAAGCATTTCTTTGATGGACTTTATCCAACAGGGGCAGGATCAGGCCGGCTTTACGTTGGTCGGCCAGCCGGTCCAGCAGCTGCCTGGTTTTAGCATAATACTTATCAGACAGGCGGCGGGCTTTAGCCAGGCCGCCCAGGTCGCGGACTGAACTGACAATGTCCTTGATCTGGTCTGCGGTCAGGTCTGTCTGGCGGGCTAACTCCTTTAAGCGGGGCTTTTGCCGCAAGGCATAGATAAGAGGTAAGGTGACCACACCTTCGGCCAGATCATGGCGGGCAGATTTACCCAGCTGACTGGAAGAAGATTCGTAGTCCAAAAGATCATCAGTCAGCTGAAACAAGATGCCTAGATTATAGCCAATCCTGCCAAGGAGACGGCATTCATCAGGTGGGCATTCAGCCAGCATGCCGCCAGCATAGAGGGCTAGATAAAATAGAGCAGCTGTTTTGCCGGCTATAATACGCAAATAACCCAGCACAGAAAGGTCCATATCCCGGTTATGCTGGTGCTGGCGCAGCTCGCCCAAGCAAAGGCTGCTGATGGCATTGGTAAAAAGCTTGATCTGGTCCGTATAGTCACTGGCCAGATCAGCAATAAGGGAGAAACTGAGACAGAAAAGATAATCGCCGCTGATCACAGCTGTTTTTTTGCCAAACTTTTGCTGGATGCTGGCCTGGCCGCGCCGGACAGGTGCATCGTCAATCACATCATCATGAACCAGGGAGGCCAGATGGAGGATTTCCAGGGCAGCGGCAGCTGCTACTGCGTCCTGGCTGACCTGGCCGTCTGCTGACGACGCTGCGGCCAGTAAAAGGGCAGCCCGGATGTTCTTGCCGCTGCCTTGCTTTAAATGCTCCATAACTGCAGCTAAAACAGGCTCACTGCTGGCCAAGGATTGGCCAAGCAGGTCGCGGACAGCAGCCATGCCGCTGTTTAGTGGAAGGGGCCCCTTTAAGGCCCCTTCCTTTCTCAGCTGATCAGTCATGATATAAATACGATTTTCGGACAATTTTTAGTTTTCTCCATTGTTTTTTCAGCCAGGGCATAAAATAGTAGTCGAGACCAAAGATGCTGCCACCGCCGATCAGGACTGCCAGGGCGGCAAAGGTCATCCACCAGCTGCCCATGTAAAGGCCTGTTGTCATGACAAACATGACTTGAAGTATGATCGAATAACCGGCAGCCAGGGTGGTGAAGAGACCGCCCAAAAGAGCCAGGCCAATCAGGATTTCCGAGGCAACAATGAGGATCTGGAAGAACATCTGGCTGTCACCGCTGGCGTAGATCACAGTGTCACGGAACCAGTCCATCAGGCTGAACTGGATTTTCAGGGCAACATCGCCGGCATTGACCAGGATTATGCGCAAAAACCCTAGAATATTCCAGTTGAGCAGGACAGAACCGCCAGTGACTGCGCCGGTGGCACCAGCTACAACATCAGCTGAACCGGCTGTGCCATTTAGGATACTGGCAAAAAATTCGTCTGCACTGCGAAAGAAAGTGACTAGCTTGGGTGCGTCCAGCCAGCCTTCGCCGATTTTTTTCACCCCCTCAAAGAGCCAGAAGAAGCCTAAAAAGAGGCGCAGTGGGACAGTCAGGAAACTGGGTGTCCGGTTGGACAGATGACCACCGACAAAGCTGCGTTTTTCCCTGATGGTGAAGAACTCAGCCCGCAGATAACTGAAGACCTTGTTCCAGCCCAGCAACTGGAAAAAGTAGACCAGGTTGATGAAGTGCTTAACAAACATGGCCAGAAAAGAGGGCAGGCAATATTTCTTCTTTTCGGTTCCGACATGGGCTACGCCGTAACGGCCGCCAATGGAGACCATGACGCCATGGAAATTGGGCTGATATTTTTTCAAATCACCCTTGCCGCTGACCAGGACGGAGATATTGTGGGCAATATTGCCGGCCGCATGTTCACAGTGTTCGACCATTTGCGGCACTGGATCCTTATGGCCCTCCGGGATGCAAAATGTATTGTCACCGGCAACGAAGACATTTTCTTGGCCCTCTGCCTGTAAATAGGCATCTGTCTGTAAACGTCCCCGGCCAACCTGCTGCAATTCTGTCGAGTTTTGTACAACGTCAACAGACTGGGTCCCGGCTGTCCAGATCACTGTGGCTGTGCTTTCCCGGTAACGTTCTGCATTGTCGCAACCCATTTCTATATAGTCAGGTCCAACAGCACAGACACTTTGTTTGAGACGGACATCAACGCCCATTTTCTCCAGCCTTTTTTGAGCCTTGAGAGAAAGCTTTTCCGGCAGGACAGGGATGATCCGGCCCATAACGTCAACTTCAATAATCTGCACTTCCGAGTGGTCGATTTCAAATTGGCGGCATAGGATGGGCACCCATTCGGCCAGCTCGCCAGCCATTTCAACGCCGGTAAAGCCGGCGCCACAAATGAAAAAGGTTAAAAGACCAGCTCTTTTTTGCGGATCTGGTTCATTCATGGCCCTGCTGAAGACATTGAGGATGTGAGCTTTGAGCTTGACAGCATCTTCATAAGACCACAGCTTGAAAGAATGCTCATCAGCACCAGGGATGCCATAAAAGGTTGGCTGAGAGCCGGCTGCTATAACAAGGTAGTCATAGGCATATTGGCCGTGTTTGCCAATAAGCTGGCGCTGCTCGTAATCAATCTTTTCAATTTCGTCCAGAACCAGATTGACCTTACGGCCAAAAAAGATCCTTTTCAAGCTGACCCTTATGCCAGACTCGTCGACCCGGCCGGCCGCCACCTCATGCAATTCAGTCAGCATGGTGTGGTAGCTGTTTTTGTCAACCACTGTAATTTGGACAGTGGAATCCTTCTTAAATCTCTTGGCCAGCTTTTTGGCTGTCAGGACGCCGGCGTAGCCGGCACCAAGAATTACAATATTAGTGCTCACCTTAGCCCTCCATTTTAATAATTTATGATTCGGTCAAACCGGACCTGCTAAGCGTGCAAAAAAAATGCGAGCAAAAAGCTTTGCTCTGATCGAATTTATCCTATCACGATAAATTAGCAAAATCAACAGAAAACAGCATCTTTTCCTGAAATAAAGGAGATTTTACCAGATCAGATAAAAAACATGTTTGCTGAATTATTTTGTAAACGTGTACAGTCTTCCGCTAATTCAGCTAAGCTTAATTGAGACAATAATATTTTTATATTTGTTTGCATATGCTGCACAATTCTTTGCTGGATGATCTGGTAAACTGGCTCAAGACTAGCTGGCGCTGCCTGACTGAAAAGGCGGGGCTCAGCCACCTGCAAAACAGCAGCAACTGTGGTTTGTTCAGGAGGGTGTTTTAGTTTATAGCCGCCCTGACTGCCTTTTTTGCTCTGGACCAGTTCGGCCCTTTTGAGTAAAGACAGAATTTGTTCCAGATAGACTTTGGACACATCCAGCTGTCTGGCAATAGCCGGACCGGCCAGCCAGCCATCCTGCCTGGCCAGCAGGATCATGGTTGCCAGGGCATGTTGAGCCTTGCCTGAAATAATCATTCTTATCACCTGATCTTTTCTTTGCCAACTGGCCTGATTCTATGCTATTATTCTAATACATAGTATACCTATATGTAAACCATGTAAATGAGGTGGAAGAAAATGTCAAAGCTATACGCTAATATGAGTGAACTGATCGGGAACACACCTTTGGTCGAGCTGAAAAATCTAGCTAAAAAAGAAAAGCTGACAGCCCGCATCCTGGCTAAACTGGAAGCGGCTAATCCGGCTGGCAGCGTCAAGGACAGAATTGCTCTCAGTATGATTGAAGCTGCTGAAAAAGAAGGGCGGCTCAAGCAGGGCTCGGTTTTGATTGAGCCGACCAGCGGCAATACAGGCATTGGCCTGGCAGCCATTGGAGCTGCCCGCGGTTACAGGGTGATCTTGACTATGCCGGATACCATGAGCACTGAGCGGCGCAAGTTGCTTAAGGCTTATGGAGCAGAGCTTGTCCTGACCCCGGGCTCTACCGGTATGAAGGGTGCCATGGCTAAGGCCCAGGAGCTGGCCAGCCAGATCCCGGGGGCGCTAATTCCCGGCCAGTTTGTCAATCCGGCCAACCCGGCTGTCCATCGCCGCACAACTGGGCCGGAGATCTGGCGAGATACACAAGGCGCTGTTGATTTGCTAGTTGCCGGGATCGGAACCGGCGGGACCATCACAGGTGCCGGCGAGTACTTGAAAAGGCAAAAGGCTGACCTTGAGGTCATTGCAGTGGAGCCAGAGGATTCGCCGATCTTGTCGCAGGGTAAAGCAGGTCCCCACAAAATCCAGGGGATCGGAGCGGGTTTTGTTCCGGAAGTGCTCAATGTCAATGTAATTGATGAGATTATCACGGTGGCCAACGAAGCAGCCTATGAGATGACCAGATTGCTGCCCCAACTAGAAGGCCTGCTCATGGGGATTTCCTCCGGTGCCGCTTTGTGGGCAGCCCTCCAGCTGGCCAAAAGGCCGCAAAATATGGGTAAGGTAATTGTTGTCATCTTCCCTGATGGAGGAGAACGCTATCTCTCAATCGACCTTTTTCAAGACTGACCAGCTTGTCTTGTTGCTCTTTTGTCTACATCAGCCTGGGCTGCGCTAAGCAGGCGCAGCTCGCGCAAGGCAAATATAAAGGCCAGGATTACGGCGCTGGCATCTGCAACCGGCCCGGCATACATCAGACCGTCAATGCCAAAGATAGTGGGCAGGATCAGGATCAAGGGCAGCAAGAAGATAATCTGGCGGGTCAGGGAAATGAAAAGTCCGACCCTGGCTTTGCCGATTGAGGTGAAAAAATTGGCTGTGACCGGCTGGATGCCGTTTATAAAGGTCAAAAGCATAAAAATACGCAGATAACGCTCAGCAAATTGGAAATAGAGCTCACTGCCCTGACCGAAGATTGACACAATTTGACGGGGGAAAATCTGGAAAACAGTAAAAAAGAAAATTGAGATGGCAGTTGCTGCTAAAAGGCCCTTGATGTAGGTCTCGCGCACCCGGTTATAGTTTTTGGCCCCGTAATTAAAGCCGATAATCGGCTGGCAACCCTGGGCTATACCAATGGTCAGGCCAACAAATAGAATATTGATCTTGGAGATAACGCCGACAGAAGCCAGAGGTATATCAGCTCCGTAGCGGGACATGGCACCATAATGGATCAGGGCATTATTCATTGTTATCTGAACCACGGCCATGGAGATCTGGTTGAAGCAAGAAGGCAGGCCCAGAGAAATAATAGCTTTAAAATCCTGGCTCCTGACCCGGAAATGCTGGCGGCTCAGCCGGACAGATTTAAAACGGAAAATGTAACGGGCTGCCATAAAGGCGGAAAAGGCCTGGCCAATGACAGTGGCCAGGGCTGCGCCTGCCATGCCCATATTGAGGCCAAAAATAAAAATAGGGTCCAGGATGGTGTTTATGATAGCACCAGACAGGACTGTCAGCATGGAATAGGTTGGACTGCCGTCTGCCCTGACCAATTGGCCGCAGCCGATAGTGAAGATGATCAAGGGGTAGCCGGCTGAAACGATGCTTGTATAAGTATAGGCGTAAGGATAGACATTTTCTGTGGCACCAAAGGCGTAAAGCAGTGGCTTTAAAAAGATATAGGTCAGGGCAGTGATGGCAATGCCACTGACAGCTAGCAGAAAAAGACCTGTCCCAGCCACATTGGCTGCCTCATCATCTTTGCCAGCACCCAGGCGCAAATTGAAGTTGGATGCAGCGCCTATACCCAGGAGCAGTGCCAGAGCTGTGCAGACAGTGTTAAAAGGGAAAGCGACATTGGTGGCGGCATTACCGTACATGCCGACACCCTGGCCGATAAAGATCTGGTCAACTATATTATATAACGCATTGACTAAAAAACTGATCATGGCCGGAATGGCAAATTTCATGATCAGTTTACCGGTATTTTCTGTGGCCAGCGGATTTTTTTGAGCGGCCAGACTAGTATTCATAAGCTTGTGCCTCCTGCTTTGTTTAAGCAACGGCTTATATTATATAGAAGGAGCAGGTAAAAAGAAAGCTTGACAAGAGCTGGCAAAAGTTTTACTCTATTCATACACCCCTCCCGGGGTCTAGTAGACTGAAAAAAGGAATGATCGCTAATGGACAAAAAGTTTGACGTTGCCGGCATGACCTGTGCCTCTTGTTCTGCTGCTGTGGAAAGACAAGTCAGCCGTTTGCCTGGTGTGGCAGCAGTGCAGGTTAACCTGCTTAACAACAATATGAGCGTTACTTTTGATGAAAGCTCGCTGGACAGCGCAGCTATTATTGCAGCTGTTGAGAAGGCCGGTTATGAGGCCAGCCTGGCTGGTGCTGCGGCTACGGTCACTAATAGCCCAGCCAAGGAAGCTAACAGTGATAATGAGCTGGCCCAGATGAAGCAGCGGGTGATAGTCTCTTTTATCTTCATGATCCCGCTGATGTATCTGGCTATGGGACCGATGCTGGGCCTACCCTTGCCAAGTTGGCTGCTGGGAGAAAAAAACATCGCAGTTTATGCCCTGAGCCAGTTACTTCTGCTCTTGCCGATCCTCCTGGTCAACCGGATTTATTTCACAGTTGGCTTTAAGACACTCTGGCATAAAAACCCCAACATGGATTCCTTGATTGCTATCGGTTCGGCTGCTGCTGTAGCTTATGGCCTTTTTGCCATGTATCAGATTAGTTATGCCCTAGGCCACGGCCAGCTGGAAGTGGCGGCTGAATATGGCATGGACATTTATTTTGAATCGGCTGGCACGATCTTAACCTTGATCACTCTGGGTAAGTATCTGGAGACAAGATCCAAACGCAAAACCACTGCAGCAATTGCCAAGCTGATCGATCTGGCCCCCAAGACAGCCTTTGTTGTGCGGGAAGGCCAGGAGCTTGAGATCCCTGTTGAACAGGTACTGGCAGGAGATAGTGTGCTGGTGCGGCCGGGGGCCTCTATTCCAGTTGACGGTGTGATAGTGGAGGGCCGCACTGCAGTTGATGAATCGATGTTGACCGGTGAGAGCTTACCAGTAGACAAGGCACCGGGCGACCAACTTTTTGCTGCAACCATCAATCACAGCGGTGCGGTGACCTTGCGGGCAACCAAGGTTGGTGCAGATACAACCCTGGCCCGAATTATCGCTATTGTTGAAGAAGCCGGTGCCTCTAAGGCGCCTATCTCCCGTCTGGCTGACAAGATCAGCGGTATCTTTGTACCTGTTGTTATAGCCATCGCTTTAATTGCCGGAGCCGCCTGGCTTTTGGCCGGTGCCAGTTTTGAATTTGCCTTGTCCACAGCCATAGCTGTTCTGGTTATTTCTTGCCCGTGTGCTCTGGGTCTGGCTACTCCTGTGGCCATTATGGTGGGAACGGGTAAAGGGGCCAGCCACGGCATCCTGGTCCGCTCTGGTGAGGCTCTGGAAACGGCCCAGGCAATCGATACAGTCGTTTTGGATAAAACAGGCACTGTCACTGAAGGCAGACCGGAAGTAACTGATGTGTTGCCTCTGGCCGAATTGACAAAAGAGGAGTTCTTGCTATTGGCTGCTGGTCTGGAAAAGCCCTCTGAACATCCCCTGGCCCAGGCTATCGTCCGTAAAGCGGCAAAGCTGGAGCTGCAGCTGCCCCAGGCAGAGGATTTTTTAGCAGTGCCTGGCCGCGGTGCTACAGCTCTATTGGGAGGCAGGCGCTACTTGGCTGGCAATCCAGCCTATATGCAGGAAAATGGTATTGATTTGGAATTGATGGGTCAGCAAATACCTGATTATGCCGCAGCGGGCAAGACTCCCTTGTATTTTGCAGATGAGGCAGGCTTGATCGGTGTGATAGCTGTTGCCGACACCCTTAAACCGAGTAGCCGGGCCGCTATCCAAAAGATGCATGATCTAGGTCTTGCTGTCATTATGCTGACGGGTGACAACCTGGCCACTGCCCAGGCCATCGGGCGGCAGGCCGGGATCGACCAGGTCATTGCTGATGTGTTGCCCCAGGACAAGGAGAGCCAAGTACGTCTTCTGCAGGAAAAAGGCCATAAAGTGGCTATGGTCGGTGATGGCATTAACGATGCTCCCGCCTTAATCAGGGCTGATGTCGGGATTGCGATCGGGGCCGGGACAGATATAGCTATTGAATCAGCCGATATGATCCTGATGCGCAGCGACCTGGATGACGCTGTGACCTCGATCCTGCTCAGCCGGGCAGTTATCCGCAATATCCGGCAAAACCTCTTCTGGGCGTTCTTTTACAACGTGGTGATGGTG
>CAZZGG010000051.1:0-16680 GCA_964654125.1 uncultured Oscillospiraceae bacterium
GTAATACGAAACAAAAAGGTGTTGACTGGCATTTTACAACAGAAGATGCCAGGATTAAGCTATAGAAGCTTTATCCTGGCTAAGAAGACTTTTGGATGTTACAGGCTACTAGAGCAGTTCGCCGTACTTTTTCACATAGAGCTTCTTGACCAGGGTAACCAGGGCCATGTAAAGGACTATGGTCAGGCCCAGGTAGAGGAAATAAACTGCCGGCAGCGGAGCCAGGCCAATCGATGCGCCAAAAGCAGTATAGGGTATGATGGTCAGGACAGCGATCCCGGCCAGGGTTAAAAGGCTGAGCTGGCTGGAAGCCCGGCTGTGCAAGAAAGGAATTTTTGGTGTCCGGATCATATGGATGACCAGGGTCTGGCTCCACATCGATTCCACAAACCAACCGGCTTGGAAGACAGCAATATAAAGGGCTATCATCTTTGGATCGGTCAGCTGGTGGAAAAGCATGCCCCCGGTGAAAAGCGGCGCGATCACAAAATACATCAGCAGGTAGGTCGTCACATCAAAGACGGAGCTGGTTGGTCCGATCCAGAGCATGAACTTGGCCACGGAGCTGGCGTCCCAGGTACGGGGTTTGGCTAGAAACTCCTTGTCCACATTGTCCCAGGGGATAGCAATACAAGAGATGTCATAGATCAGGTTGAGCAGGATCAGGTGCAAAGAGGCCATGGGCAAGAAGGGTAAAAAAGCACTGGCCACTAAGACAGAAAAAACATTGCCGAAGTTGGAGGAGGCTGTCAGCTTGATATATTTGATGATATTGGCATAGGTGCGCCGTCCCTCCAAAATACCTTCTTCCAGGACCTGAAGATCTTTTTCCAATAAGATAACATCAGCTGCTTCCTTGGCTATATCTACTGCATTGTCAACCGAGATACCGACATCAGCCGCTTCCAGGGCCCCGGCATCATTAATGCCGTCACCCAGATAGCCCACGGCATGGCCACTTTTTTTGATCAGGTTGATCAGCCTGGTCTTCTGGGCAGGTGACATTTTGGCAAAAATCGTCGTATCCTGAGCAATGGCGCTCAGCTCTGTATCTGACAGGGCATCGACATCAGCCCCTGTATAAACTTTATCAAACTGAATGCCGACCTGCTGGCAGACACTTTTGGCCACTTCCTCATTATCGCCCGTGATCACCTTGACAGCCACACCATGGGCATGCAAGGCCTTGATGGCAGCCTTGGCACTCTCTTTGGGCGGGTCTAAAAAGGCCAGATAACCGAGCAGGACCATCTCTGTCTCATCAGCTACAGAAAACTCACCCACCGGGGCCGGATTGGTCTTTTGGGCAACAGCTATGACGCGCATACCGGTATTATTTAGTTCCTGAACCTTGGCCTGGACCAGGTCCCTGATCGGCTCGGTCAGCTCAACAACTTCACCCTTGTATTCCACAAAACTGGAAATCGCCAGCATTTCTTCTACGGCACCCTTGGTGATCATCTGCCTTTTGCCAGCTTCAGATTCAACAACAACGCTCAGCCTTCTTCTTTCAAAATCAAAGGGCACCTCATCCACCTTGAGATATTCCGTTATGTTGTCCGGCAAGCTAGCATCTGTTCCCTTCAGTTGCATGGTCTTGTCAATGATGGCCAGGTCAATCAGGTTTTTTAGACCGGTCTGGTAGTAGCTGTTGAGAAAACCATGCCGCAAGACCCTGCTGTCACTCTTGCCCTCAATATCAAGGTGGTATTGCAGCTTGACCTTGTCTTCAGTCAAGGTGCCTGTCTTATCTGTGCAGAGGATATCAATGGCACCAATATTCTGGATGGAGTTAAGGTTTTTGATGATGACCTTTTTTTTCGACATGGTGATAGCGCCTTTAGCTAGGCCAGCTGTCACGATCATGGGCAGCATCTCAGGAGTTAAGCCAACAGCGATAGAAATAGCAAAAAGAAGCGCGCTCAGCCAGTCACCCTTGGTGAAGCCATTGACGACAAAGACGATCGGCACCATGACCAGCATAAACCTGATCAGGATCCAGGAGACTGAGTTGACACCTTTTTCAAAGCTGGTCACAACCGGCTCCTGGCTGAGATCCTGGGCGATCTGGCCAAAGACTGAATCATCACCGGTACAGACAACAATTCCCTTGCCATAGCCGGTCAGGACGTTGGTGCCCATAAAGGCCAGATTATTTTTTTCCAGGGCTGGACCATCTACTTGGGCCTGGCTGGCTGTTTTTTCCACTGGCTCACTTTCCCCCGTCAAGGCGGACTGGCTGATAAAAAGATCCTTGGCCTGGATAAGCCTGATGTCTGCCGGTACCATATCACCAGCAGACAAGTGGACAATATCCCCCACCACTATCTCATCGAGGGGGATTTCTTTGGCTCCTGTCGCGATTCTTTCGATATTGGCAGTGGTCTCAATCATTTCCAAAAGTTTTTCTGCCGCATTACCACTCCTGGTCTCCTGGACAAAGCGCAGCACACCAGCAATCAAGACCATGACAATGATGATAATGACAGTTGTGTAATCTTTTTCTGCAACACCAGCTGCCCAAACATCGGTAAAGAAGGAAACAAGGGCCAGGACAATCAAAATCAAAGTGAAGGGATTGATAAAAGATTCAAACAAGCGTTTGAGCAGAGTGTTATCTTTGTCATAGGTAATGACATTGTCGGCGTATAAGCTCTCAGCAGCCTTCACCTGCTCCTCATTCTTACCCTGGGCAGAGCTATCCAGCGTAATATACAGATCTGCTAGATCACTTTGGGCTGCTCTGAGCAATCTCTTTTCTGTATCATTAGTTGCTGCTCTTGTTGTTTTTTGGGCTGCATTTGCTTTTTTCATAAATCCCTCTGTCCAAAATAATCCGTTGGTGAACTTAAAACTCAGGCTATACTCACTTTTTTAATCGTCCGGACCGGTCTTACTTGCACCAAATTCTTGCACAAGAACAATCTAGTGTCAAGATATTAATCAGCATCTGCTAGCGACTGCTAGCTACATAGATAAAGGGAAATGCTGGCGCATTTCCCTTTATCTGTCTAACCGTTTTTTTTAGCTGTTTATTTGCCGGTGGCTTCGCGCCAGGCATCCAGCTGTTTTTGAATTTCATCAATGATCTTTTGCTGGCCATTGCTGTCCAGCTTGGTGACATACTCGTCAACCAGGCTGTCAATGGTCTTTTTGTCCAGCATGCCGCTGGCCAGGCTGGTTGCGTTGACATATTCGCTGTAGACACTGGAACAGGCAGCGATTTCATTCTGGATCGGGGTCAGGTCAGGGATAAAGCCCAGATTGTCTGTTCTGGTGGCTGTTTCATTGAGGGTCCTGACCTTATCGGCAAACTCCAGGGTAACATCTGTCGGAAGCAGTCCAGCAGTGATATCACCGATCTGGATCGCATACCAGTTGTAGAAGGGGCGGTCGCCGGCAGCCAGGCCCTTGTTCTTGGGGGCGTTGGGCTGGTCGGCCTGGCCATCTTCGTTGACAATATAGTTTTCACCTTCAATACCGAAACGGGCAGTGGTGGCGATAAACTTATCATTATTGAACAGCTCCAGCATCATGGCAGCCCGCTCCGGGTTTTTGCAGCTGCCGCCAATACTGTTCAGAGCGGCCTGGATATAACCGGTGTACATCAAGGACAGGTTCTGGGTCTGCAGCTTGGTCGGGAACTTGAACAGGTCTAGGGGAACTTCAATGTAGCCCTGGTTCCAGCCGGCAAACATATCGCCTGAGTTAAAGATAACTGCATCCTTGTCAAAATTTTCTCTGTCATAGGGGAAGATCCGCTCTTCAACCAGATCGGCAAAAAGATGGCAGATCGCCCTGTATTCATCTGTTTTATAAGGAGCAAAGACTTCAGTACCCGGCTCATAACCCTTGATTGATTCAATGCCTGTCACATTGACACAGGCCAGGTTGGGGACAAACATCTCAACTGGATGCCAGCGGTGGAAGACATCATAGAATCTAGCCACCGGAATATCTTTTTTATCAGGATACTTTTCATCACGCAGCTGCCTGACCTGGCGGAACAGGGGCAGGAGGTCATGGACTGTATTCCATTTGGGGATTTCGAGGTCGAATTCATCGACCCAGTCCTGGTTATAGAGGAAGGAGTTGTTCTCAGCCAGGTCCTTGACCGGAACAACAGCATAGATATGGTCATTGATGGTGACCGCATCAAGGGCACCTTCCGGAGTCTTGGCCAAAGTCTTGGGCATATAGGCCGGGAACAGGTCATCCAAAGGATAAAGGGCTTCCCTCTGGGCAAAATCAACAAATCCGGCTGCCGGACTCATATAAAGCACGTCCGGTGTCATACCCGATCCAACCAGTGTCTTGATTTTGTCATAATAGGGCGTACCCCAGTCAACGAAATGGTATTCCAGCTTGACATTGATCTGTTCTTTAACATAATCGGCGATCTTGCCATATACCAGATCTGTATCTTGTTGGGTGTTGATCATGGAATACCAGACAATGGTCACTTCCTCCAGATCGCCAGCTCCGCCGCCTCCACTTGTTGCAGTTGTTTGTTTGCCCCCGGTGTTACATGCTGTCAGAGCCAGCAGCAAGACTAGAAGCAAGGCCAGTGTGATACTCAGTTTACGTTTCATGCGTTTTCCTCCTTTTTTATTTCGCTCCAGCAGGTCCTTGAAGCAGAAAACCAAACTATTCTTTGACGCTGCCGATCGTCAGGCCTTTAATGAAATGCTTTTGGAAGAACGGATAAACAAAAAGGATAGGCAAGGTGGCAATAACAGTGATGGCCATTTGTGTGCTCTCACCCGGCAGGTTTCTGAGAAACTCCTGGCCCTCCATGGTCGTTGCCACATCTGAGTTGTTCTTAATATAGTTGATATTGGCTTGGATCTTTTGCAGCAGGGTCTGGACTGGCACCAGCTTGGGATTTTCGATATAGATCAGGGCGGTTGTCCACTCATTCCAATGCCCGACCACACTGAAGAGGGCGATAGTGGCCAGGCCGGCCTTGCATAGAGGCAGGACAATCTGAGCAAAGATACGAAAGTCGCCCGCCCCATCGATCTTGGCCACCTCAAACAGTGAATCAGGCACAGTTGTTGTGATAAAGGTGCGCAGGATAATCACATTGAACCAGGAGACAACACCGGGCAGAACATAGATCCAAAATGAATCATAAAGGTTCAAGTATCTGACATTGATGATAAAAGATGCCACCAGGCCGCCAGAAAATATCGACGAGCCAAAGAGGAAATAAGTGTAAAACTTGCGCATGGGAAAGCCCTTGTAGGCAACCACAAAGGAAAACATGGCCATGATCGATACACTCAAGATGGTGCCGATCACTGTCCGGGCCACCGTGATAATATATGAATCGACTATCTGTGAACCGGTTTTAAAGAGCAATTGATAGGTCAGTATCGACATCTCAGTCGGGAAAAATGAATAGCCTATATCAGAGATGCTCTGGGCTGTGGAAAAAGAGATGATAATAATAAAGATCACCGGCAAAACAAACAGTAATGACAGGACAGCCAGAATTATACTGATGATAACATCAGCTGTCGGTGAAATCTCATTGGGCCTGTATCTGGATTTTTTCACTTTGTGGCGTTTTAATTGGGTGTCCATTTTCGTGCTCCTTTCTACTTGAACGATGCTAGAACAAGGCATATTCAGGAGAGATCTTCCTGACTATGGAGTTGGCCAGTATCATCAAGAAAAAGCCCACAACAGACTGGTAAAACGCAGCTGCAGATGACATGCCAAAATTACCCATGGATTTTAAGGCCCGGAAAATATAGGTGTCGATAACATTGGTGACAGGATAGAGCACACCTGAATCCTGCGGCACTGAGAAGAAAAGTCCAAAATCACCGTAAAAAATACCACCTATGCTGCGGATCAGCATAATTGTTAAAATCGCCCGCAGATGAGGCAGGGTGATATAAAAGGCCTGCTGCGGGCGGGAGGCGCCATCGATCATAGCAGCCTCATAATATTCCTGAGAAATACTGGTGATCGAAGCCAGGTAAATTATGGATGAATAACCGACTGTCTTCCAGGCACTGACAAAAATCAAGATACCAGGCCAGGCGTTTCGGGTAGTGTACCAGTTGCGCCTCTCCCAGCCGATTGATTGCCAAATCTGGTTCACCATACCATTGGTTGTGCTCAAAAAAGCAAAGACCATCATGGAAACTGCTGTCGCTGATAAAAAATGCGGCATCATGTAGATGGTTTGGAGGGATTTGGCCAAATGTTTGCTTCTGACTTCGTTTAAAACCATTGCCAGTATGACTGCCAGGGTGGTATTAAGCAGGATAAAGACGATGTTGTAACCGACAGTGTTGCGGGTGATAATCCAGGCATCCGTGGTTTTGAAGAGAAACTCAAAATTTTTAAAGCCAATGAATTTACTGCCAAAGATACCTTTGGCAAAGTTAATATCCTGAAAGGCTACTATTGCACCAAATTTTGGCGCATAGCTGAAAACCAGGACGGCGATCACAGCTGGCAATGCCATCAAATGCAGTACATAGAATTCTCTTAGATGTCTAGCAATCTTTTTGACTTTGTTCATCGTACACCACCTTTTTATGTTCTCATTTGCTGTATAAATAACCGATACAGCAATAGATTCTATATAAGCCAGTGCCGTTAGGCAGCGCATCAAAGAAAAATTATGCGTTCTCCTAGATCAATATGTTTTTGATAATAAATGACTATTTTATTTGAATAACAAGCAGGATCTATCTTAAAAGGAGTTTATCATACAAACAATACTTCGTAAACTAGCTACAAAATAAACATTTATCATTATTATTCTAGTCATTTTGTTAGATCACGGTGTTTTATTAACCCACAGACTGATTTTAGGCTATTTCAGTTGAAATAGCGCCTGTTTTACTGTTTTGAGCTAGAATAAAAATAAAAAATACAGCTTACTTGCTCTAAGCTGCTATACTGAGATTATAAGTGCTGGTTTCGGCAGCGAAAGCTGCCAAGTCAAATTCAAGCAAAATGAAAGTTTCTCAGGAGTGATGCCTAATGATTAATAGTTTGGATAAAAAGTATCTTCAGCGCTGCCTTGAGCTGGCCCGGGAGGCTTTGGAAAAAGGTGATCAGCCCTTTGGCTCCATCTTAGTCTCAGGTCAGGGTGAAGTGCTGGCTGAAGACCATAACCGGATAGCCGGTGGCGATCACACCCGGCACCCGGAGTTTGCTTTAGCCAGATGGGCAGCTACCCACCTGACAGATCAGGAAAGAAAAGCAGCCACTGTCTACACCTCAGGAGAGCATTGTCCCATGTGTGCAGCGGCTCATGGCTGGGTCGGCCTGGGCCGGATCGTCTATGCCAGCTCAGCCCAGCAGCTGGCCAAATGGTTGTCTGACTGGGGTTTGCCGCCCACTCGGGTGAAAAACCTGCCCATCACAGCTGTGATCAATGACGCAGTTGTCGACGGACCTGATCCTGAGCTAGCTGAGCAGGTCCGCCAGCTGCATCAGCTTTATTACCAAAAGCAGCTGTGAAGACCCGCCTGCAGCTTGCGTTTTTAGTTCTACTGGCACTAATAGTGGCAGTAGTTTCCGGCTGTGCTTTAGTTTATAAAACTGGCTTGAGCGGCAGTCCAACCAGCAGCCAAGCAGAAATTGAGATAAATGCCAGCTACAGCGAGCCTGAGGCTGTGGCAGCTTATTTACAAAAATACCAGCAGTTGCCTGGCAATTTCATCAGTAAAGCAGCAGCCTTGGAGCTGGGCTGGGTTAGCCACAAAGGCAACCTCTGGGATGTGACAGACCAGCTCAGTATTGGGGGAGATGAATTTGGCAACCGCGAAGGCCTGCTGCCCAAGGCCCCGGGGAGGCAGTATTATGAATGTGATGTCAATTATCAGGGCGGCCTGCGTGGGCCTGAGCGCCTGGTCTATTCTAATGATGGCCTGATCTTTTACACTAAAGATCATTACGAGACTTTTGTGCAAATAAATTAGGAGTGCATTTTATGGCAGATATTATACTTGACGGCAGCAAATTGACCAGCAAAGTAAAGGCCCATGCCTGTTTTAAAACTAAGCTGGGCCTGCCTGAATATTATGGTGGCAATCTTGATGCACTTTATGATTTACTCTCCAGCAGGAGTGGCGGCGGACGCATCCTTTTAATCAACTGCCGGGCCATGCAAAACAACCTGCCTGGCTACGGCCAAGCCATCATTGAGACCTTTTTGGCTGCAGCTGCTGTCAACCAGAATCTGGACCTGCTTTTGATCTAGCTTTATCAGCTGCCCCGCTTCTTTTTGTCTTGGCGGATCTCATCTAAAACAGCCTCATCCAGCCGGCCGCCCCGCCGAAAACCTAGAGCTGCCTCACTGACAACAGCGAAATTAAGGCTGGTGCCTTTACTGTCGGCCAGATAGTCCAAAGCCCGGGCCGGCTTGATGCCAAAGCTGCCTGCAGTCGTCACGGCATCAATATTGGCACCCAGAAAGATAAACTCCCAACCCTGCTCTTCCTGCTGCCCGATCAGGGCCTTGACTTTGCTGGCAGTGAACTCGCGGCTGCTGTTTTCAGCCCCGTCTGTGATGATAACAAAAAGAACATGTTCTGCCCGCTGACCTGCTGCCAGGTTTTTTTGGGCTTGGCGGGTTTTTGTCACAGCCAGCCCGATGGCATCCAAAAGAGCAGTCGTGCCACCAACCTGGTAATCCTCTTCTGTCAGCGGCAAAACAGCTGCCAGATCGCAGCGGTCATGCAAGAGCTCAAAGTTATTATCAAATAAAACTGTTGTGATGGTGCAGGAGCCGCCAGCTGCCTGCTGGCGGGCCAGCAGGCTGTTAAAGCCGCCAATCGTGTCTTTTTCCAGACCTGCCATTGAGCCGCTCTTATCCAGTATAAAAACCAGTTCCGTCTTATCTTTTTTCATTATCCTGACCTCCTGTATTTTTTCATCTCCAGCATACAGGTCAGGCAGCTAGTTAGGGTCGCCCGGCAAGCGACATTTATCAGGCCAGGCCTGCGCCCAGCAGAGGCTGGTCATAGGTAAAGAGGACTTCATTGATGGCATGGATATCGTAGTTGCCCCTGCTGATAAAGTACTCCACAATCAGGTCAGCTTTGACAGCTGGCGAGAGGGCATAACCGGCCCGGCCCAAAAGGGTTCCGGTCTCAGTCAGATCCAGCTGCAGGGCCACAGCCAGGGCCAGGGCTGTACGTTTACTGGGCAGGTAATCTTTCTGGCTGCGGATCTTGGAAAAGAGCCGGCGGTTAAGGTTGGCCCTTTTATATACTGCAACATCTGTCTGGCCACTATCATCGATCAAGCGCAGCAGCAGCTGGCTAAAGGATTCGTCCAGACCGGCAAATAAATCCGGCAGGGGCGGGCTGGCCAGATCGTCTTCTTTAACCATAGCCGATTTCAGTTCAGGGACTGTGCGGCGGCTAAATCTGCCCCTGACTGTCCGTCTGGGAGCAGTCCTAGCTGGTTGCTGCCTGCTTTCCAGGTAGCGCTCAACATCCCTTGCCAGCTGATGGCTAGGTGGCAAAACAGTCTTGTCCAGAACGGTCAGGATAACATCTATTTCATGCTGCTGGATGAATTCTTTGATCACACTGACCGCTAGAGCAAAGGCCCGCTCTGGTGGATAGCCATAGATGCCACTGGAGATGAGGGGAAAGGCAATGCTGGTTAGTTCATGCTCGACAGCCAGCTGTAGGGAGTTTTGGTAAGCGGCCCTCAGCAGCTGCTCACTGGCCTGGTCTGACTGCCTGTTGTAAACAGGTCCTACGGTATGGATTATATAAGGGGCTGCCAGATTATAGCCGGGTGTGATGACAGCTGCACCTGTTTCTAGAGGAGCCAGTTTTTGGCAGGCAGCCGTTAGCTGCTGCCTGCCGGCCGCCCGGAAAATGGCTCCACAGACACCACTGCCTTCTGCTAAAGCAGGATTGGCTGCGTTTACTATAGCATCAACCGCTAGTTTGGTTATATCCTGCTGGACAATAAAAAATGACACTACTGCCTCCTTTTAGCTTGAGTGAACCTGATTTTAAAGAGTCTGGGTTATGCTTTCCGGCCGGATCACAAGCACTGCCCTGATCCAGGGAAATTCAGCCTGCATGAGATTAAAATCCTTGCCTTCATACTGAAACTCACCAGTTCCTTCAAGTAAAAATCCGGTCCCCTTGCTGTGAAAGCCCTCCACTTCACGGCTGCCCAGAGTCAGTAAAACCCGCTTATTCACCTTCAAGTTGGCTTCTGTCTGCTGCATGCGGCCAGCTGGTATGAGCAGGTAGCCTTCCTCCGTGATAGTGATATAGCTGTTCCAGCTGTTGACCAGATGAAACTGCTCCCCCTGGGTGGCCAGGGCCACCACACCCTCGTGTTCCAAGACCTTAATCATTTTTCCTGGTATCATAGGCCGATCTCCTTTATATGCTTTTATTTTATTTTACTACAAGTGGCAAGTTCCTGGCTGCTTTGTTTTTTCTCGCAGCCCTGTTAATATGACCTTAAAGTGATGACAAGCTGTGCTTTTTGCCTGAACAGCCAGGCCGGGAGGAAGATATGTTTAAACTGCTGAGCAAGGTGAACACCATCCGCTACCAAAATGGCAAAGATGTTGTGCCAGGTTTCATAAGTTATATTTCAGCCCATGAGCCTGTCCTGATGCACTGTCATGGCTGGCAAGATTATTCGGACGCCTATGACAACTATCAGGTCAGCTTGAGCCAGGATAATGGCCGGACCTGGTCTATCCCCTATCTGCAATGGCAGGGCAAGGCTGTGCCTGCTGGCCTGATCCGCTATGGTGAAATCACAGCCTTTTATGATGAGGAATCAGGCCGCCTGATCACCCTGGCCAACCGCAGCCTCTATCCCCAGGACCAGCTGGATACTAAGCAGAAAAGTGACCTGATGCTGCAGATTTACACTCCCTACAATAACAGTTGGAGTGAAGCAAGCCCGCTAGGCCTGGCTTGCAGCATGAGCTTTAGCTTCCCCATCAAGCTGTCCAGCGGCCGCATCCTCTTCCCCGGCCAGGACTGGTATCGGGATGAAAACGGCAAGCCCTACCATTACAAGGGCTGCTGGTCACCGGCTGGGGTTATCGTCCATGCCCTGGCGGACCCCGGCCCGGCTGGCAGCATCAAATGGAGTACTAGCCAGCCCCTGCTGCCTGACCTGGACAAGACCTCACGCGGCTTTTATGAAGCAGCCGTAGCTGAACTCTCAGACGGCAGGCTGGCCATGATCCTGCGCGGTGATAACAGCATGTTCCCGGAAAAGCCCGGCTATAAATGGCTCAGCTTCTCCCTGGACCAGGGCCAGACCTGGAGCGAAGCTGAGCCCCTGCCCTTCATTGGCGGACCCATGCTGGAGTCAGGCTCTAATGGTTCAACTCTTTTCCGTTCCCGCAAAACGGGCAAGCTTTACTGGCTAGGCAACCTGTGCCTTTATGGGGAAAGAGCCCGGGGGAATGCACCCAGGACCTCCTTAAGCATCGCTCAGGTCCAGGAAGAACCCTTTGGCCTCTTGACAGACACTATCTTTGTCATTGATGAAAAGGGCTACAATGATTCCCCTGGCCTGCAGCTTTCCAACTTCAGGTACTATCAGGATCGTTTGACTGGGGATCTGGTGCTTTATCTGACCAGAATCGGTGAGCAGGATGCCCAGCTCTGGCAGATTGCTGACTATTATCGGTATCGGATTGAGATCAATTGATTATTTGAACGAACTTGAGCGGCTAGTGCACTTTGGCTTGACTAATCAGAAGGCAAAATTTATTCTATTATCATGTTAAAGTCCAGCCTCAGGCATGGACGGGCCAGGCAGGCTTGGAAAGAAGGAGTAAATATGCCAAAGATAAAAGTAATCATCATGGGAGCAGCAGGCCGGGATTTTCATGTTTTCAACACCTACTTCAGAGATAATGCAGCTTATGATGTTGTTGCCTTCACTGCCACCCAGATACCTAATATTGAGGGGAGGAAGTATCCCCAGGAACTGGCTGGCCAGCTCTATCCGGACGGTGTGCCGATCTATCCTGAAGCTGACTTGCTGACCCTGATCAAAGAACATCAGGCCAGCCAGGTTGTCTTTGCCTACAGCGATCTAGCCCATGAGGATGTCATGCACAAGGCTTCCATGGTTCTGGCAGCTGGGGCCGATTTTCGCATGATGGGTCTGGCAAACAGCAGCATCAAGTCCAGTAAGCCTGTTATTTCAGTTTGTGCAGTCCGAACCGGTGTGGGCAAGAGCCAGACTACCCGCAAGGTTTGCGAAATCCTCCAGGGCCTGGGTAAAAAAGTGGTGGCCATCCGTCACCCCATGCCCTATGGTGATCTAAGAGAGCAGATTTGCCAGCGTTTTGCCAGCTATGCCGACCTTTATAAGCATAAGTGCACCATAGAAGAAAGAGAAGAATATGAACCCCATATTGACAAGGGGATTATAGTTTATTCCGGAGTCGACTATGACAAGATTCTCCAGGAGGCCGAAAAGGAAGCTGACATCATCCTCTGGGACGGCGGCAATAACGATTTTTCCTTTTACCATGCCGACCTCAGCATTGTCCTGGTTGATCCCTTAAGGCCTGGCCATGAGATAGCCTATCATCCGGGCGAGACCAACTTGCGCCTGGCCGATGTGATTGTAATTAATAAAATAGATTCGGCCAATAAAGCTGATGTCGACCTAGTGCGCCAGAATGTGGAAAAATACAACCCTGGAGCCCTGATCATTGAGGCAGCCTCACCTCTCAAGGTGGATGGCTATGCCAGCATTAAAAATAAAAGGGTCCTGGTCGTGGAAGATGGGCCGACCCTGACCCATGGTGGCATGGAATATGGGGCTGGCTTTGTAGCAGCCAAAAAATATGGTGCCAAAGAGATAATTGATCCTAGGCCCTATGCCGCCGGCAGCATCAAGGACACTTTTGCTACATATGATCACATGGAAAATGTCCTGCCCGCCATGGGTTATGGCGACCAGCAGATCAAGGATCTGGAAGAGACCATTAACCGGATTGATTGCGATTTGATCATTTCGGGTACCCCTATAGATATGACCAGGGTCCTGACAACTAATAAGCCTATCCTGCGCGTGGAATATTACTTGCAGGAGATCGGCCAGCCCAGCCTGGCAGATGTTTTGGCTAAATTTAAATAATCTAACCCCAGCGGCCCCTGGCTCATTAAATAGAGCAAGGGGCCGCTTTTTTTGCGCATAAACCAGCTTTTAAAATAAGGATTTAGCTAGATCCAGCAGCTGCTGGTTTAGCTCCTGGTAACGGGTCAGGCTGGCTGGCTGGTCCAGGACACCATCTTTTTGGACAAATTCTGCCGCTGCTTCAAGCACCAGCAGCAAATCATTTTTCTGGATGACCAGCTTTTGCAGATGGGGCAGCTTAAAATGAACCTGGCTTGGTTCAGGCAGCTGCTCTGGCAAAAACTTGCCGCCACTAATACGCAGCCGGGTCATTTCAGAAAATGCTCTAGCAGGAAAATACTGTCTATCTAGATAAAATACACTGAATCTATTTTGCAGTGCCAGGCTATCTCTAGCAAAATAAAGATATTCTATTTGATAGGCCAGGATCTTGCCACTAGCCTGGTCCTGCAAAACCAGCTGGCGGCTGGTGTAGTCGCCTGGTGGCAGCTGGGGTAATTTAAGCCCGATCCCCAGAGCCTCTGTCAGATCAGCCCAAGTGAATTCAGCCTCCTGCCAGCTCAGGTCGGCTTGATCGATGTTGGCGAAGCCCAGCAGTTGATTCTGGCAAAAATAATCAAAGGGTACTTTTCCTGGCCAAGGCTGCCTGATCAGCTGGTCTGCAGCTAGATCGTGCTGGACTGCTGCATTTAGCAATGGCCTTTTTGTCATCTCTGCAGCAGCTGTTTTTGTACTGCCAAGCGGGCCAGTGCCATTTGGCTGCAGTTTATTGGGTTTTGGTCCAGCAGCTGGCCGGGCCAGCATGATTAAAGCCAAGAGCAGCAGAGCACCAGCACCTGCCCAGGCTGCTTTAGACCAGGATCTGGTCTGACTCGGCGAATAGTCCAGCCGGGCCAGGATTTTTTCGTGCAAGGCCGGGCTGACTGATATACTGTCCATGTATTCATTATATCTTTTCATCTGCTTCCTCCTCTAACACTGACCTCAGCCTGTGGCGGGCCCGGGTCAGTTGGCTCCTGATCGTTGACTCTTTTTGGGCTTTAAGCCGCGCTATTTCTTTGATGCTATAACCTTCATAGTAAAACAAATGAATAACCGTCCTGTATTTGGCTGGCAGGGCTAGGACTTTTTCGAGAAGTCCTTCTTCTTGCGGGCTGGCAGCCGGATATGAATCCAAAAGGGGGCTTGTCTTCTTGTGCCAGCTGGAGCGCAGCAGGCTTCTGCCCAGGTTAATAGCTACTTTTAAGAGCCAGGCTTTGGCGTGATCTCCTGACATAAAATCCGGCTTTTGCTCATAAGCTCGCAAAAAAACTTCTTGGACAATGTTTTCTGCATCGTTTTTATTGCCTGTGACTGCAAGGGCTGTGCGGTAGAGCTGGTTTTCATGTTTGCTGACCAGCTCTGCAAAGTACTCCGGCCGATAGGACTGGTCTGCCATACTGCCACCCCCTTCACTCTAGATACGTTTTAGGCTAGCAAAAGGCTGCGCTTTTAGTGAAAAAAAGGAAAAAACTGCCTCTGTGGGCAGTTTTACAAGCCTGTTTGATGGCAGTTAAGCGAGCGTTTGCCTGACCAGCTCGCGCAAGGTGGGGATGACCTGCTCAGTAAACCAGGGGTTCTTTTTCAGCCAGCCCAGATTTAAGGGCGATGGATGAACCAGCGGGAAATACTCCGGTAGATAGTCCTGATAAGAGCGGACTGTTTCAGTCAGATTGTTTTTGCGCCGGCTGCCCAGATAGTATTTTTGGGCATATGCACCCACCAGCAGGAGAGTTTTCACCTCCGGCATTCTTTTAAGCAATAGAGGGTGCCACTTGGCAGCAAAGTCTTTTCTTGGCGGGGCGTCACCTGAACCGGCCTTGCCCGGATAATAAAAATCCATCGGCATCTGGGCTAAAAGGTCTGAGTCGTAAAAGACTTCCCGGGAAATACCTAGCCAGTCGCGCAGCCTATCGCCGCTCAGATCATTCCAGTACAAGCCGCTTTCCTCAGCAATCCGGCCTGGTGCCTGGCCCACAATGATAAGCCTGGCCTGGGCAGATGCCTTGTGTAAGGGCCCAATCCCCCGGGCAGTAAAAGACTGGTTGGCAGGATCCTGCTTAATATCTTCTGTTAGTTTGGCAAAGTAATCTTGCAGCATAATTCCTCATCTGTTCTGATTGGTCTGGCGCCAGATCGTCTGGTTTTTTGACCCGGACCAGCAGCATCATGGGCCGGCGCAGCTCATCTTGCAGGGCAGGAATCTGCAGCATCCGGGCAGGTGGTAGTGCCTCTTGCACTGCTTCAAGTATAAAGCCATTTTGCAGCAGGCCATCAAGAATCTGTGTCAGTGTATGATGATATTTTCTCACATCCTGGCCTAAAAATCTGGTCAACCTAGGACCTGGCCGGAAATAATCATCAACTGGCCAATGATCCGGCTGGCCCTGTGCATCATAAATCCAGTCCTGCCCGACTCCGCTGGTGAAAACAGGATGCTCAATATTGCACAGGAATACTCCGCCCGGGCGTAAGGTCTGCCTGATTTTTTTGTAAATCGAGTCCAGGTCGGCCACATAATGCAAGACAAGGTTCGCGATGACCAGATCATAAGCTCGGCTCGGATAATGATACTTTTCCAGATCACACAACAAATAACTGATCTTCACGTGGCTATTTTGCTCTTGGGCTACTTTGATCATTTTACTGCTGCTATCCAGGCCGACCACCTGCCTGGCCCCCTGCTGGGCGGCGTAGATGCAATGCCAGCCATAGCCGCAGCCAAGATCCAGGACTGCTTTTTCGTGCAGATCAGGCCACAAAGCTTGCAGTTGCGGCCATTCCCCCGCACCCGCCAGACCTGCTTTGCTGCGGCACATTTGGGCGTACTCCTGAAAAAATGTTGCATCGTCATAGATATTTCTCAAAATGAGCCTCTTTCATCAGTCATGCACCAGCTGGAAGATACTTATAGATAATAAATATTTCGCGCCTGTCTCTGACATCCGGCACTATGATCGTATCGTGCATGGTGAAGACGGACTTTTTTTTCATGATCTTGCGATAGTCCGGCAAGGGATAATAAAGAATGAGATGGGCTGGTCTGGGCTGTTGTTTAAGAGATAAAGTAATGTTGCCTAAAACCTCTTGGAAGACGTCGGCAGAAAAGGGATTGAAAAAGAAGAAAACATTATCTTCAGCTTGCACTGTATAATCTTCGGCCAGGCCATACACAAAATCTATTGCTGCAGCAATATTTTTATATCTGGCCTGGTAGGTCTTCTTGTTGGTCAATGCCGCTTCTAAAACAGGTTTTTGACCTTCGATGCCCAGCACTGGTATGGCAAAGCGATTGTGGACATAAAAGGCAACCCGGCCTTTGCCGCTACCAAAGTCAACCAGCCTGGCTGATTTTGGTAGTTGATAGAATTTAAAGAGATGTTCTAAGGATTGATAAGGGGTTGGCTCACAGCGATTATAATGATAAGCGTCTGCCTCCCACTCCTTGATACCTGTGGTCTTGATAATTAGCTTCTTGTCATATTCTAAATCCAGCATTTATTTCCCTTT
>CAZZGG010000052.1:0-16545 GCA_964654125.1 uncultured Oscillospiraceae bacterium
ATCTTAACTCCTTTCAACCACTTGGTGTATAGGCACAGTCTATGTTCATAGTCTGCATCTACAGTTTATGATTATAGACTGATCTTGTCAAGCAAAAATGCTAAGGTATACACGATAACATTTTTTAACTCATCTGGTATCAAGCCTGGATGCCAACTTCCTAAATAATTGAACTAATTGCGCTGTAGGTGTTTTTCAGTCAAAAATCAGCCACAACAAGCTGAGAGTAGACGCATAAAACAAAAAATACAGCCGATCATCCTAAAAATCAACTGTAAATCAGAAGCTGCAGGGAAATAATACACTGCTTTTTGTTTTTGCCCAGCCTTAATAAACCTTAAATCACAACTTTTCGGTTTTTTAGGTATGTTACCCTATCTCCACAGCCAGATTGGTATTTAGAGCTGCGAATAAATCGATCTGCTTTTTGCGACAGTTAGATACAGTCCATACACCACGCCTTTTAGTAGCCTTAATCATACGGGCATCAAGCAGGCAATCCTGAACACTTTTACCCTTTACCGGCCCAGCTGCCTCTGCGAATTCTCTATGGATCAGCGCACTGACAAGCATAATGAATGCAAGACCCTGCGTTTTATAATAATCTTGCTGATGAAGCGCACTGCAATCAGCCTTGTTCTTGAAGTAATTGAAATATGTTTCGATTGTCCAACGTTTTTTATAAATCTCATAGATCTCCTGGGGGCTTTTGTCCATAATACTTGTTTGCATGACTATAACGCCCATGAAGTCTTTCAGTTTATCGAATTTTTCTTGAGTATAAGCCTTGTCTCCCATTGCCATATGGCGTAAATAATTGGTCTGTTCTGTAACTGATTGATTTAGGTCCCTGCATGTGATGACGCGCTTATTATCAATCATTTCATCCTTGTACTCAATCACTGTAGCCTTGCGTGCCCGCTGTTGCATAGACTTGGCTGTTCCAGCCTATGTCACGCTAACCATATGCTGATAATCCAGTTCTCAATTTTTGGGAGCCCTGACAGATAATACCATCACCTTATCTTCACTAGGCTGGGTTGTTGGCAGGTTTATGGCAAAGGAGCTGCCATCTTCACCTAGCCATTTGACATCACCATCACACTTAGCCAGCATGTCCAAGGAATTTGCATCTGGTTTTTCCAAAAGCTCTTTTGCTTGTTCGCTTACGGTCTTGCAGATAGTGCTAAGTGCTTCAGCGTCCTGGGCTGCAACTAGTAGATCCACCCCGATTAATTCATCATTGCTAAAGACATACAGTACACTTGCTTCTACAGCTGGCTGGTTGAATGTGATATTTTCTTTCACCTGCAGCTTTTCTTGTTCTGCTAGATCAGTCACATCAGCGGATTCTAGTTTGCTGACTGCCAACACCTGCTGTGAGGTTAAACCCCAGGTAAGACCCGGGAATTCATAGCCGGCTTTGGAGCCAGTGACAGAGTAATCTAGCAATTTGCCTTGCTTTTCAACTGCATTGACTTGCCTCTGGCATCCTGCCAGGGGTAAAAGTAAGGTCAGCATCGTCAGCAGGACTGTGAAAAGGATCAGGTACACATTTCTTTTTTTCATCTTAGCCTCCTTCTGGTTTCTGAATACAAACGACAATAAGTAGGTGAGATATTTTTTAAAATCCATCTGTTAATATTGAATGCTTAACAGGACCTTATGTCTGACGATATCTGTTCAAATGCTATTTGGTGTAGACATAATAGCTTCTATCATGATTATAAGATTTACCGTTAACAGAATAAACGGATTTAACATAAATTAATCCACCATGTGCAAAAAAATCAGTTAGGAGCACAACGCGATTATAGGGCATAGTATTATTACCATCAATATACACAGTGCCTTTAATTGGATTAACTTTTGATATTGTACTCCTAATGAAATAGTTGTTTTGGATCCATGTAGTGTTTAGAGACTGATTAATACACTCCGGATATCTGTACAAATCACCAGCAGTATCATACCTGACAAGCAAACTTGTTATACTAGCCGATGAGTTGTTGGAGCTCCAATACGCCTCAATACCTGCATGGCGATAAAATGTTGCTATATTATACATGCTAAAATACTGTGCATAGTAAGTTATTACCGTAATTGTTATATCGACAAAATTAGTATCAACAGATACAGATGCTTTTTGGCCGTGGAGTTTTTCTTGTTTCATTAATTGATCTGCGTATGCAAAGCTATTAACTAAAGACCCATTCTCACTAATCTTATAGGGTAATATCGTCGTTTGCTTGATCAAGTCATTATCCACGTATTCCGCGAATTGAATCACATCATCTATGCCAGAAAGCCCATTAACACCAGCACCATTTGTATCTTTAATAGTATAGTTAGTTGAACTATCATAGATAAGGTGCTCGTCCTGTGCAATAGCTTGAATGATGATTAGATTCTGGTGTGTATCATCTATATCAGAATATTCCGCATAAATCATAGGGTTACCGACTGCTAAGGCTATTAAAAGTACTAATACAACACAAGCTATCTTTTTCATAAACAATCTCCTTGTAGTTAGTTTCAACCATGCTTGATATCAAAAAATATCAGCTTTATAAAACTTTTATACCCTTAATCATCTCTCATTTTTGTGGCGGTAACATTCTAAAGCATCAAACACATCACCTCAAATCTAGTTGTCTTACATTACAAAAGCACCATATCCTTCCATTATATAAACGAATCACAAGGATTTTATACAGTTTGCCGAACAATTTGCGAGGCCACTTTAATGATTTATATACATCACAGGTAGCTGATTGCATTGTTGCCCGTGCTTGATGTTAACACTCAAACCTAATTGGGCTCCTCTACTGCTAAACCATTTTAGAAAGAACTAGAGAACTCCTTTCAACCACTTGGTGTATAGGCACAGTCTATGTTCATAGTCTGCATCTACAGTTTATGATTATAGACTGATCTTGTCAAGCAAAAATGCTAAGGTATACACGATAACATTTTTTAACTCATCTGGTATCAAGCCTGGATGCCAACTTCCTAAATAATTGACTCTTGATTAGTCTCAATCTGGAAGTTCCCAAACGACTTGGGTCATTAAGCAGCGAAAATCTGTTTTTTGATAGTATTATGTCAGCCTGCTAGCTGCTGGATATGAACTTTAGGACCTGTGCAGCAGCCCGTAAACTAGGCTAAAATAAAAAAGGACTGACCAGTCTAGCTGTCTGACTGTATGGATGTATTTAACTTTCCAACTGGCAGCTGGGCCAGTCCAGCTTCTGGCATGAACTAGTTTGGCTGAGTAATAAAGGAGATGGAAATGTCTGCAATTGTGAAATTTTCATTGCTATCTGATCCAAAAAAAAGAGCGCTCAAGGCTAGCTTGACAAGGACAATCTGGTTAGGCAACAGGGTGGAAATACCTGGTTTTTCTGCTCCGGCTAGTGAAGTCTTCGGCGACACACCAAGCCTTACGTTCATGAAAAATGGCAGCTGTACCCTAGTGTTAGGAGATAGAAAAATCAGGGCACGCTGGAAAATTAAAGCTGACCAACTCCTGGTCAAAGGGCGGGGCTTAAAAACCCAGGCTAACCTGAGCCGGCTTGATCCGGCAGCAGAAATAACTGATTTTACACTTTCAAAAATAGATAACTATCTGGTTACCTTCTTGAGCCAGACATATCTGGCTGAACTGCCCAAAAGTTCGAAAAAATAAAAAAGAGGCAAACAAGGCCAGGTGGCCTTCCAGCCTGCGTATCAGCTCATCGCTGCGCGGTTTGCTTAGAACAACACCCTTAAAAAGACCAGCTGGACGAGATGCTGCGCGGCAATGAGCGCTATGTTTACAACCCGCCTGGCTTGACCATGTTAATTGATGTTAATCTAGAAGGAGATTTTACAGCAGACCTGCTGGGCATCTGGCAGTCGGGCAGGACAACTGTCATCCATATGCTCTATAATGCAGGCAGCAGGAAGGAAGACCATGCCTGGTTTATTATAGAGGCGAATCCATCTGCATATAACAAGTACTAGGAGGATTAATTATGAATTTTTGTTGGGTAACTTTACCAGTTAAGGATTTTAAAAAATCATTGGCCTTTTACCATAGGCTATTAGGCTTGCCTATCCAGAGCCAGATTGCCACAGATGGTCTGGAGATGGCCATGCTGGGTTTGGAAAACCAAGCCAAAATAGAGCTAATCTGGCAAGCCGGATACACTAGAAAAAGCCCCAGCTCTGACATCACTGTCGGCCTGGCAGTTGATTCTATGGAGAAGACCTTGCAGTTTTTACAAAGGCAACAGATTCCCGTGCTGCGCGGACCAATTTCTCCCAATCCAAAGATCCAGTTTATCTTCATCCAAGACCCGGATGGCTATGAAGTGCAGCTGGTTGAGAGCAAGGAATAGGAACCATCAGCCTGGTTAGGGAGCAGCTTAAAGGTTTTTCTTGCTGAACACTGCCACTGATCCGGCAGTTAGGGCCAGGATTAGGCCAAGACAGATCAGGAAAGCAGGCATAAAATCAGCCAGGCTGGTCCTGCCGGTCAGCAGCTCAAAAGAACCACTTAACAAGGTCAAGGGGTTGAATCTGGCTGCCCGCGGCCAAAGAGCCAGCAGATTAAAGGCCAGAACAAGAGCCAGGCAGCTAAGAAGGCTGCCCATCACACTGGCAAAAACAGTCCCGCCCAGGATCAGCAGGGCTAAGAGCAGCACACCAAAAAGCCAGGGACCAGTCAAGGCTAAAAAGGGCTGGCTGAGCTGGACTGGTTCCCAATAAAAGCTGGTGTAAACCAGGCAGGTGCCGGCACTGGCCAGATAAGCCAGCAGCCAGAGCAGGGCCATTGTACTGAGCTTGGCCAGGATAACTGTAGGCCGGGGTAGACCTTTGGCCAGGAGCATGACCAGAGTGCCCTTGGCCAGTTCACCGGCCATGCTGCCGCTAAAAATGATCACTAAGGCCAAAAGACCCAGCTGGCTGATATTCTTGTAAAACTGGGCCCAGGCATCCAGGGCTGTTGCTTCAGGCAGGCTGAAGTCAAGCCCGCCCAGCTGGTCACTGTCAGCCAGATTCTGCAATAACTCCGGAGCCAGCTTGGCAAAAAACGGTGACATGATGCCAAAGAGCAAAAATACAGCCAAAAGGATATAGAGGCGATAGGTCTTGTGGTTTTCCACCAACTCTTTTTTGCCGAAGGACAAGAAGTATCTCATTTTGCCACCCTGAGCAACAAGCTCTCTATTGTCTCTTCCCCTGCCGCATAGCTGGCCGGGGCAAGATCATTTGCGCCCAGGACCCGCAAGATCCGGGCTGGATCAACCTCAGTGGCATACTCCAGGGTCAGTGACCTGGTCTTTTGCTGTAATTTCAGATCTGCCAGCTGGCTGTCCAGAACAATCTTACTCTGGCTCAGCACCGCGACCCGGTCACAAATTCTAGTTACATCAGAGAGGATATGGCTGGAAAAAAGCACAGTTGTCTCCTGCTTGATCTGCTGTAAAATAGCCAGGATCTCCTGGCGGCCAGCTGGATCAAGGGCTGAGGTCGGCTCATCACAAAGCAGGAGCCTGGGCCGGCCTAAAAGGGCCTGGGCTATACCAAGGCGCTGCTTCATCCCCCGGGAAAAAGCCCGGATTTTCTGTCCTCTGCCAGCCAGGCCAGTCTGGTCCAGCAGTTCCCTGATCCGGGGAGCGGCAGTTTGCCGGTCCAGGCCCGAGATCCTGGCACACAATTCCAGATATTCTCTAGCCTGCATGTAGCCATAAAACTCAGGCAGCTCTGGTAAATAACCGAGCAGACGGTTAGAGGCTGAGTCACCAAAACGAACCCGCTCACCACAGACATGGATCTGGCCGCCATCTGGCCTGATCAGGCCTGTAATCAATTTCATGGTAGTGGTCTTACCTGCCCCATTAGCCCCGACCAGGCCAAACACACAGTTGGCCGGCACAGTAAAACTGATCTGATCCAGGACCTTGTGGCCGGCAAATGATTTGCTTAAATTCTTTACTGCCAGAACAGTCATTATTCATCTCCCCGGCCTAGGGCAAAATAAAGGATCGGGCCAATTAGATTGATCAGGATTGCCAGCAGTAACCACATGGTCCTTGTACCGGTCCGGTAGGTCTTGTGGCGCAGGATATGAATCACTGCAGCCAGCATCAGGCCCAGCTGGAGGGCCAGCAGTGGCAGCAAAAAGGGTAAGTATTCTTTGAAAAGGTCAAGCATTTTTTTATCGCCTCACAGTCCTAGTGCAAACCACGCTGGCTGGCTAGGCCAATGGCCAGATGCGGCGGGGGCACCTCTCCTGTAAAACCGACCAGACGGCCATCTTGCACAAAGCTTTCATCACCGCTGTGTAAATTCTCAATTAAAAACGAGCTGAGTTCTGCCAGGACCTGGCTGTAGGCCGGATCCTGGGCCAGATCATTATTTTCCGCTGGATCGTTTTTTAAGTCGAACAACTGCCTGATATTGTTAAAGGGATAGTAGATCAGCTTAAAACGCTGATCAGTTACCATCCGCGTGGCTAAAAACCCTTCTGAAATCTCGCCAAAAAGTTTTGTCCGGGCTGGCCCGGCCAGTAAATCCCGGCCCTCCACATGAGGGGGCACAGGCAGGCCGCACAGGCTGAGGATGGTCGGCATGATATCCTCATGGCAGGCCAGGCGCGGATCAATCTGGCCGGCCCGCTCAGCCAGAGGCAGGCCACAAACCACTAGGGGCACCCGGGCTGCTTCTTCATAAAAGACCCGCTTTCCGACTAGATCATGCTGAAAAAGCATATCGCCATGGTCACTGGTAAAAATGATCACTGTCTCATCCAGCAGGCCCTCTTCCCGAAGCGTGCCGATTAAAAGCCGGATCTGGTGGTCAATCTGGGTGCAAAGGGCATAAAAGGCTTTTTGGGCAGCCAGCTTATCCCTGGCATCATAAAGGGCCCGGGGTCCTTTGAGATCAGCCTGCAGGCGCTTCAGTGGTTCGGGCGGGTCCTGGCTCCAGTTGTCCGGCATGGCTGGATCAGGCTTTAGGTCAGCATACATATCAAGATAACATTGCAGCGGAACTAGGGGCGGATGGGGTTGGGTGTAGGAGACATAGAGAAAAAGATTTTTGCTTGGATCGCGCCGCTTGATCTGGCGCAGCGCCTGATTGGTCGTCCAGTTGGTCGGATGAGCATATTCCGGCAGATGCCAGGGCCTGGTGTAGTACTGGTTATTGCTCATGGCATGGGTGAAGGCCTGGCCGGCCAAGCCCTGTTCCACCAGCCAGTTTTCATAGTCATCAGTCACCCCGAACTGGATCCGGCCTTCTTCTGACAAGATCACTTCATGAAAACCGATCCTATTGCGCTGGGGGTAGACATGCAGCTTGCCAACAGCCACAGTTTGATAGCCATTATCGGCCAGGCTAGAGGCCAGGGTCGGCACTTGGGGCATGGGCATCTTATCACTGTAGACCCGGTCACCATGGCTTTTGGGAAAAAGCCCAGTCATCTGGGAACGGCGGGCGGGTATGCAGACGGGGCAGCTGCTGTAGCAGCGGGTGAAACTGATCCCGGATCTGGCCAGGATATCCAGGGTCGGTGTTCTGATCTCCGGGTGGCCCCAGGCACCCAGCAGGCTGCCTGACCAGTGGTCTGTATTAATCAACAAAATATGCATGATCTAGCTCCCTTTCCGGCCGGCTGGCCTTGTTGCTTACTAGCATTTTAACGCAAGAGGCAGGGTTTATAAAACAAAGCAGCTGGTGTTTTCTAATCTATTTTTGTGCTATGGTCTAACCGTATATATATTTTAGATAACTGTGAGGTGCAAGCTATGTTAAAAGTCGGTATTGCCGGAGTACGCGGCCTTTCTACCCTAATGGGCTTTAAGGCTCTGCCTGAAGTCCAGGTTCTAGCTATTTGTGACCTGGATGAAACTATTTTGCAGAAAGTGCAAAAGGAGCATAATATCCCCAAGGCCTACCGCATTTATGATGATATGCTAGAATCTGACCTAGATGCGGTTGTTATTGCCACACCCATGCAGTGCCATGTACCTCAGGCCATCGCGGCCCTCCAGGCCGGCAAGCATGTCCTGTCTGAGGTCACTGCCGGTGTGACCATGGATGAACTGTGGTGGCTGATTGAAAATGTCGAAGCATCTGGCAAAACCTACATGATGGCGGAAAACTATTGCTATATGCCGCAAAACCAGTTGATCCTGAGCCTGGTCCAGCAGGGCCTTTTAGGTGATGTCTACTATGCTGAAGGCGAGTATCTGCACAATCTGCTCTCACTTTTAACCTATAACTACGGCCTGCAGCACAGCGGCAAGACCTCCTGGCGCAAGTACTGGCAGCTGGGCAAGCACGGCGCCTACTATCCCACCCACAGCATCGGGCCGGTCATGCAATGGTTTGGCCAGGAAAGGATCCTCTCCCTGGCCTGCTATGGCACAGGCCACCACTGCCGGCCTGACCTGCGCCAGGAAGACACAAGCATCACCATGTGCCAGCTGACCGGCAACAAGCTGGCCCGGATCCGCCTTGATGCCATCTCGCCCCGCCCCCACCAGATGACTTATTATACCATCCAGGGCACCAAGGGGGTGGTGGAGAGCTCCCGCCAGGCTGACCAGCCAGCCAATATCTGGTTGACCAGCAGCGGCCAGTCAGTTAATGAAGCCAGCTGGCAGCCCCTGTCGGATTACAAGCAGCATCTGCCCCAGCGCTACTGCACAGCCAGTGAGCAGGAGATAAAATCCGGCCATGGCGGGGGCGACTTTTTTGTTGTGGCAGATTTTGTCGACGCGATTCGCAACAATACAGCCCCGCCGATTGATGTCTACAAGGCCTGTGAGTGGACAGCTGTCGGCCTGCTCAGCGAGCTTTCGATAACCAATAATGGCCGCCAGATTGACATGCCCCATTTCCGCAAGCACATGCCTCGCCAGGAGCAGATCATCCGTCTTTGACAGAACCAGCCTGGCCTTTTTTCCTGTGCCGGACACATTCAGTCAAAAGATATTCGATCTGGCCGTTGAGCGAACGGAAATCCGCCTCGGCCCAGGCTGCCAGTTCGGCATAGAGCCGGGCCGAGATACGCAGGGGAATCTGCCTTTTTTTCGCAGCTGTCTCTTCTTTAGCCATGCTTAATAAAGGCTGCCACTGTTAACTATGGGCTGAGCGTCCTTGCTACCACACAGGACCACCAGCAGATTGGAGACCATGGCAGCCTTCCTCTCTTCATCCAGTTCCACGATATTATTCTCACCCAGCTTTTCCAGCGCCATCTCAACCATGCCGACAGCGCCATCGACGATCATCTTCCTGGCATCGATCACAGCACTGGCCTGCTGCCTTTGCAGCATAGCTGCGGCAATTTCTGGAGCATAAGCCAGGTAAGTGATGCGGGCTTCGATAATCTCCAGGCCGGCAGCAGCAACCTTATCCTGGATTTCCTGGCGGATCCTGTCCGCCACCAGGGCACTGGAGCCGCGCAGGCTGCCCTCGTCCGGTTCACCGTCCCCGGTGGTATCGATACCCTGGGCCACATCATAAGGATAGATACGGACAATGTTGCGCACAGCACTGTCACATTGCAAGGAAAGATACTCCTTAAAATTGTCGACATCAAAGACGGCCTTGGCTGTATCCACCACCCGCCACATCACAGCGATACCGATTTCTATCGGGTTACCCAGGACATCGTTGACCTTTTGCTTTTGATTATTCAGGGTCATGATCTTGAGAGAGATCTTTTTGCCAGCTTCAGCACTGACGGTCTTGCCATCTGCACCTTTAGCCAGCTTTAAGGCAGAAGCTGAATCCACATCACCACTTTGGCCCAAACGGGTCTGAGCAGCCGGATTGACCGCTCCTGAAAATGGATGCACAAAATAAAAGCCGGCCTGCTTGATACTGCCGGTGTATTCGCCGAACAAGGTCAAAACCAGAGCTTCCTGCGGCTTTATCACCTTAAGGCCCATGAAAAGGAGCATTCCTACCACAAGACCAACTATCCCTGCCACTAAAGGCAGGGCACCGATATTATTGCCTGCATCCAGCAAACTACCGCCAATTATAAGCACAGCCAGAGCAGCCAGGTTAAAAATGATGATCAGGACCAGGGCTGGCAGACCAGCTTTGGGCCGCATGATTTTTTCTTCCATACTTTTACCTCCTGATGATTTATATTTATATCATTATGATATCACTTTGATTTGAATTAAGCAAGGAAAAAACAGGCCTGGCCTGTTTTTTTCTATTCTCCAAAGACAATCTGCTAGTTAAGGCACAATTTGTCTAGTTCTAGCTCGTAGCTGGCCTGAGCCCCGTAACCTTTAATGCTGACGATATCATTAGTTAGAGTCAAGATGGCATAGGCATTATTAGTCAGACCGGATCCTTCACACATGGCCGCAAAGGTCACATAATCAATTCCTGCTTGTTGCTGGTAAAAACCCGGGTGATAGTGGCCCTGCAGGACAATAATCTGCTTGGGACTTTTTTGCAGGATCTGGCGTACCTGGCCGGCATTACGCACACAGTGCGGGTCAAGCTGGCCATCTGCTGTTAGTCTCTCATCCAGGTTTTGGTGCACACAGACCAGGACCAGAGGCTGGTCTGCCTCCAGCAGATCCTGCTCCAGCCAATCCAGCTGCTGGAGGGGCAGGTAGGTGTCGCGCCAGTCCCAGGCCAGTCCCTCTGTTGCCTGACCAGTTTCACTAAAGCCTGCATCCAGTAAGATCAGATGCAGGCCAGCTAGATCAAAACTAATCGGCGCCGCTGATTTTTGGGTAAAAGCCCTTGTAAAATCCGCTTTGCTCAGCCATTCCAGGTCATGGTTGCCGGACAGGTGGAGAAAGGGCAGGTCAAAACCGGCCAGTAATCTTTGTAAATGGGCCAGGCTGATTTCATCTAGGCCAGCCAGGCCACGGCAATCAATGCTGTCGCCCAGATTGAGACAAAAATCCACTTTTTCGTGGGCAAAATGGGTCAAGGCCTGGGCCAGCTTAGGCAGGGAATCGGGCAAATAACGGCTGCCATATTGCACCTGCCTATTGTAATGAATGTCAGTAACAATACCGATCTTAATCACTAGTCAGGTCCTTTCCCACATAAGCCATGAAACGCTGCCAGTCAGTCCGACTGAAAAAATGGCTGCCGGGCCGGCGCTGATAGGCTAGCTCCCCATCTGCCCTGATACAGTCATCAGATGGCCAGCTATCGGGTGTGACCAGACCGCTCAAACCGATTCTTTGATAAACCTCGCTGGCTGCCAGAGCAGCCAAAAACTCTGCCTGCGGATCGGCCCAGCTGTCCTCAGCCGCACTGGCTATATAAACTCGGCGCGGTGCACTGGCTGCAATCAGGAAATGCTGGTCAAAAGGCAGCTCATCTTCCCTATCGGCATAAGCGCGGTAAGTAGGACAGAACCAATAGGGAAAACGGCTGGTGATGGCCGTTATATCCTCACCAGTCTTGCCTCTGGTCAGGGCAGCTCCGGAACAGCCTGAGTCATTACTGATCACATACTGGAAACGTTCATCCTGGGCTCCGGCCCACAGGGCAGTCTTGCCCAGGCGGGAATGGCCAACTACGGCAGCCCTGGCCAGGTCAAGCGGCAAGCCGGCAGCTTGCTGGGCCAAGGCAAAATCCAGCACACGCGAGGCGGCCCAGGCCCACATCGCTACCTTACCCCAACTAGCCGGCTTTGCGAGATCTACTGGAAAAAATGTGGGCAGGCCGACAGCAAAGTCGTCCTGGCGGTCCGGGCTGATATCCTGGTAGTAGAGATTAAAAACAGCAAAGCCGTTGTCAATAATCTCTTCTGCAGGCAGGTACCTGTCCGGCACTTCCGGTCTGAAGGCCAGATGAATGAAAAAGGGCCAGCCTCCGGCAGGGGCCGGCCGAGACGGCACTAGGCAGGTCACCGGGAAGGTAAAGCGGCCCAGAGGTAGATCAAGGCTCAGGGCAAATCTTTTCTGCCAGGCTTTGCCAGCCAGTACTCTTTCGTCTGCCAGCAGCCTAGTGCTAGGCAGGACTGGCAAAGGCGATCTACCATAGATATGGCTGGTCAGGATCCTCAGGATCTCCTGGCGTCTTTGGGCCCAGCTTTGCTCCTTCTGGGGCCAGAGGGCAGGCAGGTTTTTTTGAGCCAGTTCTTGTTTTAGAAAAATTAACTTATCCATGCTAATCTCCTTTTAGGAATGGACCAGATCCATGACAATATCGGCCCAGGCCTTCAAGTGATCGGGCTGGTAGGCCACTGAGCTGATGTCCTTTAGCACTAACTCAAAAGAACAGCCGGCCTGGCGGCAGACCTTGATGATATGCCCGACCTCCCGCCTGATTGTCTCTTCTGAAAAGGCATCCGCCACATGAGCTGGATTGGGTTTGGCTGAATAAACAAAATCCGGACCGATAATCTCAGCCGCACTGGCAAAATCGGCCCAGGGTGTGATTGAGACCTTACGCAGATGGGGTATCTTGCGCACAATGTCCATCTTCTTGTCCAGGGGTTCACAGCAGCCATAATAGACCAGGCCAAAGGGCTCCATGGCTTTGGCTTGATAGTCAATATCAAATTCCTCATGCATGGCCGGGGAAACAGAAGCAAAAATCTGGGCCATGGCACGGCCCCAGACATTTTGGCGCAGGACCGGCTGGCCCTCCTTTGTTTCTAGCTCATCACAAAGGCCGGCTGTGCAGTGAATCAACAGGGGCTGGGGATCAAGCAGGTCCAGCTCCTCATATTGGCGGTATCTTTCCACCAGCATGTCAGTCACCCTGGCCATGATGGCATGGGAGTGCTCCGGCCTTTCCGCCAGATCAATCAGAAGCGGTGTGACTCCGCGATAGACCGAAATCAGGTCCCACTGGGAAAAGTAGCTGCTGTGGCCCGTGATCTTAACCGGCAGGCTAGCTCCGACCGCCTCAGCTATTTTTTCATAAAGCGCTTCAGTGGCAGCCTTTTCATATGTCAAGCGAGGCAGCTGGATCTGGTCCAGGCTGGCTGGATCGGCCAGCTGGTCAATATAACTGTGTGAGACAATATTATTCGCCTGATCGGTAGCCAGGGTTTCCTCCTGGACAGCCATGCCACCCCTGATGCCACCGATAATTTTCGTCACCGGCAAAAAGTCCGGCAGGATCATATCAACCGGATGATGGTGCCACTGGTAGAGCTTGCGCCGCATGAACTGTTCTGCTGCCCTGAAATCAGGATCCTGGCAGACCAGGTCCAGCTGGCCATCTCTGGCCAGCTCATGCCAGGGCTGCTCATCGATCAGGACAACAGGCCTTTGCATGCGCAGACCGTTAACAGCCCGGTAGAGCTCAGCGTTAAATTGATTGCGTGGATCAGCAGCCGCGTCACTGTATTGCTTGGCCAGATCGCGCAGGATCTTGATCTCCTTAACCATGTTGTTCACCTCAAAGAAAATATATGGTTTTAAAAAGGCCGGGCACTGCCCGGCCCTCTTTTTAGTCCAGCTTTCATTCTAGAAAAGTTTCTTGATCGAACCGAAGGCATCACCTATATTGTCAACTGAGATTTTTGCCTTGACACCTTCGATCAAACCATTAATCTGATCTTCCGGTAAATCAATTCCTAACACTGATTCCACTGCCTTAACCGGATCTGCCTTGAACCGGCTGGCAAAATCAGGGTCACCCTTAACTTTAGCCACGATCTCTTCGATCTTTTGCTTTATATCCATAGTCAAACCTCCCTTGATTTTTATTTTAGTTTAACATGCACCGGGCTTGCTGCCAAATTGTTTTCCAGATTTTCATCCTAGGACCTTTTCAGAAGGATGATAGCAATCATTGCTCAAAATAGGTTGATTATATCCTATTTAACACTATATAATGTTACTAGATAGGAGTTGATATAGTGAATGTAAACATCAATAATCTGGTTTCTATAACAGAAGCTAACCAGAATTTTTCGAAAGTTGCCAGGATGGTAGATGAAAATGGTGCTGCTGTGATACTAAAAAACAATAAGCCACGCTATGTGATAATTGAATATAGCTTGCTGGAAAAAGAGGAGTTGGCCGGAGACATGGAAGTGCATGAAGTATCCAGAAGCTTTCTAAAAAAACATTTAAGAGCCTTCCAGGAACTGGCAAAGTGAAAAGGCTCAGCAAAGAGCATGTTATTAAACTCCACGAAATGCTGTTAGGCGAAACTGGCGGCAGTGCCGGTATTAGTGATGAAGGCTTGTTGGACTCTGCTTTGAATGCCCCCCTTTCAAACTTTTGACGGAGAATATGTTTATCCGACTATTCAGCAAAAGGCAGCAAAATTAGGCTATTTTCTCATCAAGAACCATCCTTTTATTGACGGTAACAAAAGAGTTGGTATTCTAACTATGTTTACTTTTTAGCAGATTAATAGGGTTGAAATTGCCTGTACAGAGGATGATTTACTAAGCTTAGGCACCATAAAATTATAACCTATCATGAAATACGCGGTGCGATCGTATATTGCCATTCACCATGAAAGACTGCACAATCTATATCAAGCTCCGCCATCTCCTCATCACTTATTTTTATGCCTTTGGCATATTCATTGGTATCAATGGGCAACATGTTTTTGTAGGGGGACAGCTGGCGCTTTTGCGGCAGCTGCAGGATCCCGTCTTCAGCTAGCTTTTCTAAAAGGTCCAAGCAGCTGTGGAAGCGGGTCTTGTCATTAGGCGCTTTCCAGTCCAGGTTCTCGCAGATAGTTTGGGCCAGTTCTGTGCGGCTCAGCTTGGGAAACCTGTTAACTGTCCAGATAATCAGGTCCAGGTCTTGCGGCCTGATGAGCTGCTCACCAACCCAAAACGGCGGCTTCCATTTAGTTGACATTTAGATCACCTCAAAATTACTATAGTTCCTGAGGGTGACTTTGTTAAACGGTTCTAGCTATTTTAGTAACGGATCCTTAACTCCTTTCAAAGCCCTAGTCATGGCATAATATGTATTGCTGCCAATTACTGGCTCCAGCCCAGGATTTTGCAGGAAATATTGAAGAAACTGAATATTTGACAGAACAGCAATCTATAATTACCATGTGGCTGAACTGTTTTTCCTAACTAAATTAATTAGTCTTGTTTGCCCCGATTTAGGGTGCCAAATGTGGATAAATAAAAATAGCACTTAAAGGATTGGACTTCAAGAAAAAGATGATAGGAGGATATTATGGAATTAGACAAAAATTATTTGAAGCAGATTACAGACATTATAAAGAATGCTAGAAACAAGGTAGAAACAGCAGTGAATTCTGAACTTGTTATTCTTTATTGGAATGTTGGAAAGATAATAAAGACTCAGATCTTGGGTGACGATAAACCAGAATATGGTAAAAATATTATTCAGAACTTAAGTCAAGAATTAGTTCGCGAGTATGGGCGTGGCTACAGTCAACGCAACCTCTTCAACATGGTGAAGTTATATGAAGTTTTTGGTGATGAAAAGATTTTGCACACACTGTGTACAAAATTGACATGGTCACATTTTCGTAAGCTTATTTACATTAAAGAACCATTGAAAATGGAGTTTTATGCTACGATGGTATTAAATGAGCGTTGGAGTGTCCGTGAGCTTGATGAGCGGATTAATAGTCAACTTTATGAACGGACAAACCTTTCAAAAAAGCCAGAGCTTACTATTGCGAATGATTTACAGCTTTTGCGTGATGAGAAGAAGATGTCTAGTGATTTAGTTTTGAAAGATCCTTATGTATTGGATTTTCTTGATTTAAAGGATAGCTATAGTGAAAAAGATTTAGAAAGTGCAATTATTGCCGAGCTGGAACGTTTTATTTTGGAAATGGGTCGGGACTTTACATTTGTTGGACGCCAAGTGCGATTAACATTTCAAGATGTGGATTACTATCTTGATTTACTGCTATATCATCGTAAGCTTAGATGTTTAGTAGTGGTAGAGTTGAAACTTGGGAAGTTTAGACCTGAGTATAAGGGGCAAGTTGAACTCTATCTGAATTATTTAGAGAAATATGAAATGAATGAAGGGGAAAACCCTCCTATTGGTATTATACTTTGCTCATCAAAGGAGGCTGAGGTTGTGGAGTTAATGAAACTTGATGAGACAAGAATACATGTAGCAGAAGTTATAACAAGAACTTTAGCCCGAAAATTGCCAGAAGCTATTGATAATGCAAAAACACTTCTGGAACAACGTAAATTGTATACGAAAGATGAATAATATGCCTACGTAGACAGTTTCATCAAAACTCAAAGCCTCAAAGTATTTTCTTTTATTCTCAGTCATTCCTGGTCCCAAAAATCATTTGTCCTGTACTTTGAGCACCTAAGGCACCGTAAAATTATAACTTATCATGAAATGCGCGGTGCGATCGTATAGTTCCATTCACCATGAAAGTCTGCACGATCTATGTTAATCTCCGCCATCTCCTCATCACTTACTTTTATGCCCTTGGCATATTCATTGGTATCAAGTTGACTCTGGATAGCCAAACCAGTCTTTGTCCTGGTGTTGGCGATCAGATTGACAATCACCTCATAACTGACAAGTGGCCTGCCCCGCCAGTTCTTTGTTATATGACAGAACA
>CAZZGG010000053.1:0-16466 GCA_964654125.1 uncultured Oscillospiraceae bacterium
AAGAAGGAATGAAACATAAAAGTTTATAGCTTTTTATAAGTTTTCAGTAACGGCAAATGAATGATTTCTTAGCAAGGTTTTGTTGGAAGGCCAGAAGTGGCCTGCGTAACTTGCCCGCCCTCCTTAAGTCATGGTAAACTAGCAAGGAAAAGATACAAGGGAGTGAGCAAATGCCCTACTATGAGCTGCGCTGTGTGGCCTGCCAGCACGAATTCAATGTCAAAGCCAGTATCCAGGAAAGATCAGATAAGCTGATCAGCTGCCCGGACTGTGCAGCAACTGAGCTGGAGACTGTTTACCGCCAGGTTAATATCCTGCGCTACCGGGGTAAGGATTGTGATGTCTGCCCGACAGCGGCAAGTATGGGTCCTGGCTGTGGCGGAGGACGCTGCAGTTTTAGCAGCTGAACCAAAAATAAGCTTGCGCTTGACAAGTTAGTCAGGCCTGAGTATGATTTTTTACTAGACGACTGTGAAGGGGAGAGTAAGCTGTGTGTCTCCTGCGCCAGAGAGTTTCCCGGGCCCCAGGCCTGTGCTGAGAGGAAATGCTGGTAGCTGCAGCTGAAGATGGTCCCAGAGTCAGGCTGGCTGAATCCGCTCAAAGCGAGTTGAGGCTGGCCCGGCAGGCAACCGTTATCCAGCCAGGGTATAAACCTTACTAGCTAAGGCCGTACCCGGTAAGGTTTTCATTGTGAGATGAAGACGAAGCGGAGTGGTACCACGAATTTTATTTCGTCTCCTGCAAAATAAAGCAGGAGGCGTTTTTTATGCAAACAATTTTAATCGGATCAAGGTTGGCCTCAGGCAGCCAATCCCTGCTCTTTGCCGATGTGCTGGCCAGATATTACCGGCAAAGTGGCCATGAAGTTTTTTATTTAGTGTTAGCTGAGTCCACCAGCCAGCTGGACCAGGCTAAAGCTAAGCTGGCAGAATTAAAGCTAGAACCGGATTGGCTAGCTGCAGCAGATACTGCAAAAATCAAGGCCACGCTGGATGATTTCCTTTTAACCCTGCAAACCCAGGGCTTGATCTACCGGGACGCCAAATCCGGTCAGGATCTATTTCGTTTGACTGACTTTAGCGCCAGCCTGCACGAGCTGTTGGACTGGTCTGGCAGTGGTTTTGACCAGGCCACCCGCCAGGCAGCGGCAGATTACCTGCAAAGTGATCTAAAAGACCTGGTGGTGCTAGAAAAAGACAGCCAAACAACTGAACGCTGGTTTAGTCAGCTGTCAGCTTATCTGGCAGCCAGTCTGGCCTGGGCTGATATAACAAAAGGTAACTGGCAAAAGTTTTGGACCCTGCCAGCCCAAACTGTATACGTGGGCAGTCCGGCCGAACGCCTGGAACTGGCCCTTTTCTGGCCGGCTCTGCTGAGCGGCCTTAATCCTGCCCTCAAACTGCCGGACCAAATTATGACAAAGACCCGGGGCCGGGAACTAACTGACCTGGAGGCTGACTATCCTCTGGATAGTAAGCGCTATTATCTACTCAGGACCAGCTGTCCGGATCTGCCAGCAGCCCACAAGAAAGATCTGGCTGGCAGTTTAAGCAGTTTTGTTACCAAGGTCTATGATTTTTTAATAAAGCACCACTTTGGCTGCACCCCCAATGAACCATGTGACCCGCAAATTGAAACAATCATCAGCAAAACTTATGCTGCTGCCGGCAATTGTCTGGTCCAGGGAGAGTTTGATCAGGCTCTGGACAAGATCTTTTTCCTGCTGGATCAGCTGGAAACTTATTTTAAAGCCGAGGATTTGGCCTTTTTACTGCAGCATGATCCCGACAGATGCGATCAAGCCTTGGCCAGCTGCCTGACTGGTCTAGTCAATCTCGCCCAGTTGCTGGCACCTTTTCTGCCTGAATTCGCCGCAAATATCTGGCAGGAGCTGAGCCTGTCCGGTCAATGCAGCTGGTCTTTTGTCAACTGTCCAGGAGGTAAATTACTTAAAAAAACAAAAGATCCTTTTAGAATAACCACTGTACAGACGACTAGATAAGAGCAAAACTACAATTCTCTGTAGATCTGGCAGCGATAAAGAGGAAAGTTGTTGTTCTTATTCGGGGGAGGTCGCTGGGGCGAAGACCAGAACCTAGCTCTTTAGCACTTAGCACAGCTGGCCAGTATGCCTAGCAGCGGTCTGATGGAGTCTAGATCATCCCCCTGGCTTGCCTTGGTCCCTGAGAGGGTTTGTGCTGAAATTCCTCTCTTTGCCGTAGGGCTGATCTGTGCGATAATAGGGCAAAGAAGGAGATAATTATGCCCCCTTTGAGCTTATTGATAAAACCGGCTTCGAGCCTTTGCAACCTGAGTTGCCATTATTGTTTCTACCACTCCTTAAGCAGCAGCCGGACCATCCCGTCCTATGGCCTGATGCAGGAGGATGTCCTGGAAAAGATCGTCAGGCGGGCCCTGATTGAAGCGGACCAGCATTTAACCCTGGCCTTCCAGGGCGGCGAACCAACCCTGCGTGGACTGGACTTTTTCCAGCATCTGGTTGACCTGGTCCGGTGCTATAACAAAAAACGCCTCCAGGTGCACTATGCCCTGCAGACCAACGGCCAGCTGATTGATGCGGCCTGGGCCAGATTTTTAGCTGAGCATAACTTTCTGGTCGGCCTGTCCCTGGATGGCAGCAAGGAACTGCACGATTCATTGCGCCTGGATAAAAAAGGCCGCGGCTCATTTAACCAGGTGATGCAGGCAGCTAAGCTTTTTAATGAACATAAAGTCGAATACAATATCCTGACTGTGGTCAGCCAGCGCCTGGCCCGTTTCCCGGAAAAGGTCTATAAATTCCTGACCGGCCAGGGCTTTTACTACCTGCAATTCATTCCCTGCCTGGCCCCCTTGGCAACTAGTATTAAAGACGACCCCCATGCGGTGAGCCCAGAGCGATATGGCAGCTTCCTCAGCCGCATCTTTGATCTTTGGTATGAAGATATTAGCCAGGGCCAACCAATCAGTATCCGCCTGTTTGATAACTGGGTGCTGGCCCTGGCCGGCCAGAGGCCGGAGCAATGCGGCCTGGCTGGTGTCTGCAGCTGCCAGCTGGTGATCGAAGCAGATGGCGGCGTCTATCCTTGTGACTTTTATGTGACAGATGAGTGGCGCCTGGGCAGTGCCCTAGAATCATCCTTTGCTGAATTAGCCGGATCGGCTAGGGCCCGCCTTTTTATCGAGCAGTCCCAGGCCCTGCCTGAAAAGTGCCAGGCCTGCCAGTGGCAACCCCTTTGCCGCAATGGCTGCCGCCGGGACAGGGCCTTGCAAGACGGCCTGCCCTGGTTAAATAACTTCTGCACAGCCTATCAGGAATTTTTTACTGCTGCTTATCCACGCCTGGCCAGCCTGGCCCGCCAGCTGCAAAGAAACAGGCAAGAGGTCATGCGATGAAAAAAATCAAGCGAATAATCCTGCTCCTGCTGGCGCTAATCAGCCTGACAGCCTGTCAACTGCAGCTGACCAGCCCTGCTCCTGCTGCCACAGTACCCCAGGTCAGTCAAAAAATGCCGGAAAACCTGGCCCAGGTGACCGAAGCCAGCCAGCTCAAGGTTGTTAAACTATTAAACCTGGCCGGACCAACAGAGGAACTTGACCAGGCCCTGGCAGAATTAATCAAAGCTGGTCTCTTGGAGAAAAAACGCAACATCAACCTGGCCGCAGCTTTAGCTGAATACAGTATCAAGGTTAATGAAGTGGAAGACCTGATCGAACACATCCATGACCTTTACAGTGTGATCTATCTGGACAACCCCCAGTATTTTTACCTCAATGGCTCCCTGCAGATCCATTACGCTGTCAGCCAGCAGGATCAGGCGGAAGGATTTCAGCTCGAACCCCTCTACTGGACTGAATATGCCGGTATGACCCTGGACGAACTGGACCAGGTGAGCGGCCAGCTGATGGCAAAAGTTGAACAGATCAGCAGCCAGATCCGCCAGCAGTCCAGCCAGCCCCGCCAGCAGCTCATCCTAGCCCATGACTGGCTGGTGCAAAACCTGGCCTATGACGAGACAGCCAACCAGAATAACAACCATGCTGCCAGCGCCCTCTTGTCAGGCAAGACCCTCTGCCAGGGTTATGCCCAGGCCTATGCCCTGATCGGCCGGGCCCTGGGCCATGATGTCAAGCTGATCTGCGGCAAGGCTGGCCAGTTGGGCCATGTCTGGAACCAGGTCGTCCTGGATGGCCAGGCCTACCATGTCGATGTAACCCACGATGATCCGACCCCGGACAAGGGCCCGGATGCGCCTGTGCGCCATGTCCATCTGTTCCGTTCCGACACTAGCATGGGCCAGACCCACCAGTGGCAGCGGGAAAACTATCTGGCCTGTCCGGTTGACGGCGCCTTTTACTACCGTGACCAGCAACTGCTGGCAGCCAACCAGGCCCAGCTGGAAGCCGCTCTCCAGCAATTTATGCAGGGCTATAATACAGGCAGCAGGCAACTCGAGCTCCTCCTAGAAGCAAACTTTGCTATAACAAACGAACAATTAGAAGACCTGCTGATCGAGGCCATCCGGCAGCAACTGGCTGGCCGGACTGTCTTTTACCGGGCCAGCCGCGAAAAAGATGTCGCCCTCTTCCAGATTTGTGATGAACGCTGATAGGGGAAAGACAAAAATGCACTGGCTCTATGTGATTAACCCCGGCTCCACTTCAACAAAAACTGCCCTTTTCCAGGCCGAGCAACTAGTTAGTGAAAAGATAGTGCGCCACACTACTGCCGACTTGTCCCTGGACCAGCGCCAGGAGCTGGTAGCAGAGGATTTTTTCAGCACACTGAAAAGTGCCGGGCTGGCAAAAACAGACCTGGCAGCCCTAGTTGGCCGCGGCGGTCTGCTCCATCCACTGGCCGGGGGCACTTATCTGGTTAATGAAGCAATGCTGGCAGATTTGCGGCAAAACCGTTATGGTAAGCACGCCAGTAACTCCGGCGCCCTGCTGGCAGCTGGCCTGGCCTGGCCGCTAGGGCTGCCGGCCTTCGTGGTCGACCCGCCTGTGGTCGATGAAATGATGGACCTGGCCCGCTATACAGGCCTGCCCCAGATCTGGCGCCGCAGCACCTTCCATGCCTTGAACCAGAAGGCTGTAGCCCGCCGGACAGCCGCACAACTGGGCCTGGCCTATGAAAAAACCAGCCTGATCGTGGCTCATCTGGGTGGTGGCATCTCGGTGGCCGCCCACCAGCAGGGCCAGGTTATTGATGTCAATGACGCCATGGAGGAAGGTCCTTTTTCGCCGCAAAGGGCCGGCACCATGCCATCTAGCCAGTTGCTGGACCTGGTCGACCAGCTGGGTACAAAAAAAGTGCGCCAGCTTCTGGTTGGCCAGGGTGGTTTGCTGGCCCATACCGGCACTGCTGATGTTAAGGTCCTGGCCCAAAGGCCCGACCAGGCCCGGCTCCTGGCCGCCCTGGCCTACCAGGTGGCCAAGGCCATGGCTGCCCTAACTGCCTGCTTTGCCGGGCAGCCGGACGCCTTGATCCTGACCGGTGGCTTGGCTTACAGCCAGCTGCTGGTGGACCAGATCAAGGCAAGAGTGGAGTTTTTAGGCAAGGTCTTCGTTTATCCGGGTGAGATGGAACTGGAGGCCTTGGCCAGCGGGGCTTTACGGGTTCTTAGCGGTCAGCAAACAGCACTAGATTACCAAAGGGAGGCAGCTAGATGATCATAAAAGAATTTGCCCAGATCGAGTCAATCGTCCGCCGCAAGGAGCGGGGCCGGATCGCTGTCGCGGCAGCCCATGACAGCGCTGTTTTAGAAGCTGTTCATGGGGTCTGCCAGCAGGGTTTTGCCTGCCCCATCCTGATCGGTGATAAAGAAAAAATCTTTGAACTGGCCGGCCAGCAAGAAATCGATGTTTCAGGCATGACCATCATCAAGGAATTGGACGAGAAAAAATGTGCCCAGATTGCTGTCTCATTGGTCCAGGGCCAGGAAGCAGATGTGATCATGAAGGGCATGCTCCAGACCAAGGACCTGCTGGGCGCTGTTTTGGAAAAGGAAAAAGGCCTGCGCGGCAGCGGCCTGCTCAGCCATATCGGCCTTTATGAAGTACCCGGCCTGGACCGGTTGCTTTATGTCACAGATGGTGGTATCAATATCGCGCCGGATTTAAAGCAAAAAGTCGCTATCGTGGAAAATGTCGTGGCGGTGGCCCATGCCCTGGGCCTGGCCCAACCTAAAGTCGCAGCCCTGGCTGCTGTGGAAACAGTTAACCCGGCCATGCCCAGCACCCTGGATGGGGCAGCCCTGGCTAAGATGGCCCAGCGTGGCCAGATCAGTGGCTGCCTGATAGACGGGCCTTTGGGCATGGATAATGCCATCGACCTGGCGGCAGCCCGGCAAAAACATATCAGCGGGGAAGTGGCCGGCCAGGCCGATATCCTGCTCGTACCGGATATTGAAGCCGGTAATATCATGGTCAAGACCCTGATCTTCCTGGCCCGGGCCCGTTCCTGCGGGATTATAACCGGGGCCCGCGTGCCCCTAGTTGTCACTTCCCGGGCGGAAAACAGTGCAGCCAAGTATTATTCGATCCTGCTAGCCCTGGCCATGCAGGATACAGAGAAGGAAAAGCAAAGGAGCTAGTTAGATGGCGAAAAATCAGACAATCCTATCAGTCTGGGTGGAGGACAAGGCCGGTGTGCTCTGGCATGTCACCCAGCTTTTTGGCGAAGAAAACTGTAATATCAGCAGCCTGGCTGTGGGCAGTACCGAAAAACCGGGCATTTCCCGCATGACCATTATCGTTGACGGGGCCAAGGAATCGGTCGATGTAGTTCTGGCCCGGCTTAACATGATCACCAGCCTGGTCAAGATCAAGCAGATTTCGGGCGAAGAATCGGTCCTGATGGAACTAGCCCTGGTCAAGGTCGATGCTCCGGATGACAAAAAGACCGATATTATCAATATCGTCAATGTCTTTCGGGCCAGGATCGTTGATGTGGCAACTGATTCCATGACCATTGCCAATGCCGGCGGGGCTGCCAAGCTGCAGGCCCTGGTTGATCTTTTGCGCCCCTTTGGCATCATTGAGATCGTGCGCACCGGGCCGATTGCCATCGACCGGGGCAGCCGCGGTTTCTAGCTGACCAGGCCGGTCTCGAACTGGCTGTTATAGAGCTCAGCATAAAAGCCCTTTTGGGCCAGCAGCTCCGCATGCCTGCCCTGTTCCACGATATCGCCGTCTTGCATGACCAGGATCAGGTCGGCATCACGGATGGTGGAGAGACGGTGGGCGATGATGAAACTGGTCCGGCCAGCCATGAGCGAGAGCATGGCCTTTTGGATAAGCAGCTCTGTTCGGGTATCCACAGAACTGGTTGCTTCATCCAGGATCAGGACATGAGGGTTGGCTAAAATGGCCCGGGCGATAGTCAAGAGCTGCTTTTGGCCCTGGGAGATATTGCTGGCCTCTTCATTTAAAACCATCTCATAGCCATGGGGCAATGTGTGGATAAAGTGGTCGACATAGGCGGCTTTGGCAGCAGCCCGGACCTCTTCATCTGTGGCAGAAAGCCGGCCATAACGGATATTTTCCGTGATAGTGCCGTTAAAGAGCCAGGTGTCCTGCAAGACCATGCTGAACTGGCTGCGCAACTCATGGCGCGAATAATTGCGGATATCAATCCCATCTAGGTAGATGGCTCCTTCATTAACATCATAAAAACGCATCAGCAGCTTGACCATAGTGGTCTTGCCGGCACCGGTCGGCCCGACGATGGCCACCTTCTGGCCCGGCTTGATGCTGGCGGAAAAATCATGAATGACCGGCAGATCGGCAGCATAGCCAAAGCGGACATGGGCAAAATCCACTGCACCCAGGACTTTTTCCGGGCGGGCTGGATTTAGTGGATCAGGGCTGGTTTCAGCTTCTGCTAAAAACTCATAGACCCGCTCAGCTGCAGCCATGGTTGACTGGAGAACATTGGCAGTGCCGGCCACCTGGGCAATGGGCCAGGTAAAAGAGCGCATGTACTGGATGAAGGCCTGGATATCGCCAACTGAAATAGACTTTTTGATGACCAGCCAGCCACCCAGGATACTGACAATCACATAACCGATATTGCCAACCAGCTGCATGACAGGTTGCATAATACCGGAAAGGAACTGGGAGCGCCAGGCTGAAGAATGCAGCTCATCGTTAAAGCTGGAAAACCTGGCCACAGAATCAGCTTCACCGCTGTAGGCCTTCATGATGGTATGGCCGCCGTACATTTCCTCAATATGGCCATTGACCTTGCCCAGGACTGCCTGTTGCTGCTGGAAGTATTTTTGTGAGCGCTTGATGACCAAAGTGATCAGGCCGGCAGAAATAGGCACAACCAGCAGGGCAGCCAGGGTCATGATCCAGCTGATCGTCAGCATCATGATCAAAACACCCAGCAGGGTTGTCACAGCCGTGATCAGCTGGGCCAGGCTCTGGCTTAAGGTGTTGCCAACCGTGTCCACGTCATTGGTCACCCGTGAGAGCACCTCGCCATGGGGCTGGCCGTCAAAATAGCCCAGGGGCAGGCGGTTGATCTTGGCCGCGATCTCCTGCCTGAACTTGTAGCTGATTTTCATGGCCACACCGGACATGATAAAGCCCTGCACATAGCTGAAGACACTGCTGAGTGTATAGATCAAGACCAGGCTGAGCAGGATCCTGGCAATATAGTTAAAATCGATCGCTCCAGCCTGGCCTTGCATCAGCTTGGCCATGGCCCCGCTAAAAAGGCTGGTGGTGGCCTGGCCCAGGATCTTGGGCCCGACAATGGAAAAAACAGTACTGCCGACAGCAAAGCTGAGCGCTGCCAGGATGGGCAGGCGGTAGGGTTTTAAGCTGGTCAGCAGCTGGCGGGCTGTTTTGGCAAAATCCTTGGGTTTTTGCTTGGGGTTAGCCGGGGCTGAACTGTCCTTTTTCGGGCTAAAACGCAGTTTTTTCTGGCCGGGCTGGCTCTTTACTCTTTTTTCTTTTGTCATATGACCAGCTCCTCTTCCGATAATTGTGAACGGGCGATCTCCAGGTAGACAGGGCAGTTTTGTAAAAGTTCCTCATGGCGGCCCAGGCCGACAATGCGGCCCTCATCCAGGACAATGATCTGGTCAGCCTGCCTGATAGTACCAACCCGCTGGGCCACGATAAGGATGGTCGCATCCCCGGTTGTCTCCTGCAGGGCCTGGCGCAAGATGGCATCTGTGCGATAATCCAAGGCCGAAAATGAATCGTCAAAGATAAAGATCTGGGGCTGCCTGACCAGGGCCCGGGCGATGGCCAGACGCTGTTTTTGGCCACCGGAGACATTGGCACCGCCCTGGGCAATCCAGGCTGAAAAACCATCCTCCATCTCCTCAATGAAGTTCTGGGCCTGGGCTGTGGCGGCAGCGGCCTTGATTTCCTCCGGGCCGGCTTCAGGTTTGCCATAGGCGATGTTTTCGGCCACGGAGCCGGAAAAAAGGATGCCTTTTTGGGAAACATAGCCGATCTTTTGGCGCAGGTCCTCCTGCCTGACCTGGCGCACATCGACTCCTTCGACCAGGACCCGGCCGGAGCTGGCATCGTAAAAGCGCGGGATCAGGTTGACCAGGGTTGATTTACCGCAGCCGGTGCTGCCAATAATGGCGGTTGTCTGACCGGGCCGGGCTGTGAAATTGATGTTATGCAGGACATCAGCACTGGCATTGGGATAGCGGAAAGAAACATTCTCAAAGACAACCTGGCCTTTTGCTTCAGGTGCAAAGGCCAGGGGCTTGGCCGGATCCAGGATGATAGATTGTGTTGCCAGGACCTCATTGATCCTCTGGGCAGAAACACTGGCCCGCGGCAGCATGATGAAGATAGCAGCCAGCATCAAAAAGCTCATCAGGATCTGCATGGTGTATTGGATGAAGGCCATGATATCGCCCACCTGCATGGCACCTAGATCAACCTGCCTGGCCCCGACCCAGATAATCAGTAAAGAGATCAGGTTCATGACCAGCATCATCAGGGGCATGGCCAGGGCCATGAGCCGGTTGAGGAAGAGATTGAGTCCGGTCAGATCCTGGTTGGCCTTGTCAAAACGTTTTTCTTCGTAGGTCTGGGTATTGAAGGCCCGGATGACCATCAGGCCGGCTAAGAATTCGCGGGTGACCAGATTGAGCCGGTCAACCAGCTTCTGGACCAGGGTGAAACGGGGGATAGCCAAACGGAACATGATCAGGATCAGGACAATCAAGATAGCAACCGCCATGGCAATGATCCAGGTCATGGAGCTGTTGCTGCCGATGACCTTGAGGATACCGCCTGTACCCAGGATGGGAGCGAAAAAGAGGATCCGCATCAGCATGACCAGGGCCCCCTGGACCTGCTGGATATCATTGGTGGTGCGGGTGATCAGGGAAGCGGTGGAAAAATTTGTGAATTCTGCACTGGAAAAAGATTCCACCTTACTGAAGACCTGCAGGCGCAGGTCGCGGGCTACCCCGGCAGCCACCCGGGCTGCTAAAAAGCCGACCAGCACAGCACAGCCGGCCCCGAAAAGAGCGATCAGGAGCATATAGGAGCCGGTCCTGATAATATATCTTGTCTGCAGGCTGGCCAGATCAAAGCCGATTATCTCATATTCAGCAAGTAAAAAGGCCACTGCAGATTGTCTGCGCAGATTGTGCGGCACTTCAGCCAGCTGGCCGGCCAGATTTTCTTGTAAAGCAGCTTGGGCGTCCGGATCCAGGCCAGCCAGGTAGGCAAAAATATCTGCTCCCGGGGCTAGACCGGGCAGGGCAAAATCAGGCTGGCTGAGAAAAGACATGATGGCAAAGGCATTTTCCAGCTGCTCCTGGCTGCTTTGGCCCAGCAGCTGGCGGTCTTTTAATTCCAGCAGCTCTGCCTGGCCCAGAAGGGGATAAGCTGCACTCTTTTGGGCCAGCTCAGCCGGATCCAGGCCGGCCGGGTCCAGCAGCTGCCAGGCAGCTGCCACCTCAGCCCGGGCCTTTTCATCCAGCAATAAATTTACCTTAGCCATGGTCTCTTGGCGGATGATCTGGGGGATGGGTTCGGCCAGACCATTTTGCTGGATGCCAACATTTACTATGCGTGACATATAGTCGGGCAAGGCCAGGTCGGTCATGGCCATGGCAAAAAGCAAAACAAAAATGAGCAGGACCAAGCCTGTGTAGCGGCGCAAAAAGCGGATCATGGTCAGCATAAGCAAAATGCCTCCGGGATGTGTACCTGTCTCCTGTTAAAGCAGGTGCCGCAGCCCGAAGGCAGTACGGCACCTGGAGACAAAAGATGGTTTGCTGTGAAAATTATTTCAATAAGGCCTGGGCCTGGGCGATAACATTTTCCACTGTGAAGCCAAACTCCTTAAAGAGAGTGGCTGCTGGAGCGGAAGCACCAAAACGGTCAATCCCGATCACCTTGCCATCCAGGCCGACATAGCGGTACCAGGGCATGGTGGCCCCGGCTTCAATGGCCAGGCGCAGGCGGATATTTTGAGGCAGGACACTTTCCTTGTAGGCAGCACTTTGCTTTTCAAACAGCTCCATACTGGGCATGGAGACGACCCGGGCTCTGACGCCCTGGCCGGCCAGCTCTTCCTGGGCTGCCATGGCCAGTTCAACTTCAGAGCCAGCAGCCAGCAAGATGAGCTGGGGATCTGGCGTGTCTGCCAGGATATAGCCGCCTTTTAAGGCTGCCGGTCCGGTGTTTTCATAAGTGGGCAGGTTTTGCCGGGTCAGGACCAGGCAGGTCGGCCCCTGGTTTTGCAGGGCATGGACATAAGCTGCCGCGGTCTCCTTGCCGTCAGCCGGCCGGAAGACAGTCACACCCGGCATGGATCTTAAGGCGGCCAGATGCTCAATCGGTTCATGGGTCGGTCCGTCTTCGCCAACCCCGATACTGTCATGGGTCAGGACATAGATGACCGGCAGCTGCATCAGGGCGCTCATGCGCAGGCCGCCTTTGAGATAGTCACTGAAAACAAAGAAGGTGGCGCAGAAGGGCCTCAGGCCGCCATAAAGGGCGATACCGTTACTGATAGCTGCCATGGCATGTTCCCGTACACCAAAGTGGATATTCTTACCGGCGTAATTATGGGGCTGGAACCAGCTCTGGCCGGTCAGCTCTGTTTTGGTTGAAGGAGCCAGGTCAGCACTGCCGCCAAAAAGATTAGGCAGGAGCTTGTCCAGGCGGTTCAGGCAGACACCACTGGTTGAGCGGGTGGCCTGGGCACCGCTGAAGTTCCAGAATTCCTGGTCGGCCAGAAGGTCCGGCGTCTTTTGCGCCAGGCAATCAGCCAGTTCAGCCGCCTGGGCCGGGAATTCCTTTTTATAACTGGCCAGGAGTTCTTCCCATTTGGCCTGAGCCTGGCCCAGTTGCTTGACTTTGGCAGCCATATATTCGGTCAGCTCAGCCGGGACAGCAAAGGCTTCAGCCAGGGGCCAGTCAATCAGCTGGCGGGTCTTGGCCACATTATCTTCGCCCAGGGGTTCGCCGTGGGTCTTGGCCTGGCCGGCCAGGGGTGAACCATAACCGATCGCTGTCTGAACAATGATGATGCTGGGTTTTTTGGTCTCAGCCTTGGCCGCGGCAATGGCCTGGGCCAAAGCTGCACTGTCATTGCCATCTGCCACATTAAGTACCTGCCAGCCATAGGCGGCATAGCGCTGGCCGACATCTTCTTTAAAGGCCACATCAGTGTCGCCTTCAATTGAGATCTCATTATCATCATAAAAAACAATCAGCCGGTCCAGCTGCAAGGTTGCTGCCAGGGAGGAGGCCTCGCTCGTGATGCCTTCCATCATGCAACCGTCACCGGCCAGAATATAGATATAATGGTCAAAAATATTGTAGCCGGGCTGATTGAAGCGGCTGGCCAGATGGGCCTGGGCCATGGCCATGCCCACTCCCATGGAAAGCCCTTGGCCCAGGGGGCCGGTGGTTGCTTCCACACCAGGTGTGTGGCCGTATTCCGGATGACCCGGGGTGCGGCTGTCCCACTGGCGGAAATTTTTCAGATCATCAATGGTCAAACCATAGTCAAAAAGATGGAGCAGTGAATAAAGCAACATGGAGGCATGACCGGCACTGAGGATAAAACGGTCCCGGTTCAGCCACCCAGGATCTTTGGGGTTGTGCTGCATGTGATTGGCCCAGAGCTCATAAGTCAGGGCTGCTGATCCCATCGCCATGCCGGGATGACCTGATTTGGCCTTTTGCACACTGTCTGCTGTCAGGATACGGATGGCATCCACAGCCAACTTGTCTAACTTTTTGGAATCTGACATAGGTTTCACCATTTAGGCAAGGTTGATCTGGCTATTTAAGAGCCAGGAGTAAGCATTACTCTTACCTTGCACCTTCCTTTCTTTTTTAGCCTAGTAATGATTCAAGCAAGCAAAAGAGCTTGCTTTACGCTTTAATGTACAGCCTCTTGCGTAATATACTGCACAGCTATTATACACATTAATTAATATTTTGGCGATCAGGAGCCTAGAATTGAAAAGGGCTGACTTTGCATTATAATGAAGGAGATGATCTTTCAAGTTAGATGGAGGAAATACCAGTGTATTTGATAAAAAGAAAAGAGCAGCTCAGTGAGAGTGTGATCCGTTTGGATGTGGCGGCAGCTGCTATAGCTAAAAAGGCCCGGCCCGGCCAGTTTATAATCCTGCGGGTGCATGAAGACGGCGAACGGATTCCCCTCACCATAGCAGACTATGATCTGGCAGCCGGCACTGTTTCGATCATCTTTCAGGTTGTTGGCAAGACCACCTTGCTACTGGCTGAGTTGGAGGAAGGGGATAAGATCCTGGATTTTGTCGGCCCGCTGGGTATGGCCACAGAGCTGGACGGCTATAAAAAAGTGGCTGTGATCGGGGGCGGCCTGGGCGCTGCCATCGCCTATCCTCAGGCCAAGGCCCTTTTCCAGGCCGGGGCCGCAGTTGATGTCATCACAGGCTTTCGCAGCCGGGATCTGATTATTTTACAGGATGAACTGGCCCGGGTCAGCCAGCGGCTTTTTCTCATGACTGATGACGGCTCGGCCGGCCAGCCGGGTTTTGTGACCAGCGCCCTGGACCAGTTGCTGGCAGCAGGCGAAAATTATGACCTGGTCATAGCTATCGGGCCTTTACCCATGATGCGGGCAGTCAGCGAGCTGACCCGGCCCTATGGCATCAAGACCATAGTCAGCATGAATCCGGTCATGATCGATGGCACCGGCATGTGTGGCGGCTGCCGGGTCACTGTGGGCGGGAAGGTCAAGTTTGCCTGTGTGGATGGGCCGGATTTTGATGGGCACCAGGTTGATTTTGCCGAGGCCATCCGGCGCCAGCAAATGTACAGGACAGATGAAAAGGCCAGTGTGACTGCCCATCGCTGTCGCCTGGACGCAAAGGAGCAGCAGCATGGCAGAGATTAAAAAAACCAACCTCTCCCTGGAAAAAGTCCAGATGCCCCAGCAGGACCCGCTTTTGCGCAGCCAAAACTTCCAGGAGGTCACCTTGGGCTACACCGAGGAGATGGCCCGGGCTGAAGCCAGGCGCTGCCTGGCCTGCCGCCATAAACCCTGTGTGGCCGGCTGTCCTGTTTTTGTCGATATCCCCGGCTTCATCACACTAGTGGCAGCCGGTCGGTTTGCTCAGGCCTACGAACTGATCACAGCCACCAACAGCCTGCCGGCCATCTGCGGCCGGGTCTGCCCCCAGGAGGAGCAGTGCGAAAAACTTTGTGTGCGGGCTAAAAAAGGTGAGCCGGTCGCGATTGGCCGCCTGGAACGCTTTGTCGCTGACTGGGCCTTGGCCAACCTGGACCTGGCAGTAAAAAAACCGCCGGCCCAAAACAGGAAAGTGGCTGTGATCGGATCCGGCCCGGCCGGCCTGGCCTGTGCCGGTGACCTGGCCAAGCTGGGCTACCAGGTGACGATCTTTGAAGCCTTCCACACAGCCGGTGGTGTCCTGATGTATGGCATCCCGGAGTTTCGCCTGCCCAAGAGCCTGGTCCAGGCCGAAATCGACCAGTTGCGCCAGCAGGGCGTGCAGATTTTGACCAACCAGGTGATCGGCAAGCTCTATACCCTGGATGATCTGGGCAGCCAGGGCTATGAGACGATTTTCATTGGCACCGGGGCCGGCCTGCCCAGTTTCATGAATATCCCGGGCGAGAATCTTAACGGTGTCTACTCAGCCAATGAGTTTTTAACCAGGGTCAACCTGATGCAGGCCTACCGCTTCCCGGACACAGACACACCGGTCAAGGTCGGCCGGCGCGTGGCTGTGATTGGCGGTGGCAATGTGGCCATGGACGCGGCCCGCTCCGCTAAAAGACTGGGTGCTGATGAAGTGACGATTGTCTACCGCCGCTCCATGGCTGAAATGCCGGCCCGCCAAGAAGAAATCCATCATGCCGCAGAAGAAGGCGTCCAGTTTGCCCTTTTGACCAACCCGACCCGGATCATGGGCACAGCAGAAGGCTGGGTCAAGGGCCTGGAATGTATCACTATGGAGCTGGGTCCGCCGGATAGTTCCGGTAGGCGCCGGCCTTTGCCCAAGGCAGGCTCCGAATTTATCCTGCCTTTAGAGACCGTGATCATAGCCATCGGGCAAAGTCCTAATCCCCTGATCAAAAACAGCACCCCTGACCTGGCCACCCAGCCCTGGGGCGGCATAGTTGCCCAGGAAGAGACCATGGCGACCAATCTGCCGGGTGTGTTTGCCGGCGGAGATGCAGTGACAGGGGCGGCCACCGTCATTCTGGCCATGGGGGCCGGCAAGAAGGCAGCTGCAGCCATGGATGCTTATTTACAAGGTAAACCCTATGATCCGGCTAATCCGGCCTGTGTGTTTTCACTCAACCCAGGTGAGAATTAAAGGAGAAAAAGAGCATGAAAAAGGTCAAGGACAAATATCTTTTGGTCGGTGCTGATTTTGCCGGCTATCCCTTAAAGGAAGCTGTAGTGGCCCACTTAAAAGAAAAGGGCTGGCAGATCAAAGATGTCGGGGTCAGGTCACTAGCTGACGTGGATCCGGATAATATGTACCACCGGGTCGGCCTGCGGATCGGGGCTGCTATTGCCGAAGGCGAGTATGAAAGGGCGCTGGCTTTTTGTGGCACAGGTATGGGCATCCATATCGCCGCCAGCAAATGCCCCCATGTCCATGCCGGGGTGGTGGAGTCAGTGCCGGCTGGCCTTAGAGCCATTACCGGTAACGGGGTCAATGTCCTGGCCATGGGGGCCTTTTATGTGGCACCCCAGATGGCAATAGAGATCGCCGATGCTTATCTGGCAGCTGAACTGGGCAGCGGTTATGAATGGTGGCATAACTTTTATGAATTTCATAAATTGGCCATTGATGAGCTGGAGGCCTTTGATTATGCCAGCTATAAGGCAGCAGGTTTTAAACTGCAGCATCTGGCCAATTATCCGCTAAAGCTGGAAAAAAAGCCGCAATAGGCTAAAAAAACCGGACGGTTGACGTCCGGTTTTTTTCAGC
>CAZZGG010000054.1:0-16235 GCA_964654125.1 uncultured Oscillospiraceae bacterium
AAGCGTCATCAAAGGCGACATCAGAGGGGCTGAAATTGATGTCTTTGACCATCTGGCAGGCTTCAGTGGCACCGAAAACGCGCTCCATGGCACTATCTTCCCATTCAACAGACAACGGGCCGTCGTAACCGATTGAATTCAGCTCCCGGATGATTTTTTCGAAATCGACACTGCCGTGACCGGGGGAGACAAAGTTCCAGCCGCGCCTGGTATCACCGAAAGTTAGGAATGAACCAAGGATACCTTCTGTGCCGCTGGTGTTGACCAGGGCGTCCTTGACGTGGACATGATAGATTTTGTCAGCAAATTCGCGGATAAAAAGATGGGGCTGGATGCCTTGCCAGATCAGGTGGCTGGGATCGAAGTTGATCCCAAAGGTCGTATTGCCAGCAAATTTTTCGCGGAAAAGCTTCTGGGCGGTATAAAAATCAAAAGCGATCTCAGTCGGATGGACCTCCAGAGCAAAGCGGACACCGCAACGCTTGAATTCAGCCAGGATCGGGGTCCAGAGTTCTACTATCTCATCGTAGCCTGCTTCGATCATTTCCTCTGTTGTCTGGGGGAAGGAATACCAAAATGCCCAGATCGGCGAGCCCATGAAACCGGTCACCACAGACACGCCCATGGCCTGGGCGGCCCGGGCAGTCAACTTCATTTCCCGGATAGCCCATTTACGGATCGCCTTGGGATCACCTTTATACTGGTCCGGCGCAAAGCCATCCAGTCTTTTGTCGTAACGGTCACCAACGCACTGGCCGGCCAGGTGGTTGCCAATCGCCCAGCAGCCCAAACCGTATTTAGCCAGTGTTTCTTTCTTGCCGGCCACATAGGCAGGGTCTGTGGCTGCCTTTTCCACATCAAGGTGGTCACCCCAGCAAGCGATCTCCAAACCTTCATAGCCCATCTGGGCCGCCAGGCGGCAAACTTCCTCAAAGGGCAGATCAGCCCATTGGCCGGTAAATAATGTTACAGGTCTTGCCATATTTTTCACCTCATTGTTGCATGATTACTTATGTATTTGCATCAGTTCTATGCTTACATCCTAACCTGTTCAGGACACAGGTGCAAGCATCAGAAGATTGCCTGGGGCTGGCCCTTGGCGGAACTTTCAATCGCAGCCATGACCATAGCCAGACTGTGCCGGTTATCTGCTGCAGCAGTTTCAGCCGGCCGGCCGGTTAGAAGGGCTGTAAAAATCTCGTCCAGGCAGCCATCGTGGCCGGCGCGGCCAGGCCAGTCTGCCTGGCCTTCCATGCGGCAAAGACTGTTGTCTTTTTGTAAAACTTCGGCATAGGGCAGCGTGTGGCCATCCCAACAGATGGTACCCTTGCTGCCGCGCAGCTGCCAGCTGGCTTCCCAGCTGGTGGGACAGCCCAGGGCTGACCAGGAACCGCGGTAATCGAAGATGACGCCATTTTCCATGGTGAAGATAGCCACGGCAGAAGCCTTACCCTGATACCAGGAGCCAGGCAGATTGAATTCCTGGCAATAGACAGACAGGGCATTGGCCCCAATCAGGAAGCGGGCCTGGTCAAAGGTGTGGATGGCCATATCCAAAAGCAGGGGGCTTGCCATCAGTTCACGAAAGCCGCCAAAGCGTGGGCCGAGAAAAAAGTCGGCCCCGACCAGGCCGCATTGGCCGATTGTGCCACTGGTCAGCAGCTGGCGGCAGGCGCGGATTTGGCTAAGATAACGCCTGTTTTGCATGACCGCGAAAAAAAGATCTTTTGCTTTGGCTTTAGCGACCAGTTCATCAGCTTCTTTAAGGTTTTCTGCCAGAGGCTTTTCACTGATTACAGCACAGTCCAACTCGAAGGCTGTCATATCCAGCTCATAATGGGCGGCAGGTACAGCTAGATTGAAAACAAGGTTGGCCCGGCTCTTTTTTATCACCGTGGCCAGATCAGGACCTGTGACCAGATCGGTCAGCCCGAATTCAGCCATGATCTGGCTGATGGCAGCGGGCTGAGGGTCAGCCAGGCCGACCAGCAGGCAGTCAGGCCTGGCCAAGGTATATTTCAGCCAGGCCCGGGCCATACTGCCGCAACCGGCTACTGCTATACGTAAGGGTAGTGTAGGAATTTTAGGCATATTGACACCTGCTTTTTTTTAGGCCTTGGCCTGCTTTAGATCCTTAGCTGGATCCAGAGTGAGGTTTTTCACCCAGCGATAACGATTAACTACGATTGCCGCCACGATACATTTGAGGAATTGGTCTGACTTCAGCAGGGCAAAAACTACCACCGGTGAGGCCTGGAAGACAAAGGCAGCTAGTGCTGCAGCCGGGATGACAAAGCCCCAGATGTGGATCAGATCATTGATCAGGACAAAATGGGTGGCTCCGCCAGCCCGGACAATGCCGGTCAAAGTGGACATCTGATAGGAGGTGCCGATAATCATGGCTGATAAGACAAGCAGGAAGGAACGGACCATGGCCAGGGTGTCAGCTTCAAGGTCATAGATTAAAGGAACCAGGAAGCGGGTACTGTAGATGACCAGGCTGGTGATCAGGCCGCTGATCACGAAGATGATCTGGAGGGTTTTCACATAAGAGCGCAGTTTGCTGTGGTCGCCTGAGCCGACCAGCTGGCCGATGATGATGGCAGTGGCGCCGGCCAGGCCGTAAACACCGACACTCATGACCGAAAAGACCACATTGGCGATGCTGACTGAAGCCAGGGCTGTTGGGCCCAGCCGGCCGACAATGGCACCTTGCACGGCCAGATTGACACCCCAGAAAATGTCACCCAGGATGACCGGAAAACCGTATCTGAAAAAGCGTTTGAGCAATCCTTTTTCGATGCGCAAAAGCGATTTTAAGCGCAGCTTTAGTTTGTCATCAACAAAGCGGACATAAAAAACCATGAGCAGGGCTTCCAGGATGCGTGCTGTTAAAGTTGCCAGGGCGGCACCCTGTACGCCTAAGGCAGGCGCTCCCAGTTTGCCGAAGATCAGGATCCAGTTGAGGGACACATTAACAGTGAAAGTCACAACGGAAAGGTACATACCGATTTTTACTGTCTCAACGCTGCGCATGGCTGCGACCAGAACCTGGGTTATGCAAAAGAAAATATAGGTGTAGCGGATAACTACCAGATAATTCATCGCCTCAGCCATGACTGCCTGGTCGTCTGTGAATAGTCCCAGCACAGCAGCCGGTTTCCAAAGTGTCAGCAGCAACAAGCCAACACCTGTGCCCAGGGCAAAGATCAAGGCTATACCAACAATGGAACGGATCTTGCCCATTTCCTGTTTGCCACGAAACTGGGAGCCCAGGATGATCAGGGCTGCGCTGAGTCCGATTACCAGCATATGCAGGATATTTTGCAGCTGGTTGGCCACATAAACACCAGACAAGGCCAGCTCACCCAGCCGGCCAACCATTAAATTATCAGCCATGCCCACAGCATAGGTGATGATATTTTGCAAAGCGATAGGTGCTGTCAAGAGTAAAAGCCGTTTGACTAAAGATTTATCCTCAAGTTTGAGCATTGCCGATACCTGTCCTCGTCTTCTGCTAAATTTTAATGCAATCATTGTACCACTGTTAAGCTCTTGTCCACCATGATCAGGCTAAAGTGCCAGGCATCTGCTCTGCTTGGCAGAAAAGATACTGTGCATGTCTGCTCAAGCACTGGATTTATCCCTGGCAGCTATGTCAAAATAGACTCAGATGGCGGTGATCTTGTGTCTAAGGGTAAAGCCGGCAGGAGCTCCTTTTATCTGCCGGGCCTCTTTTTTCTCTCTGGAACAGCCCTGGGTCTGCAAATCAGCATAACCAGGCTGCTGACGATCAGTATTGGCCAAAGTCTGGCTTACCTGGTGGTCAGCCTGGCCCTGTTAGGCTATGGTGCGGCAGCACTTTTGCTCCAGCTGCTTGGTCAAAAAGACCAGGCCAGGCAAAATCTGCTCCTTGGCGGAAGCCTGGCCTTTGCGCTTTTTATTCCCGGCAGCTTTTACCTCTTGGCTTATCTGGCCTGTGATCCCTGGCAACTGATCTGGGATAAAAGGCAGTTACCCTGTCTGCTGCTCATGCTTATTTGTCTTTTCCTGCCCTTCTTTTTTGCCGGCCTGGCTGTAGCCAGCTGCTATCTGGAAAAAAACAGCCGGCTGGGCCGGCTTTATTTTGCTGACCTGGCAGGGGCAGGCAGTGGCTGTCTTTGGGCCCTCTTTCTTTTTGAGCAGGGCTGGGATGAAAGAATACTTTGGCTCCTGGCCGCCTCTGCTGTGCTGGCGCTGCTTTTTTTCTGCCTGGCCTGGGCTAGGCAGCGCCTGCTGAAAGGTTTGCCCCTGCTGGCTCTTGCCTTGTTGCTGCTGCTGGCCTGGACCGGACCACTGCGACTGAATATATCACCGCTCAGTGAACTGAGGCAGGCTCTGGATCACACAGATGCCAGCACCACAAAAACTAGTTGGGACAGCAGTGGCCGGCTGGATCTAGTTAAAAGCCCGGCTGTCCGTTTTGCTCCCGGCCTCAGCCTGGCCTATAACCAGCCCTTGCCGGACCAGCTGGGCCTGAGCTTTAATGCCGGTCAGCTCCAGGCCTTGACAGCCCTAGAAGAGGGTAAAATGGGCTTTTTATCTGCTCTGCCCTCAGCTTTACCTTACCATTTGCAGGTGCCGGAAAAAGTCTTTATCAACGGCTTTGCCGGTGGGCAGGATATTCTGGCTGCCTTTTGGCACGAAGCCGGCGCTGTCCGGGCTAGTGAAGCAAATCAAGCTATAGTTGCTGCCTGGCAGGATTATTATGTTGAATCGGCTATCGTAGCGGAGTGGCTCTTATCAGGCCGGCTGGAAATCCTGCCGCTGGCTGGCCGGCGTTTTCTAGAAAGGCCAGATCAGCTCTATGATCTGATTGTGTTGCCTCTGGTCCAGACAGGCCCGGCTGGCCCAGGACTTTTTCAAAGCGGTGAAGATTATCGTTTTACTGAGGAAGCATTTGCCACTTATTACACGGCTCTGGCTGAAAATGGCTATCTGGCAGTCAGCCGCTACCTGGAGCCAATCCCAGCCGAAGCCTTGCGCCTGCCCCTGACCCTGCAGCAGATCTGGCCCCGGGCCGGGGACAGCCTCCTGGCCATCCGCAGCTGGTCGACCTATACCATCCTGGCTAAAAAGGGATCTTTTAATGAAGATGAGCTGGCTGGTCTGCGCAGCTTTTGCGCAAAAAACAGTTTCGACCTGGTTTATTATCCCGGCATAGTAAAAGAAGAGGCTAACCGCCATAACCGCTATGCTGAGCCTATCTATTACCAGCTCTGGCAGGACCTGCTGGCTGACGAGAGCAGGGCTGAGCTGACAGAAAAATACATGTTGGCTGTCAATCCAGTGACAGATGATGCGCCCTTTTATAATAATTACTTTAGCTGGCAGCGCCTGGGTAGCATCCGGCAAGCTAGCTCGGGTAATTGGCGATTTTTACTCCAAGGCGGACTTTTGCCGCCCTTACTGCTAATTGTTCTACTAGTCCTAGCTGTTTGTTTCCTTTTCCTGCCTTTGCTGTTCAAAAAAAAGCGCAGCAGGATCAGGCGGTCCAGTTTATTACTGCTGTTTTATTTTTTGTGTATTGGGGCTGCTTTTATCTTTTTTGAAGTCAATCTGATCAGCCGGATGGCTATTTTGTTTGACAGTCCGATCCAGGCCATGGGGCTTGTCTTGACAGCTCTTTTGCTGTCCAGTGGCCTGGCCAGCCTGCTGCTTGACCGTATCCTGACCCGGCCCGATCGCCGCCTGGCTTTCTTGTTGTTACTGCCAGCCGGCCTGTTGCTGGCTTATGCAGGATTATTGCCGGCTTTGCTCAGCTTACTGCTGCCTCTGGCTGATTTCTGGCGTTTTGCATTAGGGGGCCTCAGTCTCGTGCCGGCCGGCCTGGGCTTGGGTCTGCCCTTTGTGTTGGGCCTGGCCTTTTTGCGCCAACAAGATGAGGCAGCCCTGCCCTGGGCCCTGGCTCTGAATAGCCTTGCCTCAGTTGCCGGTGCGCCGCTGGCCCTCTTGCTGGCCAGCAGTTGGGGACAGCAAAAAACCACTGCCTTGGCCGGGAGCGGTTATTTACTGGCTGCTTTATTTTTGTGGCTCGGTCTTTATTGCAGAGCCTGGCCGGTCATGGGCACAAAAGAGACATCCGCCAGCTGAGTGATCAGGCGCTCCTGGCCTTTTTTCTCCAGCAGGGTCAGGGACTGGAAGTAGCTTGTATCACCAAGGGGGATAATCAGGCGGCCGCCTTCGGCCAGCTGATCAATCAAGTGGGGTGAGATATGGTTGGCGGCGCAGGTGATAATGATGGCTGAAAAAGGCGCGTGTTCCTCCCAGCCAAAATAACCATCAGCATGCTTGAGCCGGACCTGATCATATCCTGCATTGGCCAAGTTGTTTTGGGCTAGTTCAGCCAGCTCAGCTTTGATTTCAATGGAAAAGACCTGGTCGGTCAGCTGGGCCAGGACAGCGGCCTGGTAGCCTGAACCAGAGCCAATTTCCAGGACCCGGTCCTCTGGACCGATGGCGATGGCCTCGGTCATCAAGGCCACGACATAGGGTTGGGAAATGGTCTGGCCGGCACCGATGGGCAGGGGATGGTCGGCATAGGCCTGATGTTGCTGGCCCTGCCCCACAAAAAGCTGGCGCTCAACAGTTGCCATGGCTGCTAAGACAGCCGGGTCAGAGATCCCTCTGGCCTGGAGCTGTTTTTCTACCATCTCCACCCGCTGACTGCAAAAATAATCTTCCTGACTGGTCGGGCGGGTCCGGACATTGCAACTACTAGAGAGGAAAAGCAGGCTTATTATAAGCAGGGTTAGAGAAAAGAACTGCTTTTGTTTCATAGCTATCACCAGTTTCATTATAGCAAGGACTGGTAGATTATCCCAATAAAAAAGCGGGCAGGGCCCGCCTTTTCAAATCATCTGCTTTTGTTTTATTCCTGATCCAGTTCAGACAAGCGCTCGCGCACATGTTTGAGCTGGTTTTCCAGGGCAGCTGCCTGATCTTTCAGGAAGGTTTTCTGGTCAGCCGGCTCATAAGGGCCATAGCCTGGGTAGCCTGGCCAGCGAGGACCGCCTGCGGCGAATCTGCCGCGGAAACCCTGGCCGCGACCGCCGCCTCTGCCATAGCCGCCGGCGTTCATAAAACCCGGTGCCTGATAACCATTGCAAAAACCCATGCCCCGCCCGGATCTGGGACCAAAGCCGGCTGGGCCTGTTCTATCTCCTCTTGGCATATCTTTCAACTCCTTTTTCTTTAATTTATTTTTTTGTTTCTTTCAGTATGATCATCAAGGTGCCGCAGCGTGAACATTTTTGGGAGCTGCAGGGCCGGACTTTTGTTGGTCTTGACCTGGCACCGCAGGCTGGGCAGATGCAGATATCTTCAGTTTTGTTTTTAACAAAGAAATTTCTCACTTTGTTTATGACTGGCTGGCCAGTTCCTGCTGGCATTTTGCTCACTTCCCTTTGTTACGGCGGGCTATCTTGCTGATCTTGCCTTAAATTTATCACGATTATGAGCATATGTCAATAACTGTGAAAGCTTTTTGTTGACAGGGAGAAAAAATCTGCATAGACTGTATATGAACATATGCTTATAACGAAAGTGAGTAGTACTTATGAAAATTGCTTTAACTTGCCAGGGATCTTCTTTAGACCAGGCTATGGATCAGCGTTTTGGCCGGGCAGCCTATATTTTGCTGGTCGATCCTGACAGTGACGCTGTGGAGGTAATTGATAATATCAGCCAGACACCGGCCAGCGGGGCTGGCATAGCTACTGCCCAGAAGCTGATTGATCAGGGTGTAACTGATCTCATAACCGGTCAGCTGGGTCCCAATGCCTTAAGGGTACTTCAAGCGGCCGATATTAAACTCTGGCAGGCTAAGGCTTTGACTGCCCGTCAGAATCTATCTGATTTAAAAGCAGGCCAGCTGGTAACTTTGACAAGATTCGTCCAACCCCATAGCGGCCAGGGTAAAAATGCATGAGGATCGCTGTTTTAAGCGGCAAGGGCGGGACAGGTAAAACAACTGTGGCAGCCAGCCTGGCTGCTGTTATACCCACCTGCCAATATGCTGACTGTGATGTGGAAGAGCCGAATGGTTTTATTTTTCTCCAAGCTGATTTAAGAAATTCTGAGGAAGTTCATGTCCTGGTGCCTGAAGTGGATGCTGCGGTTTGTACTGGCTGTGGTGCCTGTGGCCGGATCTGCCAGTTCAATGCCATAGCAGTGGTCAAGGGCAAGGTTTTGCTATTCCCGGAGCTTTGCCATCATTGCGGGGCCTGTGTGCTGGTTTGCCAGCCTGCTGCCTTGACTGAGGTGGAAAGATCAATCGGCACGGTTGAATATGATGAGCCTTTCTCCTTTGTCCATGGCCGGCTGAACATTGGTGAACCGGCTGGTCTGGCAGTTATAGACTCCATCAAGGCCAAGCTCCAGCCCAGCCGTCCGGCGGTATTGGATTGTGCGCCGGGTGCATCCTGTGCGGTGGTCAAGAGCCTGGAGGATGTTGACTTTGCTTTACTGGTCACTGAACCAACACCCTTTGGCCTGCATGATCTGGCCATAGCTGTAGAGCTGCTCCGGCAGCTGGGCCTGCCGGCTGGTGTTGTCATTAATAAGGCCGGCTCTGACAACCGGCTGATCAGTGATTTTTGCCAGGAAAAAGGCTTGCCGGTCCTGCTGGAGATACCCTTTAGTAAAGCGATCGCGCAAAAGTATGCTGCCGGCAGGCTGCCGGTGGCAGATGATCCCTACTGGCAGGAGCGCTTTTGCCAGCTATACGATCAAATCCAGCAGATCCTGGCTGGTGAGGAGGAACTGTGAAGCAAGTTGTCCTGGTCAGCGGCAAGGGTGGTACAGGCAAGAGCACGATAGCTGCCTGCCTGGCCCGGCTTGTCGAAAACAAAATTATAGCCGACTGTGATGTTGATGCGCCTAATTTGCACTTGCTGCTGGAACATGAACTGGTCAGTCAGGCAGATTATCAGGGGGCCAGCCTGGCTTGGATAGACAAGGATAAGTGCACGGCCTGTGGTATTTGCCGCCAGACCTGCCGTTTTGATGCCATCACGCCGGACTATGTCGTTTTACCTCTGGCTTGTGAGGGTTGTGCCGCCTGTACAGTCTTATGTCCGACCGCTGCCATCACAATTGATCCGGTCAAAACAGGCGAGACTTACTTATCCCGGACTGAACTGGGTTCATTTGCCCATGCCCGGCTGGAGATAGGAGCGGAAGGGTCCGGCAAGCTGGTTACAGAAGTGCGGAAATCAGTTTTTTCAGAAATAAAAGCAGAGGATTATGTCCTGATTGATGGCTCACCGGGTATAGGCTGTGTTATAATCGCTTCTATAACAGCAACGGATGCAGTGCTTGCTGTAGCTGAAGCAACGCGGTCAGGCCAGCATGACCTGGAACGGGTCCTGGCAGTGGCAGACCATTTTCAGGTGCCGGCTTTTGTCTGTATCAATAAGTGGGATCTTAATGTTACGGTAACAAAAGAGATCGAAAAATGGTGTCAGGACAAGGGTTATCCGGTCCTGGCCAAAATTCCTTTTGACCCTGCTGTCATGGCGGCTTTGCAAGCAGGCAATTCGCCTTATGATGTGGGTCTTGAATCTTTTGTCGGACCGGTCCGTGAGCTCTGGCAGCAGCTGGTCCAGCAATTAGCAGATTAAGAAATTAAATAGAAGAGGGCAGAGAGATGGCACAGCAAAAAGAATCAATGCAAGTAGAAACACATCCGCTCAACGAGATCCACAGGACCATTGCTGTTTTAAGCGGCAAAGGCGGGGTTGGCAAATCTCTGGTTACAGCCTTATTGGCGACCTACCTGGCTCGTACAGGCAAGTATCGGGTTGGTATCCTTGATGCCGATGTGACAGGTCCGTCGATACCGACCCTGTTCGGCGCAGAGGATTTTAAGCCGCGGGGCACAGACCAGGGCCTTTTCCCTGTGCGCACCCACAGTGATATCCAGTTGATGTCGATTAATCTGCTTTTAGAGGATCCGGCAGCACCGGTGATTTGGCGTGGCCCGATCCTGGCCAATACGGTCAAGCAGTTCTGGAGTGATGTCATCTGGGGGGATCTGGATTTTCTCCTGCTGGACATGCCACCCGGCACAGGTGACATTCCCTTGACGGTTTTCCAATCCCTGCCCCTGGATGGCATTATTATTGTCACATCACCCCAGGATCTGGTTTCTTTGATTGTGCAAAAGGCGATCCATATGGCCCAGATGATGCAGATTCCCATCCTGGGCCTGGTTGAGAATATGAGCCATGTCATCTGTCCCCATTGCGGAGAGCAGTTTTCGGTCTTCGGTGAGAGTAAAACCGCCCAAGTGGCTGCGGATGCTGGGATTCCCTATCTGGGCAGTCTGCCGATCGACCCGGACCTGGCCCGGCTCAGCGACGAAGGTGCTATTGAAAGAATCCATAAAGAGTATTTGACCGAATGTATTGCTGCCTTGGAAAAGGTGCCAGCCCGGGGGCTCAGCTTCCATAAGCCGGCTGCAGAAAGCAAGGCTGAACCGCTGGTGCTTGATAAGGTGGCCATTGCTGCCAATGACGGCCAGGTGGCTGAGCATTTTGGTCACTGTGCAGAATTTGTCCTCTTTGATTTGCAAGCTGATGGTTCTATCCGCAAGGAAGTTGTCGCCAATCCTGGTCATAAACCAGGGTTTTTGCCCAATTTCCTGCATGAAAAAGGTGTCAAGACCATGATTGCCGGTGGTATCGGCTCAGCTGCAATTGAGATCTTTGAAGAAAAAGGTATCAAAGTCTATACAGGTGCCAGTGGCTCGGTTGATGATGTTTTCACCTGCTATAAGGAAGGCAGGCTTGAGTCTTCCGGAACGGCCTGCCGTGAGCATGATCACGAAGATTAAGCTTAATGAAACCGTGCCTTCCTGGTAAAGGGAGGCACACTTTTTTTAAGCTAGAGGGAGGCTTGCTGGCATGGCAAAGATAAATGAAGCAAAACAAGTCCAGGAGTTGATCCAGGCCGCTTTGGCAGCCAAAGAGATGGCATATGCGCCTTATTCCCGTTTTCGGGTCGGCGCTGCGCTTTTGGATGAAAAAGACCGCCAGCAAAGCGGTTGTAATATAGAAAATGCTTCTTTTGGAGCCACCTGCTGTGCAGAAAGAACAGCCATCTTCAAGGCTGTATCAGATGGTGCCCGCAGTATCAGGCGTTTGGCTGTTGTCAGTGATCAGCCTGACTATTGCCTGCCCTGTGGCATCTGCCGTCAAGTTATAGCTGAGTTTGCCGCTCCTGATTTTTTGCTTTTTGCTGCGGCACCAGATGGTAAGTATCTGACCTTCAGCCTGGCTCAGCTGTTGCCGGCAGCTTTTCAGCTGGAGCTGCCCTCTTCATAGCGGCCTGGCCGGCCAAAAGACCCGACCCGGTCACAGATGACATAGAGCGGGCGGCCCTTGACTTCTTCAAAGATACGGCCGATATATTCGCCAATTATCCCTAACATGATCAGGATGATGCCACAGAAAAAAAGTAACACGCACATCAAGGAGGCATAGCCTGGTTCCATCACAACCAGATCAAAAAGACGGGCGATAAAAACAAAAAGCAGGAATAAAAAACTGAGGCAGGACAGGGCCAGACCGATGCCTATGCCCAGCTTGAGCGGCTTGTAGGAAAAGGATGTGATGCCATCCAAGGCCAGCTTGAGCATTTTGCGCCAAGGATATTTTGTCTTGCCGGCATAACGGGGTGCTCTTTCATAGTCGACAAAGGTCTGGCGAAAGCCCAGCCAGCTGATCAGGCCGCGCACATAGCGGTTATGCTCTGGCAGGGCCAGCAGGGCAGAACGCACTTTCTCATCAATCAGGCGAAAATCTCCCACATCGACTGGGATGTCAACATCTGTCATGCGGCGCAGCAGCCTGTAGTAAAGACGGGCTGTAGTTTTTTTGCGCCTTGTTTCACCAAGGCGTGCAACGCGGTGGGCGTAGACAACTTCATAGCCTTGCTGCCAGCGCTCAACCAGCTGGGGGATAAGCTCGGGCGGGTCTTGCAGGTCAGCATCGATAATGATGGTTGCTAGGCCTGCCGCGTGGTCCATGCCAGCTGTTATAGCTGCCTGGTGGCCGAAATTGCGCGAAAAAGTGAGCAGCTTGACCCGCTGGTCTTTGCGGCAGATCTCCCTGACTAAATAGGCCGTCTTATCTTTGCTGCCGTCATTGACATAGATTATTTCCCAGGGTTGACCCAGGCTCTCTAATACAGCCAGCAGACGGATGTGACAGGCCTGGATGACTTCTTCTTCATTATATAAGGGAACAACAACTGAAAATACGGTTTTTTCCATCTTACCTCATGCCTGGAGGACCCAAGCAAAAACAAGGGCGGGGCCAGCCCGCCCTTGTCAATAAATCAATAGCCTGCCAGTTCGTTGACCTGGATAGGTGCTGCAATAGCTTCAGTTACATAAGCCCTGGTCGGCCACAGCTGCATGACTGAAGAAGGAACCAGAGGTGTGACCGGCCCGTAAAGGACCAGACGGGACATCATACGCTGCCAGGCGGAAAAAGTGCCGCCTGTCGTGATGCCGTGCCGCTGGATGCGGTGGCGGGCGTTTTTGATGTCCCTGGGACCTACAGTGAAGGCTTTGGGCGGGACATTGGCAATGTCTCCACTTTGGCCAAAGACCCCATGCAGGGAGTTTTGCACGATTGTCAAAGGATGCAAAGTGACAATACGTGAACCCATCTCAATGAATTCTTCCACGCTGTCTGTGGCAAACTCCGGGGTCAGGGGATCAACAAAAGCAACATGGCCGGCCCAGCCGGGTCCGCCATAGGTGACATCTGCCCCACCCTGGCCGATATCTTCAATCAGCTTGGTGTAGTCGGCTGCATTCTCATTGGTGGGGTAATGGACATTGGCCTCAGGCATACGCAGTGATTCATCTATCTGATAAACCAGATACTTCAAAAAGGAATAGTTGAAGCCGGACTTGTAGGTGATCGGCGCGATATTACCAGCTTCATCAGCCCACTCATCCATGGAGAAAATGTGGACATTCCTACAGTTGATCTTGTAGTGATTGACCAGTTCTGCCACCTGCATGTAACCGGCCGGATCAGGATTGGGTATAATCATGACCAGGGTCTTGTCCAGGTCGTCTGATTCTTTCATGCGCATGACCATGTCAGTGATCACGATACCGCTGTAGTTGGGTATGACCTTAATCACAAAATCAGGGTTGGGATGCTTTTCCATATCCTCCCGCTTGATGTTGCGGACCCGTTCCAGCTCTGCCTTGTCCCGGAAGGGTATCCAGGGTGCCGGGGAAAATGTAAATTCACTCATCTTGCTTCCTCGCTTTCCAATAAATGATCAACTGGTGATAGGGCAATTGTAACACAGTGCTCTTAATCTGGCTGCAACAGCTGGTTTTGTGCAACCGAGACTGATAAGTGCATGTCTAGCAGCCCATCTAACTACAGCCTGCCTGAGAGGTGCTGCAGCTAGCCAAATAGAAGCCCTGCTGATTGTTTCATGGCCTGAGAATAAACGATAAAGATTAAACTTGCTCAGCATTAAAGCTGGTAAATCATCCTACAAGCTATCTTCTATTCAGTGAAGAACCCTTCTAACAGCTCAACCAAGGGCCCTTCATAAACTGCTTCAGCTAAATGTTCAACCCCTTGCTGATCACCCCAACTGTAGTAGATAACCGTCTTGTCCTGCCATTGGCAAAAGTCAGGGTCACTATTGTTGATATTAACTGCCTGACTAATCCGCTCTTTTTCAGCAGCTGTGAATTGATCGCTGTAGAGTTGCTTGTCTTCTGCACTGTGGCGCAAAAATGGCATGTGCGGGCTGGCTTGCCAGCTGATCAGATCGGTTGAACGAACCAGATAAACCTCGTATTCCGGCCCCGGTTTTGCCTCTAGATAAGCCATATAATACTTGCCGTTGAAAAAACGCAAAGCAGGGCAGGCAGTGTAACGGTCATGGCTGAAAACACATGCTGAAGGTGTTAAGGTCCAGTCTTTAAGATTGTCAGAAATGGCAAAGCGGATGGTAAAGCGCACGCCAGTTTCCTCCGGAGGGGCATCGATTTCAAATGCCATAACATACTTTTCCTGATCAAAGCAAACAGAGGTGTTAAAGATCCCCCAGCCTGGCAGATCCAAAGCGACCCGGCTTGACCAATTGACCATGTCTGAGGACCAGAAGACGTAAAGCTTGTCAGCACCCCAAATAGGTACACCAAAGGCATAGACTAGGTCTGTTTTATCATCTACAAAAGCTGAACCCAGATGGAAATCTGTCGCAAAAGCTGGTGTAGGCTCATTTTTTTCCACATCAATAAAATGGAAATAGGGCTTGCCTAATAAGTTTTGATCACTTTTGTCTCGCATATACTCAAAGCGGTAAAGGCGATCCTTAAAGACAACAGGAGTTGTCTCAACGATATCAGATTTGATAGTACCAAGTTTACGGATTGCAGGCTTTTTCTGATTGTGCATTATCTAATCACTCCATTTTGCATAGATCCCGCTCAGGATCAATTAACAACTCCAGATATTGTGTGAAAATGGCTTGATGTTATACAAGCATTATAACAGAAATAAGCCGAGCAAAAGTTCTAGTGTAAGGTTATTAGCAAAATTAACGTGCTGATATCATGTTTATGTCGATTGAGATGACCTTTATGGATAATCCAGGGCTTCTACTGCAGGATTCATAAAGTAATCATGCGAACTAGATTGCTGACCCACATCTAGACCATTGAATGGTAATTGTAATTCGATCATAGCTAGTGTGCTTTAAAATAATTCTGGTAATATATATTATAAGTTTATTCACATCTAGGTACATTAAAAGTGCTTGTAGTATTTCGAATGACTATTTAAACATACTTTGTTTTGTGCTAAAATCATGGCTGCATAGTTCTTTAATTACATTTCGCTCATCTGTATATTTGTGAAAATCTTTACGAAAGCTTACGGTACTTCTGAACCTGCTGTCCTGTCACTATTGCAACAGTCCATGCTTAAGGGCATATAAAATTATGGTCCATCAAATAAATCAGATTCAAGTATTGGACATGATACTAGACTAATATACAAAGATAACTAGTGATTGGTTTCCAATCTTTAAAATTAGATGGTGCTGAGGATGATTTAAATAGTTTTAACGGCAGGATTAGTTGCAAGCACACCTGAGAAAAAATCCAAAACAAGAGACAACAAGGCAAAGACAGTCTTCGCAGGTTGCAGCATTGGATTTTCAGAGTATAGGTTGGATCAGGTGGAGCTACACCTAATATTGGCAAAGAGGTGTTGGGTGCAAAATTGGATGCGATTATGTGATAGATTTGCCTGCACTATGAAACAGAGACTACAGTTAAATTGTGTGATGCTTTGAGACTAAAAGAGCAAATTATTGAGCAAGCTGAATTCTTAGTTTTTTTATTACTTGCATGAAAAACTTATATATGGATCAGGGAAGGCAGGATTATAAAATGTTGATCAGTTCTCAGGACAAGGCGAATTTTCGCAATCTAGCAAAAGAGTATCATGCAGTGGCAAGTTTGCCTGTGCATGAAGAGACAAAGAAAGCTTGGCGGGATTTAAACGGATTAAGGCCTGGCAGGCCCTTGATCATGATTGATCAGATTCCCTGGACAGAGATGAATCTCAACAATGAGCTTGACTTGCTCTGTGAGAACGAGCTTTTGCGCCAGCTTGAGTGGAATATGCGCAGTGAGCTTTATAAATGGCGCCATTTTCCTTGTGATATGGTTTTTGAACCATGGCTTGATGTGGCTAAACTTTATCAGGATACAGGGATAGGTGTTGAGTCAGAGATCAGTGCCGATGATCTGGGTCATGTCAATGCCCAGACACATATCTACCGTGACCAGCTAGCGAATGAAAAGGACTTGGAAAAGTTAAAGACACCCGTCATCTTGTTTGAACAAGAAAAGACAGCAGCACGGCAGGCTTTCATAGAAGATTTGATCGGAGATATTATACCTGTACGTATGTCAGGTGTTCATATCTGGGCTGCTGTTTGGGACAGGATTGTCTTTTGGCGCGGAGCTACGCCTGTTCTTTATGACTTGATCGATCGGCCAGACTTTATCCATCGTCTCATGACAAGATTGATGGAGATAGAGCTAGCTGTCCTGAACCAATACGAAGAGCAGAACCTGCTTGATCCTTTCCACAAGACAATTCATTGCTGTGGTACCCACAGCGATGAACTACCGG
>CAZZGG010000055.1:0-2368 GCA_964654125.1 uncultured Oscillospiraceae bacterium
TAAGCTGGACGACGAGTTTTGTGCCAAGTGCGGCTGGCCCCTTTAGCCCTGCATGGACAAGAGGCTCAGCTTAACCGGCCAATTATCCAGTTACTGACGCAGCAACCACAAAAAAGATTTTATTGAGGAGATTTGCTTTATGTCCATGAGAGGAACCCTGTTTTTTCAGTACCAGGCCCAGCCGGGCAGCCTGATCCAGCAGTCTTGTGACCTGGTCCCCAGCTTTAGTGAGGCTTTAGAGGATCTGAGGGAGGAAGGTCTCGACTCTGAGTCACTTTATGATCCATTAACAGGGCACACAAGCAGTCTGGCCCAATGCCTGGCTTCCTACTCTCTGCAGCAGCTGCAGGATCTTTATGCTAGTCATGCTAAAGCAACAGTTGGCTTAATAAAACATCTGGAAAAGCAAAAGTTAGTCACCTTGCTGGTTAAATTGCTGCCTGAGTTTTTTCTAGATTTTCTCAAGCAGGCAGATCCAACAGTGCACGAGTTTTTACGCTTATTTAGTGGAACAGAGCCGATCATGACAGATCTTTTCACGCCTGAGCAAGAAATGATCAAAAATTATCTGCTTGAGACAGCTTATCTTTTTCAGATTGAAGAGGATCAAGCAGATTGGGTTTTTCTGCCAGAGGAAAACTGGGCTGTCCTAGCAGCAGGAACTGAGCCAGAAGTCAGCCCGCGCAGCGGTCTGATCTGCCAGCTAGCAGCTGGCCTTTTGGCCTTTACCGGTCTCATGACCAGTGATGATCTGCAAAAATATGTTTATTTCCTGATGCAAAATTATGACAAGGGTCTGCTTGATAAAAAAGTTGAGTTAGATCAGGCCCTGTGGGATCAGCTGGATATTGAGACAGCCCGGGAGCTCTGCCAGCCCTTTTCTTTTTTTGTTCTATACAGCAACAGAGCTGATGCCTTGTTTTTAGAAAGAGAAGAGAACACTTTTTATTGTCATCCCGATCTACTGGATCCCTACGGCTTATTTATTGCCCGGCAAAATCGCCAAAAAGCAGATCAATATATCAGCTTGTCCTGCCAGGACATTTTGCAGCAGGATCCGCCCTACCTGCCTGAGCTAATGCGCTTGGCCAGTACTCTGGTTCAGCTGGTTAGTTTGCCTCTAGCTTCTGTCAGGCAGATCCTAGCGGATTATCTGATTGTTTTTCAAAGTGATACCTTCTTCACCACCCACTACAGTTGGCTGCTCCAGCAGCTGGGCTTGACGGAGCTGGATCATAAGCTGCTTCAGCCTCTGTTAACTCAGCTTAACAGTTGGCTTTTAAAAGGTAACCAGATTGATGTTAGGTCTATATCACTTATCCTGGACTCTAGCCTGGATGATCAGGTCAAGACAGCTGCCCTACAAACAGCCCAGCTTAAAAACACCAACCGGACGGGCCGCAACGACCCCTGTCCTTGCGGCAGTGGTAAAAAATATAAAAAGTGTTGCGGTGTGTCTGCCTTAGCCAATCAGCCCCTCACTAAACTTGCTCCAGCCAGGCGGCTGTTTGAATTAGTGCCAACCCTAGGCTGGCCCCTGCTAGACCCTGCTGCTTTGCCCCCAGCTCTGGCTGAAGATGTAAATAATGCTGCTAGCGAGCTGGATGATGACTTTGATCTGGATGATGACTTTGATCTGGATGACGAACCTGATCTGGATGATTTCTTTGACATGCTTTTTAAAAAACCATCGTCCAGCAAGAACAAGATTGATATTTATCTGGATCTAGATGGCCAAACTTTTCTGCTTATACCCATCTTGCAGCATGCAGGCCAGGCCTATGGTATAAGTAGACTGCTTGATGGTGATCAGCCCGTAGCTGAAGCTGGCAAAAACAATATTTTTGGAGCATTTTCTCAGTTTGCCCCTACCTTAGCCATGCTCACCTTTCTGGCCAAAATGAAAAGAGCCGGCTTTCATCCCAGCTCATTCGTGCCTGATACTTTGGCCCGCCGCGTCTATGACGACTATGACCTTAAGGAAATCCTCCAGCAAGTCCTAGCTGCCTTACTGGAGGATGGCACAGTCTATCTGTCTGATAGAGTCACCCAGGTTTTAGAGGACTATAAGACCGCGCTCAATAATGATGAGTTAGAATAGTTAGTATTAGTATTGGCTGCGCTCTGGCTGGCAATAAAAAGCCCAAAATCATTATACGAGGAGATTTAGCATGGATGTTTTGCCACCTGTTAGTGAAAAGCCCGCCCTTAACCTGGCCTTCCCCTATGATGATCTGGAGGACTGGCGAGCCAGCTATCCACTAGGGATCTTTGCTGAGTGATTTACAAAGCTGCCAAAAGAGCTGTCCTGTTGGAATAATTGCGGCGTATCGCAACATAGCTGTAGACCTGATCCAACTGCGCTCGG
>CAZZGG010000055.1:2378-7914 GCA_964654125.1 uncultured Oscillospiraceae bacterium
GGCCGCAGCAGCTTATTGCCATTTTGCCAGCACGACCCAGCAGATCCGCATTGTGCTGGAACGTGATTCATCTGCAAAAAGGGATACCCTGCTGGAAATAATTGCGGTGGAACGCAACGTGGTTTTAAAACCTGATCCAACTGCGCTCGGCAGATTCACGGATTGGCAATGAGTCCAGCAACCATTATTATTACTCCATGCATGATCTGGCCGAGAAGCTTTTGAATTTGAAATATTGCGAGGATAAGCTGCAAGCTAGAGCAGGCACCAGTCAGCCTTAGCCAAGTGCAAAAGCCTGGACGGCACTGCTCATACCCAGACGGCTGGCACCAGCCAAGGCAAGTTCTCTGGCCTCTTTTGCGCTCCTGATCCCGCCAGCTGCCTTGACTTGGACGGCTGGTCCGACCTGTTCCCGCAAAAGTCGCACATCTGCTAGTGTGGCACCGCCTGCTGCAAAGCCAGTCGATGTTTTGATAAAATCAGCCCCTGCCCTGGTCACCAATGAGCAGGCTGTGATCTTTTCTGCTTTGCTGAGCAGATAGGTCTCAATGATGACTTTAAGGATCCGCTCAGCGCAGAGCTGCTTGATTGCTTTAATCTCAGCCAGTACATAATCTGCATCACCCATCTGTAGGCGGCCGATGTTAATTACCATGTCCAGCTCATCTGCTCCATCTGCCAGGGCCAGTTTCGCTTCAGCCAGCTTTATCTCAGAACAATTATAGCCGAGCGGAAAGCCGACTACAGTGCAGACAGGCATCTGCCCTTGCAGGTATTCTGCTGCCAGGCTGACATATGCCGGCGGCAGGCAAACACTGGCAAAACCATATTGTACGGCCTCATCACACAGCCGGATGATTTCTGCCTGGGTGGTGCCGGGCCGCAAAACGGTGTGGTCAACCAGCTTGATCAGATCTGCTCTTTCCATGTCTTTCCCCTCGCCTTTTCTATCTTTTCTTAAGTATACCCTGTCGCAGCAAAGCAAGTAAACAGACTGCCAGGATGCTATAATGAAAATTATCATACAGCATTTTTGCTGACCAGGAGGAAAATAAATTGCCTGACATGACAATCAAGGAAATGTTCCAGCTGCAAAAGAATCTGCATGCAGTCTATGCCAAGGTCTGGGATCCCCTGATCCCGCAGACCGCTATCTCCAGCCTGCTTTGGGCTTTAGGTGAGGCCGGTGAGGTAATTGACATCCTGAAAAAACAAGGCTGGCGTGAAGTGGCAAAAAACCAGGCAACAAAGGAGGAGTTTATCGAAGAAACCTGCGATGTCCTCATGTACCTGATTGACACCCTGCTCTGCTTTGATATCAATCCGGAGGACCTGGACCGCATTTACCGGGCTAAACACCAGAATAATCTGGGCCGCTGGCGGCCGGAATAAAGACTCCAGCCGCTTTAGATATCTTTTAAAAAGTCAGACCTGGCCACTATAGGTGACTCTATCTGCCAGCCCTTTTTTTTGAGGATGCGGAACTTAAAGTCTAAAAGCTCCGCTGGCACAGCCAGTTCGCGGGCCACACCAAAAAAGAAGGTGTCCTGGCCCAGTTTTTCAGCAACCTGCTCATCATCCAGCAGGTATTCTGCAGCGAAAAGATTGGCCTCATATTCATAAACTGAAGAGGCGTCATAAAGGGAAAAGTCGTGGAAGGCGCGCAGCCGGGCCACATCTTCATGTAAAACAGCGTGGCCAGCTTCGTGAGCCAGGACGATCCTTTGCAGGGCGCGGGGCAGTTCGCTGTTGATCACAATCGACTTGATCTGGGACTGATAGATAAAAAAGCCCTTGCAGGCCTGGGTAGAGGTGCCCATTGGCTGGTAGGAGAGCAAAATATCCATGCTCCTGACCAACCTTTCCGGCTCAGATTCATTATATAGCTGCTTCAGCCGGGCAACTTCCCGGCAAATCATCTCAATTGACATAAGGCTATCAGGTCCTGTCCTTGGCACCATACTTTCTTTTGGCTTCTGCTTTACAATCCAGATAGGCCCGCATGACTGCTTCAAAAAAAGCGTCTTTAGCCTCCTGATCAAGCTTGCCGCCAGCAAAAAGAGCAATGTTTTGGCCCAGCAGATGATTGATCTCCCGGGCTGCTTCATTACCCAGCCGCTGGCGGGTCTGTTCGACAAAAGGATCCTTCTCTATACCCTGGCGGGGATCTGTGATCTCATCATCAAGCAAATAATCTACCGAGACCTGCAAAACTGCAGCCAACTTACCTAAAAGATGGCCGCGGGGTCTTGTGCCGCTCGTTTCATAAGCAGCAATTGACCTTTGGGAAACCCCGACCAAATCACCCAGCTGCTTCTGATTAAGCCCTAGCTCCGCCCGGGCTGTCTTAATTTTTTGCGAAAAAGATTTCATGACCAACCTCATTTATGAATCTATCTTCATCTTATCTTGACATAACTTCATAATGCTGTTATATTAGCAGCGAAACTGAAGCTATCTTCATTATATTATTTATAAAGTTCATGTCAAGCCCAAGGAGGAAACCAGGCGATGGAAAACAACAGGGCCATCCTGCATAGTGATCTGAACAGCTTTTATGCCTCGGTGGAGATGCTACTGCAGCCGGCCCTGCGCGGTAAGGCCGTTGCAGTCTGCGGTTCAACTGAGGACAGGCATGGCATCGTCCTGGCCAAATCCGAGCTGGCTAAAAAGGCCGGTGTCAAAACCGGTATGGTTAACTGGGAAGCCAGGCAAAAATGTCCCGGCCTGATCATGATCCCGCCCCAGTATGAGCGTTATCTGCAATACTCGCAGCTGACCAGGGCCATTTATGAAAGATACACTGATAAGATAGAACCCTACGGTATGGATGAGTGCTGGCTGGATGTCAGTGCCAGCACCGGCCTTTACGGCCAGCCTCTGGAGATTGCCCGCCGCATCAGCCGCAACATTAAAGAAGAGCTGGGCCTGACTGTCAGCATCGGTGTCTCCTATAACAAGATCTTTGCCAAACTAGGTAGTGACATGAAAAAGCCAGATGCCATCACGGTCATCACAGCCGCTGACTTTAAGGAGAAAATCTGGCCCCTGCCGGCCAGGGAGCTGATCTTTGTCGGCAGGTCCACCGCCAAAAAGCTGGCCCGCTACGGCATTCACACTATTGGCGGCCTGGCCCGGGCTCCCTTTGCATTTATAGAGCAGCTTCTGGGCAAGAATGGTGCCATGCTCTGGGGCTTTGCCAATGGCCTGGACCAGGCCCGGGTCATGCCCATGGATTTTGTTTCCCCCATCAAGTCCATCGGCCACGGCACCACCTGCCGCTATGATCTGACCTGTGAACAGGATGTCTGGCGGGTCCTTTTACATCTGAGCCAGGATATCGGCCATCGCCTGCGCCTGCATGAAATGAGTGCCAAAGGGGTCCAGATCACGATCAAGGATAACAGCCTGGCTCTGCGCCAGCACCAGCTGCAGCTGCCTTTGCCCACCCAGAGCCCAGCCGAACTGGCCCGCTTTGCCAGGCAGCTCTTCCAGATCAACTACAAATGGCAAAATCCAGTCCGGGCCCTGACAGTGCGGGCCATCAACCTGATTGCCCGCAGCCGGCCCCAGCAGCTAGTCCTTTTTGACGATATCAATTCACGCATCCGTCAGGAAAAACTAGATGACACCATTGACGAGCTGCGCGGCCGCTTCGGTAAAAGGTCCGTCCTGGCTGCAGTCCTTTTGGAAGAACCCCAGCTGGCCAATGACGGTGCCCATGATGTGATCATGCCGGGTCTATTTTTTTCGTGAGGCTGCCTTGGGGCACATAGTATTTGCTGTAGCGCTGGCCTGCCTGATCGCGAAAATCTCCGTACGGGTTCTTAACCATAACTGTGGCTCTTTTAGTGATATTGTTGATAAAGCCCTCATAGATATGGCCCTTATACTCAAAGCTGACCTGATCTCCGATCTGGAGTAGAGGCTCATCTTTTGGCACTAGTCGGCCGCTGTTGAGCTCATGGTGGCTGGAGAGATGGCCAAAAGTTCTGCTGGCCAACTTCTTGAAACGATCATTTCTGCAACTGCTGCTGCCAAAGAGCAGTCTTTCAAAAACATGGCAGAGTTCATGCTCAAAAACAAGCTGGAGGGCCTCCAGACTGTCTTTAGTCTTGAGACCACAGACCAGGCCACTGCCAGCGATCTGATGATAGGCGAAAAAAAGATCGGCCCCGATCCTGATCTCATAGCTGTCCTGAACCGGCTGATAGATAGTCTTGCCGGCAGATTTAGTCATGCGCCGCGAAAGAGAAAAGGTCAGATCCAGCTGGGCCTTGTGCAGCTGGCCCGCAAAAAAGGCCGCATCATAAAGCTCATAAAGCAGCTTTAGGTCTTGCACCGACAAACTGGTGATCTTGCCATCTTTGATATAGTTTGATTTTTTAAGAAGATCCTGCCTGATTTTTTCTCTTTTGGCCTGGACTTGTTCAGGCTGGTATATGTACATCGTGTAAGTTTGCATACTCACTAGCCTTGCTCCATTTAACTTTTCTAACATAATAACACAAAGGCTTTTTTTGTCACCTGTGTAACTGTAATATTTTAATCCTGCTGTATATTAGATTATGGAAGTTAATTATGCGGCCCAGGCCATTATCGCCGGGACCATCTAGGAGGAAGTATTATGGATAAAATTAAATTAGCAGTTATTTTTTATAGTGCTACAGGTATAAATTATCAGCTGGCCCAGTGGGCTCAAGAGGCCGGCGAAGAGGCCGGAGCAGAAGTCCGGCTCTTGCGCATCAGTGAAACAGCACCCGACCGGGCGATTGATTCTAATCCAGCCTGGCGGGCCAATTATGATGCGATCAAGGACCTGCCTGAAGCAACATCAGATGACCTTTTATGGGCAGATGCCTATATTTTCAGCGTCCCGACCAGATTCGGCGTTATGGCGGCCCAGGCCAAGCAGTTCATTGACGTCCAGGGCAGCATCTGGGCCCAGGGTAAGCTGGTCAACAAGGTTGTCAGCGCCATGAGCTCCGCCCAGAACCCGCATGGCGGCCAGGAGGCAACTGTCCTTTCCTTATATACAACCATGATGCACTGGGGTGCTATTATCGTGCCACCCGGTTATACAGATGATGCCATCTTTGCTGCCGGCGGTAACCCTTATGGTACAACTGTCAGCCAGGGCCAGGATGGTAAACCGGTTGAAGATGTCAAGGCTGCTGTCCGTCACCAGGCCAAAAGGACGATCCAGGTTGCGGGCTGGCTGGCCAAAGGCAAATCAGACAATTAGAGCAGCCTCTAGCGTTCTAAATAAAAGACGCCCGGGCTTTAGTCCAGGCGTCTTTTTTGATGCAAACAAAGCTTGTTAATTACTGCCACTGATAGCAAAGAGCAGCACCCTGGCCCCGTCTTCCCTGACGGTCTTGCAGCTGATCTTGTCTATCTCACTGCCAGGTCTGGGGTTAACCCATTCATAACTCATGACCGTGATATCCCGGCCGTCTTCAGTCTTGGCCTGGATGAGGGGGTCTGCCAGGTAGGTGGCAACATAGCCCTGGTGGCGGTAGTACTGCTGGGGCAT
>CAZZGG010000055.1:8014-16165 GCA_964654125.1 uncultured Oscillospiraceae bacterium
GATCATCGTATAAGTCCGCTTTGGTGAATAGGCAATGCCTCTTAACTCATCGCGCAATTGCGGGATGCGCTGCTGGATCAGCTCTGTGTAGACCAGCCTGGCTCTGCTGTCGTATTTATCTGACCAGAGCATCTGGGCTGTATAGTAAAGGTCAAAGATCTTGCCTTTTTTGGCCAGGGTGTATTCATCAAGGCGGCACCAGCTGGAGACCTGGCCACCCAGCATACCCGCTTTGGCAATACGGCTGGAAAAGCGCGGATAGTGGCTGGAATATAAGTTACCCATAACCACCTTAAAGCCATGCTGCAAAAGGTTATCTTCCAAGTCCAGGTCAAAGTGGAAATACCAGACAAAGTCCAGCAGGACAATGTCCCGGGGCAGCTTACTTATGGCCGGTGGCGTCTTATATTTAGTCACCGGCTGGAGCATGTCAGCCCAGATCATCATGGCCAGACCTTTTTGGGCCAGGTAATCATGCAGGCGGCCCAGATGCCCGGTTAGAAGATCAGCCGGATCCTTATCCTGGCAGCGCGGGCAGATGCCAATCTGGTAGACTTCATCATGGCCCATATGGACATAGCGCTCTGGCTGGACCACTGCCACAATCTCGTCAATTAGATCAAAGATGACAGTGTAGCTTTTTTCCAGGGAAGGACAATAGGAGTGGTGGTAGAATTCACTGGGTGGCTGGTCGCTGGCCCTTTGATCGACCATTTTCTCAGCCTGGTCTGCTGCTATTTCCGCTATCTCCGGATAAGCAGTGGTTATATACTGGACATGGCCTAAAGACTGTACCTCTGGAATCACTTCCAGACCGTAGTCTTTAGCATAGTTAACAAAGTCCCTGACTTCCTCTTTTTCTAAAAGACGGCCTCCGGCCACCATCTCGCCATGGGGGAATTTGGGCTGGCGGCCCTCTTCTCCGGCCAGATTGCCTTCCAGCCAGGCCCGGCCGATCTCCGGATGGCTGTCAAAACGCATACCGCCGGCAAACTCCAGAAAAAGAATATTGTATCTTAAAGGAATCAGGACATAGCGGATCAGACGCCGGGCAAAATCCATCTCCTCGCGTGGGGGCAGGCCAATATGAAAACCACGGATGGTCTGGTAGGGCTGATCTTTGATTTCACAACAGTAAAAACGGCCAGTTGGACCTAGCTGGACCAGGCTTTCCACTGCATAAAGCAGGCCCAGTCTTTCTCTGGCTGCCAGGCTGATCCCTGCCGGGCTGACCGTCAGGCGATAGCCTTGGGCCGGTAGTGCCGGATCAAGCGAGAGCCGGATGCCTGTCTTTACCTCAGCTGCCACTGGCAGCTGGACCAAAAAACGCTCCTGGAAACGCTCCTGCAGGTGGCGGGCGGCAAAGGCCAGATCCTCACTATTATCCGCCAGGACCAGTCCCTCAATATCTTGCAGCAGCAGCTCTCCCTGGCCTGCTTTCAAACTGGCCGGCTCAGGAAAGAGGACCGGCTGGCCCAGATCTGCACCAAGCAGATCAAACTGAGTCAGGACAATATCCTTTAAACAGGCATTAAGCCTGAGCACAAAAACCTGGCCCTGCACGCCGACAGGAAGCAGCTGTTCATTTTTTAAAGTTCCATCAAGCCGGCCGGCACAAGTCTCACCTGCCCATACTTCGATTGATTCGACTGCCGATTCAGCGGCCAACTTGAGGCTGACTGCGCCTAGATAGCAGGCCTGGTCCAGTTCAATCCTAATGTCCACACCAACATCAAAAAGTGTGGTCCAGGGCCAGCCCAAGGGCAGGCTGCCGGCCAGTTCCTGCAAGTTGCAGCTGGTTGCCGGGGCCAGACTTGTCCCAATTTCAGGTGGCAGGGAGATCCTGGTCCCTCTTTGCCAAAAGGAAACTCTTCCACTTAGGCCTGAAGCGGGCTTATTCAGTACGCCGATATACATAATGATCCTCCTGCTAATGCGCTGCTGGCTTAAATCCATCTTCTTCCAGCCACTCTAGAAAATCTGCAACAAGGACTGGATCGTAGCGGCAGCCAGAGTGCTCTGACAGTTCTTTGGCTAGATTCTTTTGATCCTTGCCCTGGTAAAGGTAAGACTCATAAAAACCAGCCAGGGCAATGATCCTGCTCAAGTAGGGGATGCTTTCACCTGCCAGCCCTCTGGGATAACCGCTGCCATCCCAAGCCTCGTGATGGGCCAGGACAATTTCAGCCAGGGCCATGGTCTGATCAAAGCTATTAAGAATCTGGTAGCCAACAACTGGATGGCGGCGAATATCCTCGTCCTGGTTCTGCTCTCTTAATTGGTAACCAGCACAGCCTTCGTTTTTGGCAAAGACAACCCGGCCGATGTCGTGCAGGCGGGCCGCTTCTTGCAGCACCATTATACTCTCATCCGGTAACTGGAGGTGGCGGGCAAATGCTGCGGCGATCTGGCTGGTCCCTTCGGCGTGCTGGCGGCTGCGTTCCCTGCCAAACAAGATATCAGTCACCGCCTGCAGGACCTGTTCCTGGTTTTTCTCCCTTTCCAGGGCCTTGGTCTGGTACATCAAAGTTTCCGCCTGGTTGATCAGATCAGCGATGTTTTCTGTCTCTTCTCTTTTGACAGCATAACCCAGTGAAACACTGTTCCTGATAGCATGGACCTGATTGGCCCGGATTCCTTGATTGATTCTGGCGGCTATCTGCTCTGCCTGGGCCTGGTCTGTCTGCGGCAGCAAAAGTACAAATTCATCGCCACCCCAGCGGGCCAGGATGTCCTCTTTGCGGCAAATACTTTTTAAAACAGCCGCAACATTTCTGATCAGTTCATCACCGGAAGCATGGCCGAAGATATCGTTGGTCAGCTTAAGGCTGTTCACGTCGCACATTACAACGGAGATAGGCAGATTTCTGGCTGAATCCAGCCGATTGAGCTCTTCTTCAAAAAAGCGCCTATTATAAAGGCCTGTCAAGGAATCATGAAAGCTGAGGTATTCTATTTTCTTGCGCTGGATCTTCTTATCTGTCACATCGCGAAATACCAAAACTACACCGGATTGTTCACCTTTATCGTCAAGCACAGGTGCCGCACTGTCTTCGATATGGATCCTGGCACCATCTTTGGCTAAGAGCATGGCATGGTTTTCCAGTTCATAGATCTGGCCGCTGGCCAGGACCTGTTCGACTGGATCTTTGATTGTCTTGCCTTCTTCTTCATGTGCCAGAACCAGGACCCGGCGATAGTCTGTGCCGACAGCATCGGACCTGGACCAGCCGGCCAGGCGGGCAGCCACTTCGTTGAGCATGGTGATTTTTTTCTCCATGTTGACCACCATGACTGCATCACCGATAGCCATGAGAGTTTTAAAGAAGCGATCTCTTTCGAAAGCCAGTTCAGCCAGATGTTTACGCCTTTTAGTCACATTCCAGACACTGCCCATCAGCATGGTCAATTCATTGACATCTGTTTCATCAAAGCCGCCTGGCTTATTAGCCAGACCTGTCACTGCCACCACATGGCCATCGACAATTGTTGGGACAAACAGGACATTTTGCGTGGCAATTTTCTCATCTGCCCCCCTGTAGTTGTTTTCCAGTAAAACCTGCCTGCTCCTGATCACTTCATCCCGCAACTGCTGACAAAGCAGCCGGCAGGCCAGTTCTTGCTCGGGTCCAGCATTCACTTTGTCTTTGCTGCTGGCCCAGACTATGACAGTAAAGCTACTACTGGCTTCATCATAGTAAAAGATGCAGCCATAGGCGCAGCCGGTCAAATCAAGAATTTTACTTAAAGTGTAGTCCAGCTGCTCTTTTTTGTCTGTAAATGATCTGGTCAAGGCCTCCAGCAGGAACTTATGCCAGGCCAGCTCCCTTTCTTTCCTTTGCTGCTCCATGTGCTCCTGGGTTACATCTGCAATATAGGCACCGACCCCATAGCTTTGATCCGGCAGCAAGACCGGAAACTTAGTCGTCCTGAAGTGTTTGCCAGCCCAGAAAGTTATCCGGGTGACTTGTTTCTTTTTGCTCAGGGCCTCCTGGTCAATCTCAGTGCACATTTGAGCAAAATCTGGTTCCAGAAGATCATAATCAGCCTGGCCGACTATTTTTTCAGCAGGCAGCCCAAAGAGCTCAGTCAAAGCGTCATTGAAGAAAATATATTTGAGCTTTTGGTCTTTGAGATAAACATAGCCCGGGTCGGCATTGATGAAGGTCTGGCGCAGCAAATTAAAATTGCTCAGCTCCTGATTGACCTGCCTGAGCTGCCTGGCTTTTTTATGCAGGTAGAGCTGTTGGCTGACCAGGACAATAATCACAAAAGAACCAAACAGATAAATGCCAAGACGTAGCCATTGGTAGCGTCTTTCCAAGAGGACTTTTCTGTTGATGTCGTAGATGGTGGAAAAAAGCACCTCTTCGCCTTGATAGATGGCAGGAAAGGATGTCACTTCAACATAGCGCTCTGTGCCATCGGCCAGGCGGTGCTTAAAGCGGAACTGGTTTTCATCTTTTAGCTGGGCCTTGTCCATCTCGCTTTTAATCTCGGCTGAATCAAGGATATTAATCTGACTCACAGTCATCTGGCGCAGTTTTGCTTTGCTGTAGCCGTAATAATCAGCCGCAGCCTGGTTGGCATAGACAATTTGTTCGTCTGCGCTGCGGATCATCAGGATTATCTGGCCATTATTCTCCAGTAGATTTTCATACTCACAAATATCATCCTGGCTTTTGGCATCTGCATTGACAGCAGCAGGCAGGACTAGGCAGAAGGATAGTATAATAATAAAAAAACACAAGTTTTTCATTTTACGTCCAATCGCTATTCCCCCAACAAGGCTTTTGCCGGGGAAATATCAGATAAAACCCATTATATATTATTTCGTTAGAATCGCAGCAAACTTAATAGATTTTTGCTACTTTTCCAGCAAAAAGGCTAGAAATCCTGTTCATTTTCCGGACAACTTTAATAAATTAATAGTTTCTTGTTCAGCTCTTGGGCTGGTGCTATAATCAAAGCATAAAATCTAGTCACTCAATTTACTAGGGGAGGACTATTCATATGGTTAGGCAGAAGCGGATTGGTATTTTGCGGGCAGACAACCATGGCCTTATCTACGGCGGGGCTTGGGGTGTCTATGATCGGTACGAGTTTCACAAGGCTCATGGCCAGCTCTATATTCTGGAGTACAGCTCACCTTATATGCCAGTGTTGCCCCTCAGGGACACAGAAGTCAGCGGTGTCTGGGATTATCCTTTAGCAGAAGATCAAAAAGACAGGATCCACCTGACCGCCCAGCAATTCGCCAAAGCTTTTAACTGTAAAGTCTACTCTGACTATCATGAAATGGCAGACCCTGCACTTTTCGATGGTGTTTTTATCGCCAACTGCAGTTTTTATGGTGAGGACCACCTGGAACTGGCTCTGCCTTTCCTCAAAGCCGGTATCCCGGTTTTCCTGGATAAGCCAGTCGCTGACAATGCCAAAAACTGCGCCGAGATCCTGGAGACCGCCCGGCAATACAAGACCCCTGTCATGGGCACTTCCATTCTCATGTACACTGATGCCAATAAGGAACTGGCCAAGGAAAATATCGGGGAGCCCAGGCTGATTGTTTCCAGCTTTGCAGCCAGCATCGAAAGGCGTAACGCCTCTGTCCACACCTTGTCAGCCTGCCTGGCTCCCATGCTCCTTTTAAAAGGTGACTATGAAGTAGTTTCTATGCAGTATATCGGCGGAGCTAAAGGTCTGCTGCCAGTAGAAGAAAAGCCGCAGCAGGATAATGGGGCCTGGGAAGTCTACCGGGTCCGTTTCAGCGACGACACCATCGGTATCCTTAACTGCAACACCCACAACTGTTATGAGTTTAGGATCGATGTTTACGGCACCAATAATATCAGCACCAAGTTTGTCACAGAACCGACCATGCGCGGTGCCATCGCTGATATTGCCGGCCAGTTTGCCAAGATGATTGACAGCAGGATACCACCGCTGCATTATGACCGCATCTTTGAGTTTGTGGCAGCACTGGACGCCTGTGACCTGTCCCGGGCTGAAAGCGGCCGGGAAGTGACGATTGCGGAAATCGCCGCCAATGTGGGCTATGAACTGCATCGCCCCATGCCGGTGTGAAGATAGGCGACAGCTAAAAAAGGAGGCAGGAATGGATAATCTTAAGCTCGAACTGCTGGCTTGCTCTTCCCCCACAGCCAAGCACCCTTATTATCATGTAAGGGTCAAGCTGACAGGGGTAAAAGAGGATCTGGATCTGACACGGATTGAAGGCAATGGCAAGTGGCTGCGTGACTTTGTTATTTTGCAAGAGGGCAAGCAGGCGGTGAAGCCGGTCCTGCAGGCAGGGCAGGCAATACTTCTAGTGCGCCTGGATTGGCAAAATGGTTCAAAAAACCAGCTGTCCCTAAGCTTAACAAAAGGCGACCAGGCCAAAACCATATCTTTGGATTTCACGGCGCCGGACCAGGGCGGCTGGTGGGACCCGGCCTGGCAGTATTATGCCTCGGTTGTGGTGCGGGAACAGGCCGGCCTGGCCCGGCAAAATGAACCGGTGCACCAGCTGGTCGGTGTTTATACAGACCGTCTGGCAGATGCCCAGAAAGAAGTGCGGGTTGTTGAGCTGGATGCTGTTTCCGGCAGCCCAAAGGAGATACCCTGCCAGGTCTATAATGAAAGCCGCTGGGAGGAGTTTGCTGATGAACACTGCCAGCCGACCTATAACTTTGATGTGGCTTTTTTAGCTAATGTGCAGCCTTTTGAGCACAAGGTTTATCTAGTCTTTTATGGCAACCCGCAAGCCGAAAAGCCAGACTACTGCACTGACCTTTATATAAGTGGATCAGGTCTGGAGCAGCGCCTGGGTAACCAGTTCTATGAGATAAAGCTGCAAAAGGAATCAGGATCGATTGAGGATATCATTATCAAGCAGGGCATCAATCAAACTTTCAGCCATAAACTGGAAACCAACGGGGCAGTCCAATGGAATCCAGATATCTATGCTCCACCGACGCCCTGGAACCATATCTCCGACTGGGATCCACCAGCTGAATACACGCTTGAAGCAGGACCTGTTTTTATCATGCTAAAGCGCTGGGGCCCCATGCCCATGTATGATGATGTGCTCTGTTCTTCCACCTACATGTTTTACGCTGCTAATCCCACCATTATCCTGCAATCCACAGCTGAGCTGACCCAAGACAGGGATGTGATCGCCCTGCGCAATGGTGAGATCGTCTTTAACCGGGAGCTGGCGGATGAGTTTGCCTGGAAAAAGACCGATGGTGAGGTCAACACTGTCCGGATCGACGATCTGCCCCGCCATCCGGTAATGGGACTCTACATGGATTTCAAGACCCCCTGGTTTGCACTTTTCAACCGCGAAAAGCAAGCTGCCGTCGGCGTTGTCAATGTTGAACTGGCCAACATCCGCAAGGATAGGGGCCTGGAACGCTTTGACCCCTTCCAGTATGTCCAGGCCGGACCCTGGGTTTATGTGGCCAGGCCCTTGATCTATTCTTTTGTCGGCTCCAATCCGCAAAGAGTACTGCGGGCTTATGGTAATTCGCTGAGCTATGAAAAACTGGCCTGGATCCCCCACAGTCTGGATAACAGCCAGGAGTATCTGTTCAGCTGGCTGGAAGACATAAATGACGCTCTCAAAGCACCGCTGGACAAGGAGTTCAGCCTGGACACAGATGAGCGGGTGCCAACTGAATGGGTGCCACCCTTCCTGCTGGCTGAGTTTGATGAGGTCTAGCAATTATACTATTCCAGTCAGATTACAAAAAAGGTGCTCTTGCACCTTTTTTGTTACAAATTATATTTTTCTCTTCAGTCTGCATCAGCACTGGCCAACGGCAATTTTATGGCATGATTATAAGAGATCAGCTGCCTTAATTCACTTTGCTGCCAGCCGTCCTGCTCGTGGGAGAGACTGGAGATCTCAGTGCTGGTTTTATTCTTTAAGGCCTCAATCACCCGATCAATCACTGCAATCTCTTCAGTTTTAAAAAGCGACAAATCATAATTGCCTTTGCTAGTTATTCTAGTAATTATTGAATTACCTTCTTCCCGTTCCTCTTTGCTAAATTTTTCATCAAAATGGTTAAGAATCTCTTCATACTTGAATTTGTGAACCCTCCCCGCCTAAGCTAATAGCTTAGACGGGGCTTCCTCTGCTTTAGG
>CAZZGG010000056.1:0-16054 GCA_964654125.1 uncultured Oscillospiraceae bacterium
CAAAGCATGATTTCACAGCCTTGTTAGAACGCATGCTGGATCTGTTTCCAGCTGCCAGTAAAATTGACGGCATCTGGCTATATTGCCACGGAGCTTTAGATGTCGAAGGTGTAGGAAGTGGCGATCTGGCTATCATTGAAGCTGTCCGCCAGCAAGTCGGGCCGGACATACCGTTAGCTGTCGCCTTGGATTTTCACGCTAACCTAAACAAGAAGTTTTGCCAGCTGGCCAACATTGTCTGCGGCTACAGGACCGCCCCCCATACAGATATGGCCCAGACTCAGCTAAGAGCAGCCAGCCTGCTGGTGGACTGCATTCGCCAGGGCAAACTGCCACAAACAGCATTCTGCTCAGTGCCCCTGATTATCACCGGCGACAAAGTGATCACAGAAGCGGAACCGATGCGTTCAATAATTGCTGACTGTCTTAAATGCAGCCAGCAGCCAGGCATCCTTGATGCCTCTGTTTTCAACGGCCAACCCTGGGTTGATGCACCAGACACTGGAGCAAGCACAACTGTTGTTGCCCAAGATGAGGCTGCTCTGCCTCAAGCTGAAGCCTGTGCCAGACAGCTCGCTTTACGTTTATGGGATGCAAGAGACAAATATGAATTTCAAGTGCCAGCGATCGAACCGGAACTAGCTGTTCTTCAGGCCCTGGCTGAAGAAGAAGGACCTGTCTTCATCAGCGATTCAGGTGACAACACAACAGCTGGTGCAGAAGGCGACAGCATTTATTTATTGCGTTTGCTTTTACAACGAACTTTGGAAAATGTTCTTTTAGCAGGTCTAACAGCCAAAATCACAGTTGACCTGGCCCTTGAATTAAAGCCAGGTCAAGCACTTGTTTTTCCCGCTGGTGAATCAGATAGCTTTGGCAAGCTGATGCAAGAATTTGATTTAGTGCCGACCTTAAAAAGCTGGGGACGGCTATTGGGTTGGTATGGAGAAGACGCCGGTGATTACGCTGTTTTATCCCTGCCCGGCCTGGATATGCTTTTGACCAGGAATAGAGCGGCAGTCATCTCACCAGAGATTATTAACTCAGCCTCCATCTGTTTTGACGATTATCGTGTAATTGTGGTGAAGCTGGGATATTTGTATCCAGATCTAGCCAAACAGGCCAGAAAAGCTTATCTGGCTCTGACTCCCGGAGCCAGCTGTGAAATAATTGAAAATATAGCTTATGAAAATGTTAGACGACCTGTTTATCCGTTGGATCAGGAATTCAGCTGGCAACCAGGTAACAATAAAACCTGAAGGCAGGCAAAAGGAGGTAGGAAATGGCTTATTATGATGTGACTGAACACAGTCAGAGAATTGTGAAAGTTAAGCAGATTTTACAGGAAAAGGATCTGGACTTTGCTTTCGTTTATTATGACGAATTCAATGTAGGCAATGGCTGGTACTTAACAGGTTGGTGTCCACAGTTTGAAAGTGGTGCAGTTCTTGTGCCAAAAGAGGGCAAGCCTCTGGTACTGGGCGGACCGGAAAGCGAACCTTTTGCCCTGCAGGACAGCTTTATTAAAGAGACGCGCAATCTGCCGGTTTTCATGGTCCCTGACGAAGAGTATCCAAACGCAAAAATTATGACTTTTGCTGATCTTTTTGCTGAAATCAGCAGTAAACAAAAGATCAGCAAGGTTGGGATGGTGGGCATGGATCAAATGCCGGTTTCAGTCTACCGTCAGATTCTGGATAATTTCAAAGGTGTAGACCTGGTCGATATGACGGATGATTTCCTGAAATTGCGTCATGTCAAATCTGACTGGGAAAGAGTGCAAATCAAGGAAGCCTTCGCTTTGGCCTTTGCCTCTTACGAAAAAATGGCAAAGGCTGTGCGCCCCGGAGCAAAAGAATATGAAGTTGCCGCAGCAGGTGAGGCAATTGCCCGCCAGATGGGCGCTAGCAGTTTTGCTTTCCAAACAATAGTGGGCAGTGGGCCTAGAGCCAATGCTGTTGTACCGACAGCCATGGATAAAGAAATGCTGGCTGGGGAGACAGTCATGCTGGGCATCTCCCCTCGCTGCAAAGGTTATGCCGGTGTCATCGGTCATACCCTTCCAGTTAGTGGTGAGTACACACCTGTACAAAAAGAATATCTTAAGCATATGAAAGAAGTTCTGCTTATGACCAGAGATATACTAAAACCCGGTATAAGCGGTAAAGAAATTGATGCTCCTGGCCGGGCCTACTACAATAAGCATGGCCTCATGCCCTATTTGGTTTGTCCTTTCGCTCATACAATTGGTATTATGGAAGCAGAAGCCCCATTCTTTGGCCCAAATAGCACTGACATACTTGTACCGGGCATGGTTGTTTGTGTTGATGTCAGCTTCTTCGGTCATCCAGAAATGCATGGCGTGAGAATTGAGACAGGCTATGAAATAACTGATCAAGGCTGCAAGCCCTTTAGTCCTAAAATGGAACAGGTTTTACTGAGCCTATGATTTCGACATTTATTCGAGGAGTAATGGAGATGGACATTAAAGGATATGGCAAGTTGCACTGGTTGTTCTGTGCTGGTGACCTTCCACCAGCCGGTAGCCGCTGGCTTCGGCCGTCTTGATGTTCGCCAGACTAATCTGGCTTATGATCCAGTTGCTAATTTTAGCTGTTAGAGGAGAGAATTACCATGGATATCCTGCCATCTGTAAGTGAAAAGCCTGCCTTGAGCTTTGACTGGTTTTCCTGCCGCTGGCAAGTAATTCTTTGGCGCAACTGGGGGCTTGTGCCTCTTGAGCGTCTGGCAGCAGCCCTCCGAGCCAATCAAACTGACTTGGTGGCAGCCGCAGCCTTATTAGGATTGGATCCTGAGCAAAAGGCAGATCCCAACTGGCTGACCCGGGGCTACTTGACCATCATCCGCCAGAACTGGCATATCTGCACTTATGAACAGATCTGCACCTTGTTGGCGATCAGCGAAGAGCAGCTGGCTTTTATCCTCAAGGAAGATGACTTTTTCTGGCACAAGATGGGCAAGCTCAAGCCTGCCTTGGCAGAAGCTCACTATCGCCCTCTGACAGCAGCTGAGGAAGAAAAGACCAAGGCTGCTGCCAGCTATCTGCATGCCTTGCTGCCAGCATCAAGCTGGCAGCAGGAAAATGCTTTTGCCTTTCTAGAACAATTCACCCGCCAGCTGACAGATGATGAGCGCAGGGCAGCACAAGCCGAGATCAGGCCGAACAAATCGCTGCGCACAGTCTACTCTTACTTCGCACTATATGGCGATCCCCTGCTCACACCTGAACTTGATCCTTTCCCAGAAGCTTTGCTAGCGGAGTATGCCCGCATGGGTGTAAAAGGAGTCTGGTTGCAGGGCATTCTTTATCAATTGGTCAACTTCCCCTTCGCTCCAGAGATGTCGCAAGACAAGGAAATTCGCCTGGCTAATTTGCGGGTTTTAGTACAAAGAGCAGCACGTTATGATATTGGTGTTTATCTATATTTTAATGAACCCAGAGCAATGGGCGAAGCGTTTTTTGCCAAATATCCTGACCTGCGCGGCACAAAGGAAGGCGATTTTTACGCAATGTGCAGCTCGCAGCAATCTGTGCAGCAATATCTGCAAGACGCAGCATTTGAGCTCTTCAGCCAGGTGGATGGCCTGGCCGGCTTTTTCACTATCACCATGTCAGAAAACCTGACAAACTGTTACTCAAGAAAAGGTGAAGGGCAGGCTTGTCCGCGCTGCAGCAAGCGTAAACCCTGGGAGATTGTGGCAGAAGTCAACAATCTACTAGCCCGCGGTGCTAAAAAGGCCAATCCAAAGGCCAGGGCCATTGCTTGGAACTGGGCTTGGCCAATTGACTGGCATAACAGGATAATGCCTCTTCTGACAGAAGGACAGATTATCCAATGTACCAGTGAGACATTTTTACCGACCAGGATTGGCGGCGTTGCCGGTCATGTGGTTGACTACACCATGTCCTTGGCTGGCCCTGGTGAACACGCCAAAACTTTCTGGAAATCAGCCCAGGCATCAGGTCTGGCAGCAAGTGCTAAAGTTCAATTCAACAACACTTGGGAAATGTCCGCTGTACCCTGGCTGCCTGTCTTTGACCAGGTGGCGGAGCATGTTCAAGGACTGAAGGCAGCAGATGTCCAGCATTTGCAGCTGAGCTGGACCCTGGGCGGCTATCCGTCACCAAACCTGAAGCTGGCCAATCAGCTCATGGATGGCCAAGGTGATGTAAGCAGCTTTATGCTTGACTGGCTGGGAGCTGAGTTAGGTGGTGTAGCTGATAAGGCTCAGCAACTTTTCAGCAAGGCCTTCGCAAATTTCCCTTTCCACATCGGTGTGCTTTATGTCGCTCCACAAAATTATGGTCCAATGGTGCCCTTCCAATTGGAAGATACAGGCTACAAGGCCAGCATGATCGGCTTTCCTTACGATAATCTGGATGGCTGGCGGGCCATCTATCCGCGGGACATCTTTTACCAACAGTTCGCCAAACTGACAGAAGGCTGGCAAAAAGGTCTCGATTTAATGCAACCCTACCTGGGCCAATCAACTGACTTTGATGACATGTGGCGTCAGGCCGCGGCTGCTTATTGTCATTTTGCCAGCACGACCCACCAAATCCAATTTGTACTCGAACGTGATTCAACTGCCAACAAAGAAGTTATGCGAAAAATAATCGCAGCAGAACGGGACATTGTTCTGGATCTGATCAAGCTGCGTCAGGAAGATTCACGCATTGGTTATGAGTCCAGCAATCATTACTATTATTCACTGCACGATCTCGCGGAAAAGTTATTAAATCTCAAGTATTGTGAAGGACAGCTGAAGTAACAGTGAAAATAACCGGGCCTTGTATCCATCAGGAATTTTGGAGGAGCCGTTCATAACCACCTGCAAACTCTTGCTGCTCGCATCTCTAGTACAAGGGCAATAAAACCTTGAGCCCTTCTAGAACATTCATTAATGAATAGAGAATTGCTCATGTAATCTTACTCAGTTCAGCCCCGCTCAACATTTGCTGGGATTGAAATAAGAGAAGATAATCGCACATCTTCATACTCAAATCTGGCTATCCTAGATCAGAAAAATAGCCCCTTAAATACATTACAGAAATGGTTCATTGCTCATTAATTAACAATCCTGAGCAGATCTGATAATCAAAAACTTTATTTCTTGCAACCACATGACTCGCGGACAACTAGATGCGGCTCCAGGCTGACCCGGCGATAGGCCAACTCTTGAGCATAATCACCAGACCGGGAACGAAGCAAACACTCAACACACAGGCGTCCAATTTGTTCTTCATCTTGCCTGATGGTTGTTATAGAAGGCCTGATCAGGCCTGTGCTGTCATTAATATCGAATCCTATCAAGGCCATATCCTGGGGAACTCTGATTCCTCTTTCCCGCAAAGCCTTAAGTGCACCATATGTCATTTTCGAACTAGATACATACACTGCTGTAAGAGCAGGTCTTTTCTCCAGGAGACTTAGCATTCCTCTGTAACCCGAGTTTTCTTTATAATCACCATAAACAACCAGCTCGGATGCTAGCGGCAAGCCATTCAGCTCCATCGCTCGTTGGTAACCAGCCAACCGCTCAAAACCTGTCGTTTCCTCTTTGCGCCCTGCAATAAAGCCAATTTGGCGATGGCCATGGGCGACAAGATGGTCGACTGCCAACATGCTGCTTTTGATGTTATCAGTTATCACAGAATTGTAGGGTATATTGATGTTTGGTAAGTTGTCAAAATAAACAACATTCAGCCCCTTATGCTGATAAGAGGCTAAACGCTGCTCATCCTTATCAATTGTGGCGAGGATTATGCCAGTAAAATTCTTTTCCATCAGCATGTTCATGTATTGCGTTTCTTTTTCAATATTTTCCATGGTATCGCATAGGAGCATGCCAATTTGTTTTTGCCAAAGACTGTTTTCAATACTACGCACAACAAAATGAAAATAATCTTCACTTATATCAGGAATAACCACAGCTACGACATCCTTAATGGTCCTTGCTGCACGGTCAGTTATAAGACCCATCGCATCATGCTGGCGCAGGTAGTCTATCACCCGTTGACGTGTTTCTTCATTGACAACAGATTTATTGTTAAGAACGCGCGAAATAGTTGAGATTGAAACATTAAGGTCTTTAGCAATATCTTTTAATAATAAACTCATTTATCCGCTTTCCTCGTGGCATAATCACCTTGTTAGTGCTTTTATTCAGCATTCATTTTAGCTAATACTAGCCTGGTGATGTTACCAATATAGCGCTGCCAAATCTGATTTGCAACCAAAGTTTCGTACCATGACGTTCAAATAATCAAGCCAGGCAAAGACAAGCAAAATATGCGCTATCATTACTCTAGAGGCATTTTGGGCAACTATCTGGCTGGCTGGAAAGCACTGAGTTAGCACCTGACTAGACAATAGTATTTTTATATTTCCCATTAGCAAACTATATATCAAACTATATATTGAAACTTACTGAGGCCCGTCTAAATGTATAGCGGGCTGGACAGAGTCAGCATCTGTCTGGCCCGGCTGCTGGAGATGGAAAAACAGGGTTTAATCTAGAGCAGATACTGGCGCCAGCTTTCTTGGGGCTGCCAGCCCACGGCATCCTTCAGGGCCTGGGCAGAAAATAAGCTGGCATGACCGCTTAATAGTTCCGGCCTGGCTTTATCAAGCAGGTCAGGCCGAAAACGCTCTAGCAGGTCCAGGGTCTTTTCCAGCAAAGTGCTGTCATCATTATTGCAAAAATAACTGGCAAACAAGGGCAGTTGATCAGACTTTTCCAGCAGCAGCCTGTGCGCTGAAGCCAGGTCCTCGCTGGCAATCCAAGGGTACATCCAGTCACTCCAGCTGCTTTGGCGGACGGCCTCCCGGGCCATGGCCTGGCGTTCAGCCTCATTCCTGATTCCGGCAGCCCGCAGGGCATAACAACGCATACCATAAGCCTTGCTGTAGCTGGCCAGCAGCTGCTCCCCGGCCAGCTTGGAAAAGGAATAGGAATCTTCCGCATCGCTGGGATGTTTTTCATCAAAGGGCAGATAATGCACTGGCAAAGTCCGGCCACTGATCCTATAGCCATGGCCCAGGGCACAGTTGGAACCAGTCTGGACAAAAATACCCACATCATGGCGCAAACTAGCCTGGAGCATGTTGTACAGGCCCATAATATTAGTCTGCATGGTCAAAGGAAAAAAGGCCGGATCGTCCTTTTGCTGGCTATAGGGGGCATCCGTCGGACTGGGTACTGCAGCCGCGTGCAAGACAGCAGCAAAGCTGCGTCCCTGAAAAGCCAAAAGACAATCCTCAATCTGGTTGACATCTCCCTTGATCCACTCCAGGCCTGCATAGGCCAGAGCAGGTTTTTGGCGGGAAAACAGGACCACTTCGTGTCCATAAGCCAGCAGTTCATCAGCAAGATAGGGCCCGAAACGGCCACTGATCCCAGTCATTAAAACTTTCATAGCTTGCTCCCTTAAAACTTAAGCAACATGGTCAGGGTGCCTGAAGCGATCAGGGCCAAGCCCAGGCCAGATTTCTTTGTAAACTTTTCTTTGAAGATAAAGTAGGAAAAGGCCATCGTGAACAAAATGCTCAGTTTGTCGATCGGCACCACAACACTGGCCGGGCCTTCCTGCAGGGCCCTGTAATAACAAAGCCAGGAAGAACCGGTGGCCAGGCCGGACAGACAGATAAAAAGCAGTTCCTTTTTGGCTATACCCTTGATGGCCTTCTGCTTGCCGCTGACAAAAACCAGCAGCCAGGCCATGACCAGAACAACCCCGGTCCGGATGGCAGTGCCTAGGTTTGATTCCACCCCACTTATACCGATCTTGCCCAGGATGGCGGTCAGGCTGGCAAAAACTGCCGCAAGTGCCGCATACAAGAACCAGCTTTTAGATTTGGGCTGGTTACTGGCAGCTGTTTTTTGCTTCTGGACCATTAAGTAGGTGCCGGCAGCAATCAGAATAATAGCCAGGCCCTTGGCCCAGGTCAGCTCTTCACCTAAAACGATCAGGGCCAATATAATGGTCAAGATGGTGCTGGACTTGTCCACCGGCACTACCTTATTGATATCACCCAACTGCAGAGCCCGGAAATAGCAGAGCCAGGACGCTCCCGTGGCCAGGCCCGATAAAACAAGAAAAGTCCAGGAATGAGCACTTACTGATGTGATCTCTCCGGCTGAGCCGACGATAAAAACCATCAGCCAGGAAAAAAGCAGCACAATTATGGTGCGGATAGCTGTGGCAACACTGGAGTCTGTTGTCTTGATGCCACTTTTAGCCAGGATCGAGGTCAGGCCGGCAAAAAATGCCGAAGCAAAGGCAAGGCCAATCCACATACTAGTTATCCTTTCTCAGCTGGTAAAAAATAAAAAAAAGCCAGGAGAAAAACATGGCTGCTTTTCCCCTGGCCTGATCTAGTCTTACCTTAACTTAAACTCAGCATAAATATGATCATAAGTATCTGTCACTTCAGCTACACCGGTATAAAAGCTCATACTGGCAATCGCCTCATCTGGATACTTCAGGACGGGGTTATTTTTAAACTCATCTGACAAGAATTCTTCAGCTGCTTTATTAGCACCGGAGAAGTAAATCAGTTCAGAAACTTCGGCACTGATCTTGGCATCCATGATGAAGTTCAAAAACTTGAGGGCATTTTCTTGATTGGGTGACTGGGCAGACATAACAAAGCAGTCAATAAAAACTGGTATACCTTCTTCTGGGAAGACTGGGACAAGGGCTGGATCAGCCTGTTGGCCCTTATAAATCTGGTTCGAATACATAAAGCCCACTACCGCCTCCTGGTTGATCAAGGAGTCCTCCGGAGTGTTGGTCTCAAAACGAACAATATTATCTTTTAGCTCAAAAAGCTTTTCCCTGGCCTCGGCTACCTTGGCCGGGTCAGTCTCATTGTATTCATAACCCAGGCTCTTGAGGACAAAGCCAATCACTTCAACAGACCAGTCCACTGTGACTATAGCACCGGTTAATTCCTCTTGCCAGAGATCCTTATAACCCCTGATTGGCTCGGCACCCAAATCTGCTACTGCTGCTTCATTGACCAATAAAAGTGAGGTTGAAACAGCGTAAGGCACTGCATACTCATCAGCAGGATCATAATATTTGCCCTGGTAGGCAGGATTTAAATTTGTAAAATTGGGCAATTTTTCCTTGTCCAGCGCAGCCAGATTGCCGTTTTGGCGCAGGATATCAACCATATAGTCTGTCACGACTAGCAAATCATACTGGTCAGGGTTTGTTTCTATCAGGGTTTGTGTGTCTTCGTTGGCATTAACATCCTTGTAATTGATCTTGATACCTGTGTCCTTCTCGAATTTATCAATGATCTCACGCGGCACGAAGTCTGCCCAGCCCACAATATTGATCTGGCCCTTCCCACCAGTCTGGCCACAAGCGACCAGGCTGATCAGGAATACCGCCACCAAACTGAGAGCTATTATGTTTTTGATTGTCTTTTTAAACATCTTCTGTCATCTCCTTTTTACTAACTTTTTGTCTGCCCTTTTTACCGGCCAGCTGGCCTAGCCCGACGATAAAAAAGGTGCCTGTCAAGATAAGTGTACACAAAGCATTTATTTTTGGCGTAACACCGACACGCATCATGGAAAAGATATGGACCGGCAGGGTCGTTGACGTCGGTCCGGCCATATAGGTTGAGATCACCACATCATCCAAAGAGATGGCCATGGCCAGCAAAGAAGCTGTGATGATCGAGGGTGTGACCAGGGGCAGGATAACTGTCCTGATCAGCTGGGCCCTGGTGGCACCCAGGTCCCGGGCGGCTTCAAAGATTGACTTATCAATTTCCTTGAGTCGCAGCTGCACCATTATATAGACATAGGGCACACAAAACAAGGAGTGCGATAAAACTAAAGTCAGATAACCAAAAGGTAGGCCCAGACCGGAAAAGAAGACCAGCAAAGAAACACCCAGGGCAACTTCCGGCACCAGCAGGGGTAAAAACATAGCGCCATTAACTGCCTTGCCCGCCCCCTTACTGATGTAAAGCGAGGCGATCGCAGCAGTTGTCCCCAAGGCTGCAGAGACAAGAGCGGTCAATAAGGCCACCACTAAACTGATCCTGAAGGACTGGGCTATAGTCCGGTCATTAAAAAGCTGTTTGTACCAGTCCAGGGTGAAACCTGTCCACTGGGCTGTGGAAGAACTCTGGTTAAAAGAATATAAGATAACACTGAGCACTGGAAAATAGAGCAGCACAAAAAATAAGGACAGGTAGAATATTGGAAACTTTTTTGGTTTAGCATTCACAAAAACAAATTCTCCTTCTTATTCTTCGTGATCCGGCTGTAGATAAAGAGCACTAGCAGGACAATCACAATCATGATGATGGAAAAGGCTGCTGCCTGGGGCCGGTTCCTGCCCCGGGTGGCCTGGGTGTTGATCAGGTTACCCAAAAAGATATTATTACCGCCGCCTAAAAGATCGGCAATAAAGAAAAGGCCCAGGGCTGGAATAAAGACAAGGACAAAACCGCCGGCAATGCCCGGCAAGGTCAGGCGCAGGGTTATCTTGAAAAAAGTCTGCCACTGACCGGCGCCCAGGTCCAAAGACGCTTCCTGCAAGGACCAGTCCAGCTTGTCAATTGAATTAAAAAGGGCAATGATCATGAAAGGAATCAGCATGTAGGCTGTGCCGACCAGGACAGTGCCGAAATTATACATCAAAGCCAGGGGCTTTTTGATCAGGCCCAGCTGCAGCAGCAGATTGTTGATCAGGCCGGTATTGCCTAAAAGGATGATCCAGCCATAGGTGCGCAGGAGACTGGAGATCCAAAAAGGCATAATAATCAGCATGATCACCAAAGAGCGCTGCCGGGCCCCCAGGCGGGCAGTGAAATAAGCCACCGGATAACCGACCAGCAAGGTTAGAAGGCCGGTCAGGACAGCCAGCAGGAAAGAATTGAAAAAAACTTTCAAATAAACCAGGTCAAACAGCCGCCTGTAGTTATCCAGGGTGAACTCGGCAACAATGTTGCCCAGCTGATCTTTGGATAAAAAACTCAGGACCAGCACATAGACCAAAGGAATACCGACCAAAAGGCCCAGCCAGGCCAGGAGCGGGATAACCGGGGCATTTTGCTTTAAGGTCTTTTTACTCAGCATCCGGCACCTCCTTGTAGTCTGCTAAAGGCAGGAGGATGGCTGCTGCATCTTCCCAGGTCAGATAGACTTTTTTGCCGGGTTCATAATCACATTCACTTTTATGGTACTCAACAACTGTGATCATGGTGCCATCTGCATCAACCTGGGTCTTGATCTGGGAGCCGGCATAATGGATGGAGACTACCTGCCCGCTCAGGGCATTGGGAACACTGGTGCAAGAAACTGCCAACTTGTCCTTATGCACAGCCAGCAAGGCCTCCGCACCAGAGATTTCTTGTCCGGCAGTTGCCCGCACAGTCACAACACTGGAACCTAAAGCTATCTTGTAGTGATCATCCAGCCTTTCCAGCAGCTTGACTTTTTTTATATTGCGGTCACCGATAAAATCTGCAATAAATAGATTCTCAGGCCTGTTATAAACCTCCCGGGGGCTGCCCAGCTGCTGGATCACGCCCTCTTGCATGACAGCGATGCGGTCAGACATGTTGAGGGCCTCTTCCTGGTCATGGGTGACATAGACAAAGGTGGTTCTGGCCTGCTTTTGCAGATTAGCCAGTTCCGTCTGCATGTATTTACGCAGCTTTAAATCCAAGGCGCCCAAAGGTTCATCCAGCAGTAAAATATCCGGCTGATTGATAAGAGCCCTGGCTATGGCGATCCTTTGCCTTTGGCCACCAGACATCTGGTCCGGCATCCTCTCCTCATAGCCCTGCATCTGGACCAGCTCCAGCATCGCAAAAACCTGGCTGCGCAAGTCCTGCTCATTAAAGCTTTTCTTAACCCTGGGACCATAAGCTATGTTGTCATAGACATTGAGATGGGGAAAAAGGGCATAGTTTTGAAAGACTGTATTGACATTGCGCTTATTGGGGGCCAGACCAACAATTGAATTGTTTTTCAGCAGGATGTCTCCAGAATTGACAGCTTCTAAACCAGCTATACAACGCAGCAGGGTCGTCTTGCCGCAGCCGGACGGACCGAGCAGGGTGATAAACTCACCATCTGCTATATCAATAGATACATCCTTGAGGATATGGTTATTACCATAGTATTTATTTACGTTTTTTAATTGCAGCAAGGGTTCTTGCATTTATTTATCCCCTTTCCGGAAAACAAATTCAGACACTCTTGTTGATTATACCAGTCTTTGCCCTCTTAATCAGTCACATTTGCTAGATTTGCGGCCTGCCTCTAGCCGGACAAGACAATCCGGCAAATTAGCAATAAGCCGGGCCAAAAGCTGGTCTTTCTAGGACAATATAACGATCTTATCCTTTTGCCTGATCAGAAGCCAGCTGCTTTTTATAAAACTAGTACCAGTCCTCACAGCCGGGTTAGCACAAACCGGCCCGGCTTGCTTAAAAAAGCAGGCCGGGCCGGTCGGGCTAACTCAGCAGAACAGGCTGCTGCGTTTTTTGAGAAAGGCTAGATTCTCGGTATAATAGTCTGCAGTTTTTTCAGACGCGGAGCCAGTAAGAGGACAAAGAACGGGGTCAAGGCGATCGGTGCCACATCAGCAATACCGATCCAGATCACGCAATACCAGTAGCCCAGGCCAGTGAAATAAGATAAGGAGATGCTGGTTGTCAAGATCATGGCTGTGCCGAAAAGAACAGACCAGAACATGCAAAGACCAATGAACTTACCCTTGCTGCCAGCCAGCCAGTCGGATAAGGGCACATTTTTCAGCATGATCAGGGCCGGCAGGGCAGCACTGAGGCCAACCGTGATACCATCGGCGATCAGGGTGTGCGGAGCTATAAAATAACCGCCTAAAAGTGACCAGACCAGGGTGCCGATATAACCGGCAAAAAAGCCTGAGATCGGCCCGAAAAGAAAGCCGACTGCTGGCACCAGGAAGGCAAAAGTCCGGAAATGGACTGCCCCCGGGATCAGCGGGATCGGGCTGCCATAGGCCCATAATACTCCGGTCAGAACTCCGAAGAGGACGAAAAAGATAATGTTGACGAAAGAGAATTTCGCCTTGGGCTGTGCACCCAGTTGTGTTTCAGTTGCCATTTTGTTCCCCCCACAATTTAATAATTTGTTTTGGCTAAGTGATTAATTATGTCCATCAGTTCATTGACTGCATAGTCAAGCATTTTTTTACCTTTGGCAGCAGTGGCCAGGGTTGGCGCCCCGATCACACCACTTTTGCTGACATCCTCAGTGCGCCAGCCGGCATTATAAGGACCGAACACTGTAACAAAGTCATTATCACGCAGGCTCTCGGCTGGATCTTCATCGACGGCCAGCTCCATATGGACTGATTCCGGCTGCAGGTGCAGCATCAGAGATGTCTCCAGCTCACAAGCATGGAAAACACCATATTTACCAGATTCTTGGACCTCCGCCAGGATTTTTTGCCAAAATGAAGTGAACCACCAATCAAAAACAAAGACCTCCAGGCCAAAGTCAATCCGCAAATCACGGCTGATCAGGTTCATCATGTCAGTGTTACCGCCATGGCTGTTGAAAAGCACCAGTTTTTTAAAGCCACTGCCGGCTATGGAGCGGGCCAGGTCATGCAGCAGGGCATAGTAGGTCTGGGTGGAAAAGCTGATCGTGCCGGCAAAGCCGAGGTGTTCATTGCTCTTACCCACTGGTAACAAGGGGGCAAACAGCAAGTTTCCAGCTGGAAACTTAGCTCTTTCAATCAAGGCATCAATCAGCTTGTCCAGGATAATGCTGTCAGTGCCAACCGGCAGGTGGGCACCGTGCTGCTCTGTTGAAGCAGTTGGCAAAAATACAATCGTCTTGTCTTTATCAAGGGCAGCAATCTCATCCCGAGTCAGGTTTTCCCACCTTACTAGCATAAAAATCTCTCCTTTGCACCAGCTTAGAGCGGTATATAATACAATATCTGCAGCCAGACTGCAGCCAGGGCCGCCACTAGACTGACAGCCATGAAGACTGCATCACGGTAACTGGCCTGGATCACCTTATAGGATGTACGTTTGACTTTGAAATCCAGCTTGTAGTAATACATGGCCAGTGAGATGGAATGGCCTTTGCCCAGAACCCGGAAAAGTAACGGTAATGAAACAATCACATAATTTTTCATCTTGGCCAGGGCACCACAACGTTCTACCTCCAGGCCGCGTGAACTCTGGGCTTCCATGATGGTGGCAAACTCGCGTACCACAATAGGGATGATCTGGAAGACCAGGCCAATGCCAAAGGCCAGTGAGTAAGGAATGCGCCAGGCTCTTAACCCTAAGATGATCAGGCTGAAATTGGTGGTCAGGATCACTGTATAGAAGGTGGCAATCATCAAGTAGACCCGCAGGGCGAAAACAGCTCCCTTGTAAATATCAAACCACTCCAGGCTGAGCTGGACTTCCCTGCTGCCCAGATGAAATGATGTCTGCCAGATCGCTTTACCCACATTGACTGTAAAAACACCCAGGATAAGCCAGAGCAAAAAGATAAAAAGCAAAAGGACCTTGACCTTTTTAGCCAGGATGAACATATGGCTGGCAATACCGGCTTTGAGCCAGATCGCTAAAAAGAAGAAAAACAACAGCCCCAGGGCCAGGCCTGTTTTCATAAAGGAGATCAGAACTGACATGACCAGGAAAAAGGCAAATTTGGTCCTGGGATCAAGCCGGTAGATGAAGGTGTCCAGTTCGACATACTGTAAAAAGTCGCCCATCATAGACCTCCTGCTGGCCCGGCCAGTCTCTTTCCTATTTCCCTGACCAGAGCTGTTGTATCACAGCAATCATCCGGGAAGCCAAAATGGCGGGCCAGCTGGACAGCCGGCGGCAGATTGATATTGATTCTGGCAAAGACTTCCGGACTGGCAGCCAGCTGGGCCCGTGAACCCTGCTGTAGCTTTTCGCCGTCATTCAAGACCAGGATCTCATCCGCTATGCTAAACACCAGGGGTATTTCATGGCTGATCAGGATGACAGTCTTGCCGGCGGCACGTAAACCGTCCATGATAGCCAGCAGCTGCAGCTTTTGCTGCTGGTCCATGCCCAGGGTCGGTTCGTCCAGGATGATCACTTCAGCGCTGGACAAGAGCACGGAAAGTATGGTCAGGAGATGCTTCTTGCCCATGGAGAGGTTGACCGGGAATTCATCCTTGTCTTCAAGCAAGCCGTATTTGGCCAGGATGGCCAGGGCATCTGCTTCGGCAAAGGGCACTTCCTGGGCCTTGGCTGAAAAGACCAGTTCAGCATAGACAGTTTCTTCAAAGAGCATCAGCTCAGGATTTTGAAAAACCAGGATGATATCCTTGCTGATCTGGGCCACTGAGCGGCTGGCCAGGTTCTGGCCGCGGAAAAAGACACTGCCAGACGTGGGCCGGTGCAGACCATTCAAGTGTTTGACCAGGGTGGTCTTACCAGAGCCATTCTGGCCCAGGATGGCGATAATCCGGCCCTTGCTGAAGTCCGTATCCAGATTAATCAGGGCATTAAAGCCATCAGCAAATTGTTTACTTAAGGCCTGCACAGCCAGAATGGTCTCTCCCCTATCCTCTTCAGCTGCAGGCGGGGCAGGCAGGGGGCTGATATAGCGGGCCAATTCTGCCTTGGCAGCTGCCACAGTGCTGAAAAAATTAAGTTCCTTGATCTGCTCAGCTAGGGCCAGATAGATTTCAATTTCCTGCGGCACTGTCACACCCAGCCTTTTGATCAGGCCAGCATCAGCTAGGAAAGCATCTTTTGTGCCAGCAAAGATAATTTGGCCGGCTTCCAGACCGACTATCTGGTCGACAATCCCGCTGGACCATTCCAGATTGTTATCAAAGATAACAACAGTCTGACCGGCATCTTTTAAGGAAGCCAGGATAGTTTGGATCATATTTTTCCCGCGCGGGTCCAGGGAGCTGACCGGTTCATCAAGTAAGAGGATGTCCGGCTGCATAGCCAGGACAGAGGCGATACAGACAGCCTGGCGCTGGCCGCCGGACAAG
>CAZZGG010000057.1:0-15928 GCA_964654125.1 uncultured Oscillospiraceae bacterium
CTCAATACCAGTCTACAGCTTTTCCCTATTCAATTTTCAAATTACGTTTTGCAGTTTGCTTACCACAATTTACTACGCAGCTTAACTGACATTCCAAATCTTACTGGCAAAAGCTGTAATTACCACTAGGTCAGTGATCAAGTTAGCTGTTCACAGTTCTGCTTTGGTCAAAGCAGCCAGAAGTTGTTCCCTGTTTTCTGCCTGCATGACAAGAGCCCGCAGCATTTTGGCATTTCTAGCACCACGCAGATAAAAAACGAGTTGACTGCGCATTTCTCTGACGCCTGCTTTTTCGCCCAAACTTTCAATCAGACCAGCCAGATGTTCTTTTATGACAGCCAACCTTTCTCCCGGCTCAGGACCTGCATAACTTACACCGGCAAGCTCTCGGGCCAGCTGACGAAAGATCCAGGGGTTGCCTTGGGCGGCCCGGCCCACCATCAGGCCGTCCACTCCTGTTTGTTCAAGCATTTGCCGGGCAGAAATGCTGTCTATAATGTCACCATTACCCCAGACCGGGATTGTCACTGCCTGCTTGACTTCAGTCAGGACTGACCAGTCGGCTTTGCCGCCATACATCTGTTCCCTGGTCCGGGCATGGACCGCCAGGCCACTGGCACCGGCGTCTTCCAGACAGCGCGCAAACTCAGCTGCATTAATACTGGCCGCATCCCAGCCGCTGCGCATTTTTACTGTAACCGGCAGTCTGCCGCACACTTTGACCAGAGCCTTGACAATAGCAGCAGCTTTTTGATGTGTCAGCATCAAGGCAGATCCTGCACCGGTCTTGACCACCTTTTTAACCGGGCAGCCCATATTGACATCGATCAGACTGCAGCCGGCCAGGACAGGATGGTCCAGGATGCGCTGGGCCGCTTTTGCAAAATCAGCCGGCTCAGCACCAAAAAGCTGGATGCCGACTGGACCTGCTGCTGGATCGATAGCCAGATAGCGCCAGTTCTTTTTCATTTCCTGGTCATAAATAACCCCCCTGGCGCTGACCAGCTCAGTAATCACCAGGCCAGCTCCCAAGCGGCTACAGATCCTGCGGAAGGCCACATCACTGGTGCCAGCCAAGGGCGCCAGGGCCAGATTGTTAACCAGCCGGATTTGGCCGATCTGCATATCTCGTATATAGGGCCGCGCTTTCATGATGATCCCCAATTTGTTGGTATATTGCCGCTGAGCTGGCTCCTGATTGCCTCGACCACCCGGAAACGCTCTTGTTTGTCGCGCACATCCCCTGCAAAAACAACAGGTGAGCCAACCCGGATGGTTCTGTTTGCCGCATCAGCATAAAGCGGGACAAAGGGAATATGGCGGCCTGTATCTTTAAAGTAGAAGCGGTCCACCATTAAAAACCCCTCATACATTTCGCCAATTTCACTCTCAGTGCTGGTGTATTCCATATCCGGGAAAATCAGGATACTCTCTTGGTTTTGCAAGGCTTGCTGGCTCTGGCGATAGGTTTTTATAATCTGAAAAGAATTGCGGTAGACAGGAATTGATCTGGCCGATTTAATCAGAGCTTGCATGAAAAAAGCATAGGGCACAGCTGCCAGCCAGGCCCGCAATTTCGACCAGCCAAACCTTTTTGTCAGGGTGTAATCCATCATGTGGTGATAGCAGGCCCTCCAGTCATGATATATATGCAGGGACCAGATCCTAAATTTACCCGGCAGCCAGGGAACGGTCATAAAAATGCCACTGGCGTTGAAGTGACGGCATAAATACACCACTGGATCTGTCAGTTTATCTTTATTTTCAATCTGGTAACGTGGATAAAATCTCCTTACCAGAAAACGACATAAGCGATACAGGCGACCATAAAATTCCATCAAATGCTCCTTTGCTGCAGCAGGCCAGGGTGGTTTGCCGACAAGTGCCTGACCATTTGATTTTAAAAAATGGCAGGCTCTTTGTCAAAGCAGTCCAACCTTGCAGCCAGGCATCTTGCAGTGCGTGCCCAGTGCTTATTCACAAAATCTTCACAATTTAAGGTTATAATTTTAATAAGATTAGGTAACTGCCTAGTAGTTTCGACGGTAAAGGTGAAAGGGGGATGCTGAATGATTTTCGGTGACAAGCTGAAAAAAATCGAATCTTACGCAAAAAAGGGCAAATCCGCCAAAGTAGTTGGTTTGCTCAACGACAAGAAACAGGATGTGCGCCTGGCTGCAATTAAGGCTCTGGGCGGAATAGGTGATGATGCATCTGTAAACAACTTAATTGTTTTAATGGCTGATCCTGATCCGGTTATCAGAAAGCAGGTTGCTGCCAGCATGGGTGATGTGGGCAAGGATGTCTGCAAGACACATTTACAGAGCCGTGTAAATATTGAAAAAGACGAAGCTGTTCTGGATGCTGTCCATGATTCCATCATGCGTATTTCACAAAAAGTAGGTTACATTCGCTAAAGCAGAAAAATCCACCTAAGCAAAAGCAAACCGCCAGCTGGCAGCTGGCGGTTTTTTAGTGACTTCTTCCACTAGCTAGCTCTGAAATACCATTCCGAAAAAAACACCCAGCATATCCGCAAGGTATATGCTGGGTATCTGGCGTCCCGGGCAGGAATCGAACCCGCATCAACAGCTCCGGAAACTGCCACCTTATCCGTTAGGCAACCGGGACACAGCTCCGTTATTATAAATCAAGTTCCGTGTCTTGGCAATGGATTATGCGTTTGTTGTCTCAAAAGCCGCAAACAGCTGGCGCAGTATGCTGCTGGTCTGCCGCTTGTCAGCCGCAGCCTGGCGAAAGAGCAAATAAGGTTTTTGTCCTGCATTAAATAAGATCCTGCCCTTATACTGACTCATACCCAGCAAGCTGGCCACAAATTCCATATCTGGCTGGCTGCTGCCAGCATATGCCAGAACAATGTTATTATCCTGCTGGCTGATACGGGCAAAACCATGCCGGGCGGCAGCTGAACGCACATAGGCAATATCGGCCAGGGCCAGGGCAGCTGGGGGCAAATCGCCATAGCGGTCAAGGCATTCATCCAGCACATCCTGGTAATCAGACAGTGAAGTCAGATTGGCCAGGCGGCGGTAAAGATCCATCCGCTGCCCTTCATCTACTATGTAACCACGATCAACGAAAGCATCCACTTCCAAGTCGATAACAGCCTCAACCTTCTCTGCTTCGCTTTTCCCTTGAATCTCTCTGACTGATTCATCCAGGATACGGCAATACAAATCATAGCCTATCGCCTCAATATGGCCATGCTGTTCAGCGCCGAGCAGGTTGCCGGCACCGCGCACTTCCAAATCACGCAGGGCGATCTTAAAGCCAGCTCCCAGCTCTGTGAAATCGCGAATGGCTGCCAAGCGTTTCTCCGCTACTTCAGTCAAGGCCTTATCCCGTCTGTAGGTGACATAGGCATAGGCTTGTCTGTCAGACCGGCCCACCCTGCCCCGCAGCTGATATAGCTGGGCCAGGCCAAGCCGGTCAGCATTTTCCACAATTATTGTATTGACATTGGGCATATCAATTCCTGACTCTATTATTGTTGTACAGACTAGAATATCAGCTTCCTGCCTGATGAAGGCCAAAATCACATCTTCCAGGGTCCTTTCATTCATCTTGCCATGGGCAGTCAGGATTCGCACCCCGGGCAGTTCCTTTTCCAGCTCCGCAGCTTTCTCCTCAATCCGGTGGGTATCATTAAAAAGGTAAAAGACCTGGCCCTTGCGGCCAATCTCACGTAAGATAGCCTCGCTGACAAGAGGCAGATCGTATTCCATGACATAGGTCTGGACCGGTCTTCTGTCCTGGGGCGGTTCTTCCAGAACACTGATATCCCGGATCCCTGCCATGGCCATGTGCAGTGTGCGGGGAATTGGTGTGGCACTGAAATAGAGCACATCCACAGTGGGCCAGGTGCTTTTGATTTTCTCCTTATGGTCAACCCCAAAGCGCTGTTCTTCGTCAATCAAGAGCAGGCCCAGTTTTTTGAAATGGACATCATTGGACAGGATCCGGTGGGTACCGATCACTATATCAATCGAACCTTGCTTCAAGCCCTGCAAGGTGGCTTTTTGTGTCGATTTTGCCACAAAGCGGCTTAGAAGCCCCACCTTAAGAGGAAAACCAGCCAGACGCTGAAGCAGGTTTTCGTAATGCTGCTGGGCCAGAACAGTGGTCGGTGCCAAAAAGGCTGCCTGCTGGCCGTCCATGACACATTTGAACATGGCCCGGAAGGCCACTTCAGTTTTGCCATAACCAACATCCCCGCACAGCAGCCTTTCCATGACTTTTTCGCTTTCCATATCAGCCTTTATTTCACGGATACTACGCAGCTGGTCTTCAGTCTCCTCAAAAGGAAATAATTCTTCAAACTCCTGCTGCCAGACAGTATCCGGGGAAAAGCGGTTACCTTTACGGGCGGCTCTTTCCGCATAAAGGCGGACAAGGTCTGTGGCCAGTTTGCGTATGGAAGAGCGGGCTTTCTCCTTGAGACGGTTCCAGGCCTGCCCACCCAGTTTGGACAGCTTGGGCTGGCGGCTGTCGGCTCCGACATATTTCTGGATCTGGTCCAGATTCTCAGTCGGAATGTATAATGAGTCAGCACCGGCATAGGATATTTTGAGGTAATCCCTTTTGCTGCCACTGCTGTCTAGATTAAACAGCCCTTCATACTTACCAATTCCATGCACTTCATGGACAACCAGTTCACCTGGCACCAGATCGCTGAAAAAATCAATCTTGAGGCCTGCACTGTGTCTGCTGCGCCGTCTTTGCCGTCGTTCACTACCAAAGATATCCTGGGCTCCGACCAGCATGAGGCCAGCCTCCGGCCAGACAAAGCCCCGGGCCAGGTTACCTGCATCAATCCGGACTGGGACAGAGTGCTCAAGTGCCAGACCAGCCAGCCTTTCTTTCCTGGCTTGGGAACCGGCAAACAACCAGGCAGTCTTGCCTGGCCCACTGAAGTCTTTTAAATCCTGCCAGAGCTGCTCTTCCCGGCCCCTATAGCTGTCAGTTGGTCGAGCTCTTAAATGCAGCTGCCTGGCCCCGGGTAGCCCATTGCCTGATGATGCTATCTGGCAGACAGACAGCTTCAGCTGATGCCGGTCGATCTTCTGGCCCAGCTCTAATCCACGGTAAAGCACATCTGCTGCCGGTGCCAGGACTTGACCTTTGGCCAACATGGTCCTGATTCTTTCAATGAACTCCGCCTGGGCTGCATCGGCCCTGTTTCTGACCCGCAAAGGCTCGTCAACCACCAGTAAAACATCATCCCCGGGCAGGTAATCCAGCACAGAAGCCGGCTGAGGATAAATAAAATCCAGCCAGCGGTCCAGGGCAGCGAAATGGATGCCCGCAGCAACCCGCTGGGCATCATGATCACCCAGCCGCCGGATCTGCTCCAGCAGATCTCGTTCAGAACCGCCGGCCCGAGCCTCCTTGACCGCTTTTTGACTGACAGCTAGGATTTTTTCAGCCAGCTGGTCTTTTATTGCCAAAAAGCCCAGCAGCTCATGCACTGGCGCCAGCTGGACCTGCTGCAGCATCTGGCCTGATCTTTGTGTTTCCAGATCAAATTCCTTAATGGCATCAATCTCATTATCAAAAAAAGAGATCCGGATGGCCTGGCCGCTGCTGCCATCTTCAGCACCGGGTAGGACCAGATCAATTATATCGCCCCGGCGGGCAAACTGACCTGGACCGTCAGCCAGGCGCATTTGCTCAAAACCATTGCGGCTGAGCAGTTGGGCCAATTGATCAGGTTCAATCTGCTGGCCCAGCCGCAGCTGGATTGTCATCTCCTGCAAAAGCTCCGGCGGCATAATTTTTTGTAAAGCGGCAGCTGCCGGCACAATCAAGGCTGCATAATCATTGTTCAGCAAGCTGTGCAAAATAGCCAGGCGTTGCCATTGCATTTCGTGACTGGCAGCTTCGACTTCAGCTAGGTTCAGTTCGCGCGGCCGGAAAACCAGCACTGGCTCATCCGTCAAGGCATTCAGATCAGCCGCCAGCGCTCTGGCCCGCAGCTCATCCGGCACTATTATACAAAGACGTTTCTTTAGTTCAGCTGCTCCTGTCAAAGCCAGCCATGACTTAAGCGGATCCGGCAGTCCGGCCAGGTTGACAGGGCGGCTTGCTGCCAATTCATGCAGCAGCTCTTGCCAGACCAAATCGGTCCGCTGTTGCTGACAGATGGATTTTTGTTCTTGTTCGTTCACTATTTACCTCATTTAGTAAAAGCCAAGCCGGTTAGACCGGGCCTTGGTTATAAGTGGCCATGGCCTTTTCCAGCCCCTGGCTTATTATCAGGCTGGCTGCAGCTGCCGCTCTTGCAGCAGAATCCTGCCAGCTGGCCAACTGGTCAGGTGTGAGTTTGGCCAGGACATAGGCTGCCAAATCCCACTCAGGCGGTTTGGGGCCGATCCCAATCCTGATCCGGGGAAATTCCTCTGTTTGTAGCTGGGCCAGCAAAGATTTCATGCCGTTATGGGTGCCTGCACCACCGCCGCGCCTGATCCTGATCCGGCCGGACGGCAAGTCGATATCGTCATAAACACAAATGAAACGTTCCGGCTCAATCTTGTAATAATCCAGGACAGCTTTAACAGCAAGTCCACTGTTATTCATAAAAGTAAGCGGCTTTTGCAAAAGGCAGGCCTGCCCATCAACAACCGCTTCTGCCAGCAAAGACTGATGGCGGATCCTATTTAAAGCAACGCCCAGCCGCTCAGCCAACAGATCGACTGCCAGATAACCACTATTATGCAGGGTTTTTGCATAAGCAGGCCCGGGATTACCCAGGCCACTGATCAACCAAAATTGTTTTCGCACACAGACCACCAATCACATTCCTACTTTTGCCAGGCAGCTGGCAGTACCAACCTATTATAGCAAAATGTTGACAATGTGGAAATCAAGCCTTAAAGCATGTGGATAATGTGGATAAGTCTGTGTATAACTATCTTTTTTGTTTCACATGTAATATTCCTGTAACATAGCTGTAACAATTGTTTCACGCTGCAGCTGATTTTAGCGTATAAAAGGCAAATGAAAGCTCTTATCCCTCAAAAACACGACCGGACAGCCTTCTGGCTGGCAGGCCAGTCTAGGCAATAAGAACATTCTTTCCAGGTCCGGCCTGTGGACAACTAGACAGTCAGCCTGCTTCGGGACCAAGCAGGGCGGCAAACTGGCTCTGGTAAAGCTGCCTGTAACGGCCGGGTTGGCGGACCAGCTCATTATGCGAACCACTTTCAGCTATCTTGCCGTCTGCAATAACCATTATTCTGGTCACATTCTTAATCGTCGATAAGCGATGGGCTATGATAAACGATGTTCGCCCAGCCATCAGATGATCAAGTCCTTGCTGCAGAGCCTTTTCCGTCTGGGTATCAATGCTGGCTGTAGCTTCATCCAGGATCAGGATACGCGGATCTGCCAAGAGTACTCTGGCAAAAGAAATCAATTGTCTTTCACCGGCTGAGACCCCCTGACCCTGGTCATTGATCATGGTTTTATAGCCACTGGCCAGACGCATGATAAAAGGATGGGCATGCACAGCCTTGGCTGCGGCAATACACTCCTCATCAGTGGCATCCAGGCGGCCATACCTGATATTATCCATAATGGTGCCGGGGAAGAGGAAGGGATCTTGCAGCATTATTCCCATCTGGGTGCGCAAGGATGCCAAGGTCACATCACTGACTGAATAACCATCAATTGTGATCTGGCCGCTGGGTATATCATAAAAGCGGCAAAGCAGATTAATTATGGTTGATTTGCCGGCACCGGTCGGACCAACCAGGGCAATTGAATCACCAGAATTGACTGTGAAGGATATTTCGTCCAGCACGATGTGGTCAGCCTCATAAGCAAAAGAGACATCTTTGAACTCGACATCACCCTTGATGCGGGGCAGCTGCTCGGCATCCGGCTTGTCATCTATTACAACCGGTTCGTTGAGAAATTCAAAGATCCGCTCAATGTAGGCCGCTGAATTAAGGAGAGCGTTATAAAAGTTAGCCAGACTGTTGACTGGCTGCCAAAAGCGCCAGACATAACCGACAAAAGCTACGATGACACCGACAGAAAGCGGATCACCGTTGGCCTGGCGCAGCCAGAGGGCCCCTGCTGCATAAAGCAGGGCCACAGTGGCATTGGAAACTGTATCGACAAAAGGCCACATGATCATGTTGACTGAGACCGAATGCATCCAGCTCTTGCGAAACTCTGTGATCAGGCGCTTATAGATGCCCCTGTTGAAGGACTCACGGGCAAACACCTGGGTCACCTTCATGCCAGTCAAACTTTCCTGGGTGTAGGCATTGAGGTTGGCATTTTTGCGGGACAACTGCTGCTGGGCTTTTCTTTGTGCATTTTTCAAGAGCATGATCCCCAACAGTAAAAGGGGGAGACCGGCCAGAGAATAAAGCGTCAGGAGCGGGTCAACCAAGAGCATGTAGACAACAATGATAGCCAGGCTGAGCAGGTCAACCACAGAGTTGATCAAGCCGCTGGAGAGCAGGTCACTGACCGTGTTGACATAATTGACCAGCCGGACCAGGATCTTGCCGTGGGGCCGGTCATCAAAATAAGTGAAAGGCAGACTTTGCAGATGGCGGAACATGTCCAGGCGTATATCGTGGATGATACTTTGCCCCACTATATTCATGTGCCTCATCCGGTAGGCTGTCAAAAAAGCAACCACCAGGACAATGGCGGTGAAACCGCCTGCTATCAAGCCCAGGCCCAGGATATTCTGGTCAGGAATCATGTCATTGATCGCCTTCATCAAGAGCAGGGGTGACAAGAGATTCAGGGCACTGGCCAGGACCATGACGATAAAAGTTTTAGCCAGCGGTTTGGCATAGGGTCTAGTGTAATCTAACAGACTGCGAAACTGACTGAAGTTAAAAGGTACATCCAAAGACTCATCTATATCATAACGATTGCGCGCCAACTGAAACCCCTCCCTCCCCGGCTGCCAGGCTGGCAGCTTCAGCAGCTGTCAGACCAGCCTGTGTGACAAAGACATCAAAATAGCTGCCCTGCTTGGCTAAAAGCTCAGCGTGGGTGCCTTGTTCAATAATGCTGCCCTCATCCAGGACAATAATCTGGTCAGCATGGCGCACTGAAGAAATCCTGTGCGCAATAATGAAAACAGTACAATCCTGTAAGTGAGTCGCCAGGGCATCCTGGATCTCTTTTTCAGTTTCCATATCAACTGCTGATGTTGTGTCATCCAGGATGAGAATTCTCGGTTTAAGAACTAAAGCGCGGGCTAAAGCGATTCTTTGCCGTTGGCCTCCGGAAAGGCCCACACCTCTTTCACCGATGATGGTGTCATAACCATCAGTGGTCTTGTGGATGAATTCATTGGCGGCCGCAATCTTTGCAGCGGCTAAGATCGCATCCATCTCTATTTCCGGGACACCGTAAGCTATATTGCCTTCAATTGTGTCGGAGAACAAGAAGACATCCTGCATGACCATGCCGATATTACGGCGTAGTTCCTGCAGGTTATAGTCGCGCACATCAACATCGTCAATCAGGACAGCGCCAAATGTGGTGTCATAAAGACGCGGAATCAAATTAACCAGACTGGTTTTGCCAGAACCGGTCAAGCCGACTATCCCGATTGTCTGGCCGGCCTGGGCCACCAGATTGATATCTTTTAAAGATGGTTGCAGGGCCTTGCCCTTGCGTTCACCATATGTGAAGGTGACATCACGAAATTCAACTTTACCACTGATTGACACTGTGCGTTCTTGTTCGTAGCTCTCATCTGCTGATGTCGCTGCAGCACTTTTATCCTGGGGCTGAGTGATGCGGGGTTTTTCTAAAAACAGGTCAATGATTTTTTGGGCGGAAGCTGAGTAACGCTGCACCTCATTCATAAGGTGGCCAGCCTGGCGCATGGGCATGGTCAGGACAAACAAAAGACCGTTGAAGGTAACAAGTCCGCCCAAGGTCAGTTTCCCTTTTATAACCAAGATGCCGCCAACCAGTATAACCGGCACCATCATGAAATTGGCCATGGCATCAAGGGCCGGGATAAAGCGGATAACCGCTTTGTTGTGCTTGAAGTTGGCCTGACGGTATCTTTCATTTTCCACTTCAAATTTTTCTTCTTCGTAGTCAGAACGGCCAAAGGTGCGCACTACCCTGTTGCCGGCAATATTTTGCTGAACAACTGAATTGAGCCGGGAAAAAGCCTCCCTTATCTCACCCCAGATTGGCCGCACTGTACGTCCAAGCCTGAATGTCAAAACAAAGATCAGAGGGCTGATCAAAAGAGCAACCAAGGCTAGGATCCAATTGACTGTCAGGACGTAAAAGGCTCCGAAGACAAACAAAAACAAGCTGTCCAGGGTCGCATAGGCTGTGTAGGCAATGAAATAACGGATCATGTCAACATCACCTGTCATTTTAGACATGATATCGCCCACCCTGGTCTTGTTGTAAAAAGATTCATCCAGATTTTGCAGATGCCGGTACAAACTCGTCCTGATCCGTGTGGCAGTATGCTGGGAGCAGTACTCAAACTGGTAGCGGAAAAGCAGGGCTATGCCAGAGCGCGCCAGCGGTACTGCCACCAGTAAAGTCAGGTAAAGGGGTAATAGCTCCATCTTACCTTCTGTGAACACATTGTCGACCATCAGTCCTGTCACAGTTGCCGGTATTACACTTGTGGCAACAAAAAGCAAATCAAGCATTTGGGCAAAAATAAATCGACCCTTAACTGGCCTTAATAAATCAAGAAACCATTTGAAAGGACGATTAGAATATAAATAAGCCTGTTCGCTTTGCGTCGCCCGCTCTTGTCCCGTTCGTCGTTTTTTCAAAAACCATCACCGCCGATCCGTCAGCAGGGGCGTACTGCCCTCGCTGGTAATGAACAGGTCAGTACTTGTCTGATTTTAGCTTGCTGAGCCAATAAAGGCAACCTTTCCAGGCAAATGTATCTCTTTGAGGCTGATTTCTGGCATTTGCCTAGATAATTGCTGGCTGTCTGTCTGATAATTGTTACTTTTTTTGCGACTACTTATGATAGGGTTTGTTTTGCAAAATACAAAATGAGCGATAACACTGTTCCAGTAAAAGCAAGCGGGTCATCTGATGGGTCAAAGTCAGGCGGGAAAGGCTCAGCCTTTGCTGGGCCCTTTGTAAAACAGGCTCCGCCAGGCCAAAAGCACCGCCAATCACAAAGGTCAGCTTGCTGCCGCCGGCTGCAAGCCAAGCAGGCAGATGCAGAGCCAACTGCTCTGAATCGACCTCCAGGCCGGCCAGATCAAGTGCAACCACATAGTCTTGCGGCCGGATCTGGGCCAAAATACTGCGCCCCTCTACTGCCAGAACAAGTTCGGGCGGCAATTTGTCAGATCCGGGCTTGATCAACAAAAACTCAATCTGGCAGTAGGGCTTGAGCCATTTAACATATTGGGCCAGACCTGCTTCCAGCCAGTCTTTTTTGGCCTTGCCTGGCGTGATGATAGTTATTTTTACAGCCATAAAGGTTCGCTTACCGCAAAACGCCGCGCCACCTTGATCCTTGTATCCTGTGGTTTGGCCTTGATCAGATTGAGATGGCGGCCGACAGTCAGCAAGGCCAGCTCGGGGAAGTTATTTTCTTTGCTGAGATGGGCCAGGATAAAACGTTCAGTCCCCAATTCAAGCAACTCTGCCACAGCCTGGGCACACTCTAGATTGGACAAGTGGCCCAGCGGGCTGCTTACCCGCTCTTTTAAAGCAAATGGATATGGTCCGGCCTCCAGCATGGCCTGGTCATAATTGGCCTCAATCACAACAACCTTACTGCCGGCTGCCTGCTCAATCAACTCAGCCGTCATACAGCCAAGATCAGTCAGCAGGCTGATATCACCTGCAGCGGTCCTGATCCGGTAGCCTGACGAAGCTACAGCATCGTGTGGAGTAGCAAAGCTGGTCAGGGAAAATCCTGCCAGATTGAACTCTGCTCCCTGCTCAATGATATGCACCAGAGCTGGATCCACCTGACCGACTGTTCCAGCCATGGCCTGCCAGGTCGCTTGATTGACATAAAGCGGCAGCTTGTACTTACGCAGTAAAACACCAACACCTGCTATATGATCAATATGCTCATGAGTCACCACTATCCCAGCCAGATCAACCGGGTCACGGCCCAGGCTGCGCAGGGCTGTTGCAATAGTTTTGCCAGATGTGCCGGCGTCAAGCAGGAATCCGGTTTTTTTATCACCAATAAAAAGGCTGTTGCCACTGCTGCCGCTGCGCAGAGGACAGACCAGGATATCACCTGCCATCATTCAACAATACGCGCTATATCAGCACCGATCATGCGCATTTTTTTTACAAAATTTTCATAGCCGCGTTCAATCTTGGCTATATCAGTAATCTCTGTGTCACCCGTCGCAGCTAGACCGGCCAGAACCATGGCGGCCCCGGCGCGCAGGTCCCGGGCCATCACTTTGGCACCGGTCAGCTGACTTTTGCCAGTGATTATGGCAGTGTGGCCGGCAACCATGATTTCAGCACCCATGGTCTTTAAGTCATCTATATACTGGAAACGGTTCTCCCAAACATTCTCCAGCATCTTGCTGCTGCCTTCAGCGACACAAAGCAGGACCGTTGTCTGAGGCTGCAAATCTGTCGGAAAACCAGGATAGGGCATGGTTTTAAAATTGGCAGCCTGCAACTGCTGCTCCTCTTTCATATAAACCCTGATCCAGTCATCGCCAACTTCAGTGGTAACACCCATTTCTTCCATTTTGGCTGTCAAGGGCTCCATATGCTTGGGGATGATATCGTGAACAGTCACATCACCTCTGGTCAGGGCGGCTGCCAGCATATAGGTACCTGCCTCAATCTGATCCGGGATAATTGAATAGCTGGCGTTGGCCTTTAGCACAGGTGTGCCGCTGATCCTGATTACATCAGTGCCGGCGCCACGTATATTGGCACCCATGGTATTGAGAAAGTTGGCTACATCAACTATATGGGGTTCACGGGCTGCATTCTCAATCACAGTTATGCCTTCAGCTTTCACTGCGGCGATCATGATATTGATCGTGGCACCGACACTGACAACATCAAGAAAAATATGTTCACCACGCAGATTTTCTGCTGCAACATTGATCTTGCCATACTCAATAGTCACTGTGGCTCCAAGTGATTCGAAACCTTTCATGTGCTGATCAATCGGCCTGGTACCAAAATTACAGCCACCCGGCATGTAGATACAGGCTTTGCCCAGCCGGCCCAGCAGGGCGCCCAGCAAATAATAAGAACCGCGGATGCTGCGCACCTTGTCATGTGTGGCTTCCCCGCTCGTGATTGTACAGGGATTGATAAACAAGGTGCCATCTGACTCACGCTTGATCTGGGCGCCCAGGGCCCGGCAAATCTCCAGCATGACATTCAAGTCGGCTATGTCGGGAACATTATCCAGCCAGCAAGGGCCATCCAGCAGCATGGCTGCAGAAATGATGCCTAAAGCGGCATTTTTTGAACCGCTGATCTTAACATCACCACTGAGGCGGTTGCCGCCTCTTATTATATAACTGCTCACTTTTATACCTCTTTTATCTAGCTTGGGTAAAGACAGTTCCTCTGGTCTTATCTGCACTCTATTCAACTGCTTTTGCGTCGGCAAGATCATCTTTAGAATTATCCTCTTTTTCTAACACCCGATCAAGCAGCTGCTTAATCTGCTGATCGTCCAATTCTGCCAGGTTTTGTGAGGCCATGCCCTGTTCTTTTGCCATTTGCTTCAATTCATCCGCTGCCGCCTCATGCAGCATATCTTGCGGCACTGTACTGATCTGACAGGCCTTAATCGTGTTCTCCAACAGCTTGCGGGCTATTGGTATCATCACTGTAAATTCTGTTCCTTTGCCAAGCACACTGCTGGCACTGATCTTGCCATCATGCAACTCCACCAGTTCACGGGCTATGGAAAGTCCCAGACCTGTCCCGCCATACATGCGGGAGCCCGTCATGTCCACCCGATAAAAGCGGTTGAAAATCCGGGACAGATGCTCCTTTTCAATACCAAAACCATTATCTTGGACCTTGAGGCAAACATCATCCACCAGGTGGCTGATATAAACTTTCACAGCGCCACCCTTTTCTGTGTATTTTAACGCATTTCCGACCAGATTGGTAATCACTCTTTCTATAGCTGTGCGATCAGCCAAAACAAGAGGCACTCTGGAGACAGCGTAACAGGTCATATCAATTGCTTTGTCCTCAGCCTGCAACTGCAGGCGGTCGACCACCTGCCGGATCAGTTGGGTGATATCAAACAGTTCCAGTCTGACCCGCAGGCCCCGGCTGTCAATGCTGGATAAGAGTAAAAGATCCTCAACCAGTTTTTCCATGCGCAAGGAATCATCATGGATGCGCCAGATATCCTTGTGAATCGCATCTTTACTTTTTTCAGCCAGACCCCACTCCAGTAAAGATTCAGAATAAGTCTTGATCGTGGTAAGAGGTGTTTTTAACTCGTGCGAAACATTGGCGACAAACTCTTTGCGTTGCTTTTCTTCTCTTTCCTGATCAGTAATATCTTGGATGACAACTATTGTCCCGGCCCGGCGGCCTTCATCAAAACGTGACTGTTTGAGCCTGACCCGCAAAACACTGTTTTCATGCAAAACAATACCACTGATAGTCTCATTGCCGAGGAGCAGACCTGCTTGAATGCCATTTTCCTGACCATAACGACTAGTGAAGTCAGACAGACTTTGCGGTATTTTATCCGGCAGCAGCATCTTGTGCGCAGCCGGATTATGATTGATTAAAGTGCCATCGCTGCTATAGGCAATCACACCTACATCAAGGTCCGCTAAAATCGCTTCAGACTTGCTGCGCTCGTCGACGAATTCCAGCACCATGGCCGCCATCTGCTGGTCCTTTTTTCTCTGTCTGCGGTGGTTAAGCCAACGACAGAGAAAAAAGACCAGAACAGCAGTACAAAAGCAAGCAGCTATAATCTGCCAAAGCGGATCGCCAGTTAATTTTTCAAAAAGAATGCTGTCAGCCAGCAAAAAAATAAATCTCATTTAATGCTCTTTCTCAACAGCCGATCAAAGCACTCCGTCCTTGGAAAAGTAGTAACCCACACCGCGTTTAGTCAGCAGATATCTAGTGCTGTCCCGCTCCGGTTCAAGTTTTTCCCTGACCCGGCGCACTGTAACGTCAACAGTCCGCACATCACCAAAGTGCTTATAGCCCCACACTTCACGTAAAAGTTCTTCCCGGGCAAACACCTGGCCTTCATTGCGAGCCAGAAAACGCAATAATTCAAACTCGCGCAAGGTTAAATCCAGCAATTCGCCGCGCCGCCGGACCTGGTAGGCCTCATCATCTATTTCCATGTCACCGAATTCTATAACCCTGTTACTGCCATCTGCTGTATTTCCTCTCAAGTTGACCCGGCGCAGCTGAGCTTTCACTCTAGCCAGCACCTCACGGACACTGAATGGTTTGGTAATATAATCATCTGCGCCCAGTTCCAGGCCCAACACTTTATCTATTTCCTCACTTTTAGCAGTCAGCATCAGGATCGGCACACTGACACTTTGGCGCAACTTGCGACACACATCGAAGCCATCCATTTTGGGCAACATGCAATCAAGTAGAATTAAATCTGGCTTTTGGGATATGCCCATTTCCAGAGCTTGCTTGCCATCGTAAGCTGCAATCGTCTGATAACCTTCCCGCTCAAGATTTGCCTTGAGGATGTCAACTATATTGGGCTCATCATCGACAATTAGAATCTTGGCATTCATGATATACTCCATTCCTTCGTTTTTACTAACAACATTATAACATGACTTAGGCAGCTTAGCTTTATAAGCCTGGATAAAAAAACAAGGCCACCGGTTCTGAACCGATGACCTTGGTAAAATCCGACGAAGACCTGTTTTCCCGGGCCGTTACCAGCCAAGTATCGTAGGCA
>CAZZGG010000058.1:0-15827 GCA_964654125.1 uncultured Oscillospiraceae bacterium
CATTTATACTATTGGGATTAACTGTACCACCATTGGCATTAAGACTGACTAGGTAGCTGTTGGCCTCCCAGCGGGCATATAGTGTGTGTCCAGAAGAAGATGCCACTTCAGTAGTTGCTGTCAGCCGGCTGCCACCAGACTGGCTCAAATACCAGCCGCTGAAGCTATAGCCGCTTCTGCTTGGTATCGGCAGCTGGCCATAGGTGCCCTGGTAAGATACTGTCACATTTTTCTTGTCTAGGCTGCCACCATTGGCATTGAGCTCAACAGTAAGCTGCGGGCTGCCTTTACTGACATAAATCGTTACAGTGGACCCGCTTAGCTGGGCAGAACCGGCGGCAGGTGTTTGGCTGATTACCTTACCCGCCGGGATTTTTGCATCATGATTTTCCAAAATCACCAGTTTAAAACCTTGTTTTTGTAAAGCTTTGGCAGCTTCATCCTGGCTCAGGCCAACAACATCGACCACTTCTGTCGCTTGCTTGCCACTGGAAACAAATAAAGTCACCTCATCACTGCGTTTGACTGGATTTCCCGGCTTGACGCTCTGGCTAATAATGCTATTGTCCGGCACTTCATTGTCCTTTTGGTATTCTAATGCAACAACCAGGCCCTTACTGACCAGTAAGGACAGAGCCTCATCTTTGTCTATTCCACTGACATCGGGCATGTCAAAGGAGGCAGCACCAAGTGATATTGTTAATGTGATAACGGTACCTTCTTTAACTTCAGAACCGGCTGCGATGCTTTGACTGATAACCTGCCCAATCGATACATTATCATCATGTTCTTGTTTTATTTCAGGTGTGCCCAGGCCAGCTTTTGTTAATTTGGCTAAAGCTGTTGCTTCCTCATCCCAGACAAGGTAAGGGACTGTGGCCACCCCATCAACTGCTGCAACAACATTTTTACCACTGCTGACCAGAAGCATTACTGTGGAGTTAACCTCCATATAGGAACCAGCCATCGGCATTTGCAAGATCAGTTTACCGGCTGGGATATATTCTGACTCAACAGTGCCCCCTGTTGCTGTCAATAGCTGGGCTGACTCGATTGCAGCGAAAGCTTCCTCCTGACCAAGACCCTCAACCTCCGGAACTATAACAATACCATCTGGGATAACAATCTCCTCGGAAAACAAGGAAAAATCAATCACACCAGTCAAGAGGAGAACTGTAAAAGTAATAACGAGCACCAGGCTGGCCGGCACCAGGGTCTTAAGCCAGACCGGCCAGTTGTACAAGTCAATTTTCTTGATTTTGCCGTAAACCCGCTTGGCTGGCACATCAGCTTCCAGCTGGCTGATAAAACTGGCAATATCAGCTGTCCTGTCTTCAATCCGGACATTCATTGCATTCAAGATGGCATTTTCCCTGCTTAAGGATATCTGTCTATTCAGTTTATGAGGCTGGGTAAGTATATCCTTATTCTGGTTTTCGTATTTGGCCCGGCGTTCCATTGCATCGGGTGGCGTTTTGCCTGTAATCATGCGATATAAGGTAGCTGCAAGAGCGTAGACATCTGTATGTGAACCCTGGTCTCCTCTGCTGCGGTATTGCTCTTCAGGTGAATAGCCCGGTTTGATAATAACTGTCAGGCTGCGGCTGTGGGAGGTTGTGGCATAACGGGATGCCCCAAAATCTATTAGCTTAACCTCACCTGATCTGGTCAGGAAAATATTATCCGGAGCAATATCCCGGTGCAGCAGTCCCTCAGTATGGACAGTCTGGAGTGATTCCATCAAGGGCATCAACATGGACACCGCATCATCTTCAGGAATCACAGGAACACGTTTCAAATATTCGGTCAGGGTTTCTCCATCCAGATATTCCATAATGATATAGGCAGTGTCATTTTCAGTAAAACTATCAAAAACTTTGACAATGCCTGCTTCATTCTGAAACTTGGCCAGATGCTTTGCTTCTTCTACGAATTTATTCAGGCCGTCCTGGAATTGTTCGTTTTTAGCGCCATTGAAGATTGTCACTTGGGTCTGCCCCGGCATTCTGGTGGAGAATTCACCAGGTAGATATTCCTTCACAGCCACCTTTTGTTCAAGCTTGCCATCCCAAGCCAGATAGGTCACACCAAAACCGCCATAACCCAAGACCCTGCCTATGATATAACGATCATAAAGCAGTGTACCCGGCTCCATGTGGATAGCCTCTTCAGCTTCAGTGCCAACCATGTATCCACAATGAGGACAAACCTTGAACTCATCGCTAAAAACTTCCATACAGCCAAGGCAACGAATGTCCATCAGTTTTTATCCTTTCTCTCGAAAACAAACTTGCTATGAATCTGCGTGATGGCGGCATAGTATTTTGTACCTGTTTTCGCTGTAAAGCTGGCCGGATTAACCGGTATTTCACCATCATTGTTTTTACTTATCATGAGGGCATTTTGATAAACATTACCCAGCATCCAGGTCAGCAGCTTTTCTGCAGCTGCCTGTTCTGCAGGGCTGGCCGGGCTGATGCTCCACTCATAAGTGAAATGACATATTATCCTGGTCAGGTCAGGATATACAAATGCCTTTTCATAATTAGTCAGGGTCTGCCGGACTTCATTAACAGCTTTTGTCGAAGATAACAGCACTGCCGTGCGGTTAGCTGTATTGTCAAAAAAATCGTCCCGCCCCGTAAAGGTGGGTTCAATGGCAAAATTTGCTTGAACCATTGTTGTGTAACGCTCGTCCACTGCAATATTCTCATACGCAAAATCAGCCAGATCAGTAAAATAAGCAGACTGATAATTAATGGACTCTGCACCATTGGTGATGACAAAAGCAACAGGAACCTCAATAGCTAGAGGCATTTGTTTTTTTTCTGGATAACAGTGCTTATAGTGGTCTAGGAATAGGCAGTTTTCGAACTGCTCTGACCGGATTATCTTGTCCAGGCTGACCGCTTGATCTAGTACTTCATCAGGCAGATTTGAGCTTTCAAACAAGTGGGGCAGTGCATCATTTTGGGCTGCTTCAAGCAGGCGGGTGGTATAATCTGCTTCAGTGAAAGCTTCAAGCTCAACAGTCACATTGGGAAAAGTAGTCATAAAGTCTGCCAGGATGTAATCCATGGCTTCTTTTTCCGTTGAATCCTCAGCAACAGAAATCCAGACATTAATGGTGGCATCTTCCAAATACTGATCAGATTTCTTTTGGCTGTACACACCATATCCCATAACAGCTCCAACAAGTAGGATCAGGCAGGATAATGCTATACCCAGACCGCGTCTTCTGCTGCGCCTTTTTTTCTCCTTAGCTAAAGGGATCACTGTTTTTTCACCATTGATTGCTTTAAGGAATTCTGTAATATTTTTAAAGCGCATGTGCCTTTCCAAAGCCATGGCTTTCATGATTGTGTTGTTGAGATTGTCCGAAATAAGTGGATTAATCTGGTTTGGTGCCACCAGTTCATCACTTATTTTGCGGTTGGTTGACTCAATGGGCTTGCTACCAGTGACCATGGCATACAAGGTGGCACCCAGAGCATAAATATCAGACCAAGGGCCAATATGTGAACTGTTATCATATTGTTCTGGTGGTGAATAACCTGGTTTCAAGATTATATCAATAGCTTCATCGGTGCTGTCTGCCAATTTTGCAGCTCCCAGGTCCATCAATTTCAGCTTAACTGTCTTGCCAGTGCAGATAAAGATGTTATCCGGAGCGACATCACGATGGATAATATTATGTTCATGCAGGGATCTTAAAGCATTGGCTACTTCACTGGCAATCATGATGGCAAAATCGAGATCAATCTTGCCTTTATTGTCAGTCAGGTATTCACCCAGGGTCAAACCATCCAGGTATTCCATCACTATGTAAGCAGTGTTGTTTTCTTCAAAAAATTCAAACACATTGGGGATGCTGCGATGTGAGCCCATCTTGGCCATGGTGCGGGCTTCTGCCAGGAATCTTTCCTTGCGGTAGGCAAATTCAGTTTGAGATTTTTTTGTGACTATCAGGTTTTTTAAACCTTGGGCTCTTGTCACCAGCCGGCTGACAAAAAACTCTTTTACTGCCAGCACTGTTTCCAGCTTTAAATCCTTAGCCTTATATACGATGCCAAACCCGCCTGAACCGACACTATGGCCAATCAGATATCTGCCAGCTAAAACTGTGCCTGGCAGTAAATGAACCGGCTCGTCAGGCTCATTATTCTCTATTTGTCCGCAGTGGGGGCAGACAGTATAATTTTTGAAATAATCATTAAAGCAATACAAACATTTTTTCACGCTGTTCTTTACTCCTTGGCCATGAAATTATCCCAGCTGAATGATTCATCACAAAGCGGCACGAAAAAAAACTTGCTGTCACCTATTTCAATTATATCTTGCCTGTTGATCCTTTTTGCTTCTGTTATGTATGTATCATTAAGATAGGTCAGACCACTGCTATCACCTGGTTGTAAGTAAAAATTACGTTTTTTAGGTTCATAAACAATCAAGGCATGCTTATGACGTGAAACGCTTTTATCTTTTTGCAAGACGATCTTGTTCTCTATATTCCTGCCGATTGAGTTTTTCCCGGCAGAAATCGAAAAGCTCTCGCCGAAATGTTTGCCGCCAATGCAGACCAGCCAGCCAACGACAGGATCTAGAGTGATTTCTATACCACTTGTTTCTTCAACTGCAGCGCTGAAATAGCTCATGGTTTTACTATCACTGTTGGCAGATGCCTGCCTGACAACTTCCTCCAAACTTGCGGCAGGCGGATTTTCTTTAAATATGGCCGGTGATTGGCTGTCCAGAGGCTGCTCAATAGATGCAAGATCATCAGTTATTGATTCTAGAGGCGGGCTCCCAGTCTGCCAAAAGTCAAGTGTCTTATCCTGGCCACTGATATAGACCTGGGCTGGCTCAGCAAGTGCCGTTTCCTGGCTGCTAGCTGTATTTGCAGGCGGTTTTTCCGGATCGTCTGCTTGATCGGACTGGAAATGTACAACAGGTTCCTGGTAAACAACCGGCTCAGCTGTCTTTTCCTTGCTCCGCCCCCAGTTAAAACCACGCCTGGCTGCCTTCACAACGGGCTTTTGTTTGACTGGCTCATTAATAGCTGTCTCACCACAGTGAGGACAGATTTCATAAGTGTCACTGTCGAAAAAGTGGCCATTTACACACTTGACTACCTTCATCTTCCTACTCCCCTATTTTATCCTCAGCAAAGCAACTGTCATGTTATCACGCCTGATCCTTGCCTCCCGGGCATTTCTTTTGGCTTTCATTTCCAGGGCCAGCAAGGATTCGCTGATATTTTTAAAGTTGCCTATAATCCTGGCCATTTCCTGGTCAGAAACCAGCTTGTAAAGCCCGTCTGTCATAATGACAATTTTATCGTCAGCTTCCAGCTGCAAAGGCTTTTGATTGTAGTCGATCAGTTTCAGCTCAGTTATCCCTAAAAAACTAATCAATGCTTCCTCTTTCTTTTCTTTACCGGCTAGATTTGCTAAATCCAACAGGCTGCCATCTTTTTGCATGTTCAAGACTGATCTGTAGTTATGGTCCTGGGTGATCTGGACCAGCTGATCATCCCTCAACAAGTAAGCCCTGCTGTCGCCTGCACCAGACCAGCTTAAGGAATTATCCTCTATCAAGACCGCCAACAGGGTGCTGCCGGCATTAGTCAGCTTTTCTGAGCTGTTCTGCAAGTCTTTGACCATACTGTTTGCAAGCAGGGTGGCTTGCTGCAAAAATCCCTGTGCATCGTCATGTGACCGTTTTTGTTCATAGCAGGACAAAAAAGTATTTACAGCCATCCTGCTGGCTTTTTTACCACCTTCATAACCACCCATGCCATCACATACAACAACAAGGCCTGCAGAGTCCTGCAGCAGATAGCCAAAATTGTCCTGCTGCTCATCCCGGTCACCCAGAACAGTCAGGACGGCAAGGTCAAAAACTGTATTTTCATCCCTTATTTGTTGATTATCTTTATGGCTTTGCATGGTTGACCCCTTTTTTATAACCAGACTGCTATAGCTGAATAATTATCCATATCCAGTCCAGCACCATTTTGTTCAACCAGCTGAGTCATTTCCTCCAGCCACTCGTGAACAGACTTGGTTTTTTTGAGCAGGTAGCACATTTGCTTGTCCTCAATATGCTCCCAAAAGCCATCTGAACAAAGTAAAAAAGCCTGGCATTTTTTTTGCACAATAGGTTGAAGTAGATCATACATCGGTTGCTCCCAGTCAACACCAAGCACCCGCAGCAGTGCGTTCCGATCCGGGTGTTGCCTGATCTGGGCTTCTTTGATATCACCAGCCAGAGCCAGCATCTGTGGTATGCTGTGATCTAATGTCCTGGTTTTTACTTTGTTTTTAAAAAAGGCATATACCCTTGAATCACCAACATGGCCGATATAGGCATTTTTCTCATCAAGGACAAGTGCGGCTGCAGTTGTCTTCATTCTTTTACTGGCCCTACGGGCAATTTGTTCAGCCAGCAGGATGTCTTGAGCAGCCAGCAAAGTCTGGCCGATAAAATCTGTCAGATCATCTGCTTGGTCAAACTGGGCTTTAAAGACATCAACAACCAGACTTGAGGCAACATCACCCATACCATGCCCGCCCAGTCCGTCACATAGCACAAAACACTGGTGCCCGGCATGGTCGCAGACAGCAAGTGAATCTTCATTGAGATCTCTGTCGCCTGCTTTACTTATGAGCGCATATGTCAAATCCATAACTGATCCTGTCTATCTATCAAAACAATCTATTGGCCCTGTTGACTGCATCTGCCTGGGCTTTTTTATACATACTGGCAGCTGTGCGCAATGAGTCAGCATAGTTGGCCAAAGCTATTGCCATCTTGCTGCTGGTAGAGTCTTTTGCTTCTAGCTCTGACCATTCCTTTTTCAGCTGAATGGAGTCTGCACCTTGCCATGTCCTGTCTAGTTCCTCAATGCTGCCAGTCATTTTTAGCATGCCTTTTTTCATAAAATCAACATACTGATCAACACTTTTTGCTGCTTTTTCCAACTCGGCATGGTCAACATCTATTTTAGCCATTTTCGCTCCCTCAATCATTTAAATGCATCAGCAGCTGAGCTGATTGCTTTTTCAGTCTCCTCATAACCTAGGCCAACTTGGACCAGCAGGAAATTAGCCATTTGATCGATCACCCTGAGCCTGGCCGGCACTAGTTCATTTTTCAGATCATAGTAATAGTTGATCCCCTGCTCAGCAGCTGTACCATGCCATTTAGCTATCAATTTCTTAACTGCAGCTTCAACTGAAGTAAATTCTGTGTCGATTTCCATATTAATCGTACGAATTTTATCGGCAGCCGCTCTTACCGCAGCTGTATCTACCCGAATAGCCATTGCATAGCCTCCTTTAACCTGCTTTTCGTATCACTGACCAGCTGTGTAACTGACGCTTCAACCTGTGACTGGCTAACCGTTTTAACAGGGTTAAAAGACTTGCTCTGGCTGGTTTTTGAGATTTGACTGCCTGTTTGGCCAACACTACTTGCAGCGTTGGCCTTTGCTCTTTGGGCTTTTGCAAATTCCTCAGTGACAGCACTGGTATCAATCTTATTGAGATTTCGTTTAACTACCTTATAATGATCAGCCGCCTTTTGCAGGCTAACGGCACATTTTTCATTGCCAATACCGCAAAAGTTGCTTCTGACCGAATCTGCTAGTGAATGCAGCTCATCAATTACACCCTGCACATCTATTTTTATGGCGGCAAATTCCTGTTGTGTTCTGCTATCCATCTGGCAACCTCCTAGAATAGTTCAGCTATGCTGTTTTCTGCCTTAGAGAAGTCCCTTGAAGTAATTTCAAGATATTTTACGCACTGGTCAAGGCGATAATCATAGCCTGTCATCAGGTCCGCTTTAAGCAAGGACCATAAATCCCGCCAACCCACTTTGAGATAAAGCTGATCCATCTGCTTGTCTAAATTAAGGATCTTTGTTTTAACTCTCTTCAGCCTGTCCGCATAGTCCAGCAGCAAGGCAGTGTCCACCTTCAGCTCTGTGTAGGTTAGTGTATACGTGTAGCCAGGGTTTGAAATAGTCTGCCAGTATTCTTTAACATTATTTAAAAACGTATCCACTGCTTCTACAAAATTCCGGGCAAATTCTGCCAGCTTTTCCCCAATAGCCTGCAGCTGTTTATAGAGCTGCTCTGCTTGCATTTTTATATAATCCACAGCAGCATCAATAGGCAGCCATTGCAAGACAAAGGGCAACCCAAGGGCGAGGAGCAGCTTGCTGAGGGCTCCAATATCAGTGGTATAAAGGTGTATTTTTTCCAATAATGAAATGAGTGCTTTTTCAATATTTGCCTCTTCTTTGCCTAGAATTAGCATGACCAGTATCAAAGTAACGTCTAAAACCTCATCCCGCATATCATCAGGCAGATAGCGGATAAGACTTGATGTGTAGTCATAAAATAGCTTCACCACATAATCTTGCTCACATTGCGGCTTTAGATTGCCATTGGCATCCAGCAAAATATTGGGTTTGTGGTTGTATAAATAATTATCTTCTTCAGCATCAATATAGATCTGCCTGCCAGCTATTGGTAAGAGCAGACAATTAACAACATCTTTTTTTGCTGAAATAGAAGTTATGCTATTTGCCCTGCTATTTATTTTATCTTCATATTTTTCTAAAAATTCAGGTGAAAAGCCCTGACCATCAAAAGAAACACAGCGGGCAATCCGGTCGGTTGTGATGGTGACATACTGAGCCTTGTTCCCGCCCTTGGAATGACCTGACACTGTCATGGCATTGCCATAACTGGCTGGCAGGCCATTGATGTAGTCAGCAGCTCTTTCTTGCTGTGTAGTATCTGATACACGGCCACCTTCAACATTGTCTTCCCATTCGTAATCCTCGCTTGTTCCGCGAAAAACAACATTGACATCCTTTGGATTGGCCAGATCATCAACAAAACAAGCTGCCTTGTCACCATATTCACTTATATGGGAATTAGTCACTTTATATTTCAGCAGGCTCTCCTCGTTTTTAATTTGCCTGATTAATTCACGCCATTCAGCAGTGCTCATTTCACAGCTTTTGATCTTTTTGCCGTTAGCAAGAGCAACTTCCATTTTCGTTACAATTTCTGATACAGAATCTCCATCTTTGACATAATCTGTATAAATCAAGGTATCCAGCATTAAAAGCTGGGCATCTGATAAAGCCATTGGCCTAGCTCCTTCCAGGATTATTGCTGGTCTGCTGCAACAGCAAACTCACGATTAATGAAAAATGATCTTTCCTCCTGAACCAGCTCGGCATAATCTCGATAAAGCTGGCTGACAGTCAAATCCATAGTGAGAGCTTTTGGCTTGAGCCTGATGAATTTGAATGTGCCCCTGATCTTGGATTCTGCCAAAGCTTGGACTCGCTCCTCTGCGGCTAGGCCAGCCAGATCCTTGTTTGTCAAAAAGAAAACGTCAATATCACACAGACCACTTTTGACATAATCAGCAAAAGATTCACTACCAGCCAGTTCATCCGACCAGATAGACTCCTGGAATCTCACTTTTACTGCTGTGGCAAAATCTGCTGCAACAATTTGAAAAAATTCTTCAGCATCAGATTGCATGAACAAATGATAGTAATTATCGATCAGGACAGGGGTCTCATGGTCGGTAAACACCCGCACCGTAAAGAAAGCATCATACTTGGCTGAGGCGATCGACATTGATTCATATCTGTATGCCCATGATTCGGCGCTGTAAGCTTGGGCTGAAAAAGAATCATCGTATCTTTCATTTAAGTAATCAAGTACCAGACCTTTGACTTGCTCGGCCCTGTTGATTGGCTCGGTCATACATCCACACACTCCCATCAGTAAAATAACAGTTGCCGCCAGAATTAGCAGCGGGCAGACTATCAGCTTGTATTTTCTAACTCTCAATATCTTGCGCATCTGTCTCCTTAATAGCAAAACTCAGCACACGGTTCATTGGAGCCGTATGCTGTATTTGCCATTATTTGAAAGCACTGGCATTACTTTGGATTGTCCCTTCAGTTGCTTCGTAACTCTGGGCAGTGCTTAGTAAAAATTTGGCGTAGGAGTCAATTACAACCTTGTGCTCTTCAAAGCGCGGCTTCATGGCGTTCATTGCGCCTCTGATTTCAGTGGAAGCATCACTTTTCCAAGTGTTTTCCAAATCATTCATGCTTTTATTGATAGCAGCCAGCTTTTCTTCAATATTATTGTTGATCGTGCGGATTTTTTCTGCAGTGTCGATCAACACTTGAGTTGAAACTTGAATAGAATCAGCCATTTTTCATACCCTCCATCAGTTAGTCAGCTTACGGGCTTCAGAGACAATATTGTCCTGTGTATCCCGATATGCTTTGGCGCTTTTGCGCAGAAACGTTGCATAACTCAGCATCAAGGCATGCATTCTTTCAAAATCATCCTTGTAGCCGGCTATCTGGTTGATATATGCCACATTGTCCTTGCCACTCCATGTGGCAGCCATCGCGCCAGTCTCATTGTAGAGCTGATCATACTGAACCTTATAGTCAGCAGCCAATCCCTCAATTCTTCCTGCACTGGACTCCAGTTGTTCTGGTGTCACCTGAATTGTTTTCGCCATCTTATTTGGCCTCCCGTTCCATTATTTATATCAACATCAGCCGGGAACCATTTTCCAGTGCCAGTTCACCGACAAATAGATTGATATCAAAGATTGTGCCATCCTCACGCGAACATAATGTTGTGTCTGCAGTCGTGAAAAATCTGCCATCTGACAGCTCAGTAATGGCTTTACTAAGTAACTGAGTCACCTCAGCAACAGTGGATGTCAAGGGTATGAAAACATCATAAGAAAGATTGAGGATTGGTATGAAGATATTAACTAGAATTTTATCCATCCATTATCACTCCTCAATAGCCCCAAGCAATTTTGAATAAACAGCTCTGCCCCGCCGGATCATGTACCCGTAGCCAGGCTCAACATCCCTGTAAAGATCATTAGTCACCTTGTTCAGTTTCAACAAATACTGGTCTGCCACACCATCGCCCAGCCAGATGCCATCATTGTTGGCCACATGACGCTTGTACCACTCTTCGTAGCTCAAGCTGTTTAAATCAGCTACCGTATCACAGATAATAAAATGCATTTTATAAATGGCCTCTCCTTTTGCCAAAAGAGTATGCATCTTATCTTTGCTCTCGGTACTTAGCTGCTCGAAAAATCTATTAAGGCCAATAATGAGGTAAGTTCTATTAGAAAAACCGCTCAGGGCAGCCAAGTCCTGACCTGCATCTTTATAAGTGTTGTTTCGCTCAACCATCTCAGCAAATATTTCATCTACAATAACAGCAGGTTCGTGTTTTGAGCTGTCAGGCAATAGCTGAGCAAGGTCAAGTACTGTGAGCTGAGCCAGATCAGCTAAAATCCGGACCAGCTCAATGAGAAAAACTGCCATTCCAGACATGTCCTGGCTGGTGACCGGAAAAATGACGCGTTTTTCCAAATCAAGACTGACAAAGGCAAGGTCATTTTTGGCCACACCCAGCGGCAGCTCAGCAAGGCTTGTCAATGAATCCCTAAAGTAAGCATAATCAACAGACTTAGGCAAAACAGGGATTTGCCGAGCTCTTCCTTTACTGCTTTGGGCCAGTTCCTGACTGAAATTGCGTAAATTTGCTAAAAGATCATCTGCATCCAGACAGATGGCAGTCTGGAATTCATAGGGCTTATCTAAAGCAACCAGACCACGTCCCTTAACGGCAGCAGGAACAAGACCGTCTGTCTTGCCTACAACGACCGGATAATCTGTAGCATCGTTTAATTGCAGGGTTAGCAGCATTTTAAAGTTCTGCAAAACTCTGTAACGCACTGCATTCGTATTGCTGGCAGTTATAATAAAATAAATCCCATATTTAGTCCCGTCCCGGCTGAGCAAAGCAAATTCATCCAAGAGGTTTTCAAATTGCTCAGCAAAGCCTTCAAAATTATTCAGGACAACCAGAATACTAGGTAGTGCACCTGCACCAGATCGGCAATAACTAGCATATTCTCCGCCGTAATCAGCAAACAAGGCTCTTCTTTGCTCCATAATCTGGCGCAGCATCTTAAAGAAATTAATATTTTTCTCTTCATCAGCAGATGTGATGACTCCACCAACCTGAGGTGCTCTGGCAAACACCTTCAATGTTTCTGCTGCAAAGTCTAAAATATACAGGCTCAATTCTTCAACAGGGTGATTTTGCAGCAGAGAATAGCATAAGGTTGTCAAGAAACTTGTTTTACCGCTGCCGGTTGAGCCATATAAAATACAGTTGCCAGAGCTGGAAAAAGGGATATTCAAAGCAGCCTGGCGCTGATTATAAGGATCGTCCAGCTCGCCTACTAGAGGGTTAAGAACAAATTTTTCCTTGTTTTGCGGATATTTTACAGCCAGATCAGAAAGGTAGATCACTTCAGCTAAAGGTTCCAGCCAGAGAGATCTGCTATGCAAATTCTCCTCCTCTGCCAGGTCCGAAAGATACTTAACAATGGCAACAAGCTGTTTAACAGTGCCAGATTCCTTTTTTCTCTCAGCTGGTTTTGCACTTATGATAGTGCGGCCCAGATTATCAATCAGCTGAATACTGTTATCAACAGCCTTTTTCACCTCGTCAGCAGGGCTGTAATCAGCTCCACACCAGGCAGAATGACCCAGAGCAAAAAGTTCATTAAAACCAACCTGCAGGTAGAACCGGCCGGTTTGGGTGATCTCTGCCGCATCAGGACACTTGATCATCTCCTGGCTATCCTGCTTATCCTGGACTTTGAGGCTGATCCGGAACTTACTGTTGCTCCAGATCTGGTCATCAACAACACCACTGGGTTTTTGAGTGGCAAGTATCAAGTGTATACCAAGACTGCGGCCAATTCTAGCTGTACTGATCAGCTGGTCCATAAAATCAGGTTGCTGCATTTTCAGTTCAGCAAATTCATCGGAGATTATAAATAAGTGCGGTAACGGCTCCACCACAGCCTTATCCCTGTAGAGCTGCTGGTATTTGTAAATATCCATGGTTCCTTCATTGGATATTTTTCTTGCTTCATTAAAAATGGTCTGGCGCCTTCTTAATTCACTTTGGATAGAGACCAGAGAACGTTTAATAGCAGAACCATCCAGGTTGGTAATTGTTCCAGCCAGATGCGGCAGCCGGATCTTTCTCACATCATCTGCAAAAGCACCCGCCAGGCCACCACCTTTGTAGTCAATCAGGATAAAGGCCACTTCATCAGGATGATAATTAACCGCCAGCGACAAAATATAAGTGATGATGAACTCAGATTTACCAGAACCAGTCATACCGGCAATCAGGCCATGTGGGCCATGAAACTTTTCATGTAGATCCAGTTTGAAAGCATCACCATCTGTGTCCACTCCAACAGGAGTTTCCAGTGTTTTTGTCGCGTTGTTCTCTTTCCAGCGCGTCAATGAGTTCAAATGCTCAACCTTGCCTACATTGAACATTTCCAGAAAAGTTAGTACTGTTGGCAACATATAACTCTGGCTGGCCAGATCCATTTCAATGTTGGCTATCTTACGAGCCACACCTGCCAACACTGCAGTATCCGTCAGGTTCAAATTCAAGCTGAGTTGGCTGCCTGAAGTATCATCTTTATCAAATATTTCAGCTTTATCACCATTAATCGAGACAATAGTTTCCGTTTCCTTGGGAAAGTCTGCATAATTTTCACTGGTTAAGAGAATTGTCGCACCAATATTTTCTTTCAATTTCAGTAGTTGCCAGACCACTTCGCACTTTTTCAACAATCTGCTATTTGTTGCCATAATGACATAGTATGGTGAAAAATCATTTGCATCAGGCTGGTTGGAATTATCCCGACTCAGCAGAATAGTTTCCAGATAAGCTGACAGTTCCTTTACCTCTACATCCGATTCTGCAAAAAAGCGAATGCTCTTTTCATCATCCCAGAAATGGGGTATGTACTTAACAAAGTCCCAGTTGGGCACATCAGCCGCTTCAACGATTAGTATTAGTTTTAATTCATCGTAACTGTGCAAAGAAATCATCTGCAGCAACATGGCTTTGAGCAGGTTATCAGTGGCTGCCTTAGCACCAAAAAGTCCCACCGCCAGGCTGCCTGCCAAATCAACACTGATTGGGACATCAGTTAAAACCTTAGGCTCCATGGCTAAAGACAACATTGCCTCCTGCAAGCCATCATCATCCATGCTGAATTTTTTCGGCTGGTAATTGACCTCCAGCTGCATCGGCAGTTCACCATGGCCCAGCCGCAATCTGAGAAAGTCTTCCTGCCAGATTATTCTTTCCCAAAGGTTTTCTTTGCATTTGACAATGCGTTCAACACACTCCTCTAATGAAACAAGGTTTTCGAATAAAATATCTCTTTGTTTCTGAGCAACATCCTTTATTTCGGCATTGAGCTCATTCAAATAAGCTAGATATTTGGTCTGACGCAGTTTTTCTGTTTTTTCCTTTTCTTTCTTTTCATGGCTTTTGGTTAAAAGTGGCCAAAGAATAGTGCCGGAAAGCATACCCAGAGACATGAGCAGGCTGGGCATGGCCTGTCCTATACCACCTCCTCTGGCTAATGCGCTTGTTATCGCGACAGCTCCCATGCTGATAGATGTCATTCCCATTGTGATAGGAGGGCCCAGTACTAGGGCTAAAGGCAGTTTATCCTGCTTATGCATGGGCGGTGGCGGATCAATGCTGATTTTTTGCAGTTCAATTTCACGACGAAAGCGTGGTGCCCTGTAAAAATAGCTTTTATCAGCAAGCTCAAACTCATTCTCGGCAAATATTCGCTGCTGTTGTTTATACATGTGCAGAGCATCTGACTTGATGGTCAGATTTAAATCAGGGTTATTAACAGCAAGGTAGTTTTTGCCGATAACAATTTTCAAGCCCATGATGTATATCAATGCACCGGGCTCAAGCTGCACGCTTTCGATTCTGTAACCATTGACATAGGTACCGTTCATGCTGCCGAGATCTTGAACTGACCAGCCATACCCATCGTATGCCAGCCTGGCATGGTGGCCGGAAACAAACCTGTTGTTGTAGACGAAGTTGTTATCGTCAGACCGGCCTATGCTAAAAACAAAACCTCCAGTGGCAAGGATTTTTTTCAGTGTCTGCCGGCTTGGATCAAGGTCTTCTGTGAAAAGTATAATTCTTGCAGCTTGATCACCCACCTGCAAATTGAGATAACTTGTCTTATCAAGGACTGCTTCTTTTAGAAAACTATCATCAGATGCTTTAATCTTTGTTTGCTTGTTAGATCTCAAGACCCAGCTATCATTTACAGCCTCAATACTGATGAGCTGGCGCAAACTACCCTGGTCATCTAAATCAGTCAGCCAGTATTTACCCTTGACCTTAGAGGGCAATGTCGTGCTGAACACACGGCTGGACGTAAGTAAATTAACGATCATGGTTCGATAATCTCCTTAGCCACGCTTTTTTCGTTTGTCCAGCACCACTAGCCTCATATTGTTTATTTAGGTAAATCAGTGATTTCAAATCAGCTTTTTTAATCAAGAGGTTTTGAGATAAAAAACATAAATATGATTGAAACACAAAGTCAATCAAAAACCTAAGATAACAGCTTTTGTCAGCTCCCCAGTCCAGCCCAGCTTCCAATATGTCTTTTTCCTTCCATGAGTGCAATGATGCCTCTAAACAAGGTGTTTTCATATGTGCCTTCAGCGTTCAGATTGAAGCATATGTTCATTTGGTACACCAAAACACATTAACCTTTGCATCAATCAGAACTGTATAGATTATATTGATTAAATTATATCAACAATACCTAAAGGTGCTGGGCAAGTCAAGCTGTCATCAGCAATAT
>CAZZGG010000059.1:0-1026 GCA_964654125.1 uncultured Oscillospiraceae bacterium
TTCGCAGGTTGTTTGGCAGTTCAAAGTTTCGCGAAGTCTTTACCAACACACTGGTTATTAGCAGTCTTAAGTTGATTTTTGGCTTTCCGGCACCAATCATCCTAGCCCTGATGATCAATGAAATACCCAGTGTGCGTTTTAAAAGGATCAGCCAGACCATATCTTACCTGCCTCATTTTCTCTCCTGGGTTGTCATATCAGCTTTTATCATTGAGCTTTTATCCCCTACGCGCGGTGTGGTCAATTATTTCATCAAGCTGGCCGGAGGGACACCAATCTACTTTTTAACCGAAGTCTCCATGTTCCGTAGCATCATAGTCATCACCCATATCTGGCAGGGGGTCGGTTGGGGCACCATTATCTATCTGGCAGCTATAGCCGGCATTGATGTAGCCCAATATGAAGCTGCCTTTATTGATGGTGCCAACCGCTTTAAGTTGATTCGGCACATCACATTGCCCTCAATAATGCCTGTAATTTCAGTAGTCTTTATTTTAGGTCTGGGCGGCATTCTTAATGCAGGCTTTGATCAGATCTTCAACTTGTATAACTCCATGGTTTATAAGACAGGTGACATCCTGGATACATATGTTTATCGGATTGGCTTGGTTGACATGGACTACAGCTATTCAACTGCGGTTGGCCTCTTCAAGAATGTTGTTGGACTGCTGCTGGTTTTATCGACCAACTTTGTAGCCCGCAGGTTAGGCGATGGCGAAAATGCCTTGTGGTAAGGAGGGATAGAGCATGTTCAAACTACAGACCAGACTTATTGATAAAATCTTTAACTTCTTTTTATACCTCATCATGACTCTCCTCGTCATCATTTTTGCCTATCCCATGTGGGAGACTTTGGTTGTCTCTTTTTCAGCACCGGAGTTTGCCCGCAAGCTTGGTTTGCGGATCATACCTGATGGCTTCTCTTTTTATTCCTACAAAGAAGTTTTTAAGGATTCTTTGATATTGACCGGATATGCCAACACTTTGCACCGGGTCATTATCGGCACAGCTCTTTCTGTTTTAGTA
>CAZZGG010000059.1:1036-2652 GCA_964654125.1 uncultured Oscillospiraceae bacterium
CGAAGCGGCATTTACCTTTCCGCAAATCAATTACTTTGTTTTTACTCTTCACCATGTTTTTCAGCGGCGGCCTGATACCCTCGTATTTGCTGATGAAGAGCCTGCATCTGCTCGATTCACGCTGGGCCTTGATTTTACCAATGCTGACATCAGCCTGGAACCTGATCATCGCCCGCAACTTCATTATGACCATACCTGAATCGATTGAAGAATCAGCCTTTGTCGATGGGGCCCATCCATTGACAGTTACATTCAGGATCATGATCCCGCTTTCCATGCCGATCATTGCAGTCCTGACACTCTGGACTGCTGTTGGCCACTGGAACTCCTGGTTTGATGCTCTTATTTATGTGGCACCCAGGTCCAAGATTGTTCTGCAACTGGTTCTGCGCCGCATCATTATCGACCAGAGCCAGGAGCTGATGGGAGATGGTGTTTTGTTGGAAATGCGCGAACACACCTCGCCAGAAACAATCAAAGCGGCCATTATTATTGTCTCAACCGCACCGATCGTCCTGCTCTATCCTTTTTTACAAAAGTACTTTGTTAAAGGGATCATGGTGGGTTCGCTAAAAGGATAACTAGTTAACATAAGCCGTCAGGCTATGATTATAATCGGGAGGAAAGATTATGAAAAAGCGTTTAGCAACAGTATTGACATTTCTTGTTATCATGCTGCTTGCCTTTGCAGGCTGCACACCGGCCGGCACAACAAAAGCACCTGATGCAGGAGGAGAAACAACCAAGCCGGTAACAACTACAACAGCTGCAGGAGCAGAAACCACAGCACCTGTTGATGAAGAACCAATGGAAATCGTCTGGATAACTTACAATCAGTTCGATAATCCAGTTGAAGAAGGAACCGATACGCAAAAGACGATTGAAGAAAAGTTCAATGTCAAACTGACCATACCCACACTGGACGTGCACAATGAAGAACAGTGGACCACCTGGTGGGCTTCCGGCAACATGGCCGACAGAATAAACTCAAATAATATGAGCAAATTCTACAAGAAGTTTGCCGACCAGGACCTGATCAGGCCGATCAGCCAGGAGATGCTGGACCAATATGCACCAGACTGGATGAATAACATGACCAGCCTGATGGAGATCAACGAGATCATGCCGCAAATCACCTACAAAGGTGAAATCTGGGGTATGCCCTACACAAATATTGCCCAAGCCAAAGTTTTCTTTGTCACAGGCGTGCGTCAAAGCTATCTGGACAAGGTTGGTATAACAGCTTTGCCCAAAACACTGGATGACCTGCATGATATGTTCGTAAAATTCACCAAGGAAGATCCCGATGGCAACGGCAAGGATGACACCTATGGCCTAAGCGGCGTAAATGGCGGTTTTGATAATGTGTTTTATGCTTATGGTGCAAAATACAATATGTATCAGGATGTAAACGGAAAAGTTGAATACTCCGGTGTGCAAAATGAGTTCAAAGAAGCCATGAAGGTTTTAGCCCAGTGGTACTCAGAAGGCATTATCGATCCGGAATTTGTTACTGATGACAGGGCTATGCTGAGAGCAAAATGGACTGAGGGCACCTTCGGGGCCATGCCTGACCATCCCTGGTGGTGGGCATCTTCCACAGCTGACAATGTCAG
>CAZZGG010000059.1:2752-9631 GCA_964654125.1 uncultured Oscillospiraceae bacterium
ATCATTGCTGCAATTTTCAACCAGCCAGCCCATGGCCGCTGGGCAGGTGATGTGGACTGCTGGGCCAGTACAGACGACGGTGTGCTATGGTCATGGCGCGGCACTGCCGCTAAACATGAGCTGGGCCAGAACCGGATGAATGTGGCAGCCGGTAGCTGCCCTGACGGCAGCATGCTGGTGATCGCTTCCGGCTGGGACAATCGCCCGGCCAAACCCGGCAATAAGCAGGAAGCAGAAAAGATCCTGCAAGAACCTTTTGTTGGTGAAGTTATCCCGGCCTTAGTCTGCCGTTCAATTGATCAAGGTGCCAGCTGGACTGTCATCGCCCAGCTTGACCAAAGTCATAAAAAGGGTGGGCGGGAGTCATATTGGATACCTTTTGGTGATATCGTAACACTCTCAGATGGGCGGATTGCCTTTGCTTCCTATAGTGCTTTGCATGCGGGGGTCAAGATCCAGTTCAGTTCTGATAATGGTTTTAGTTGGACTGAAGGGACCACCATCGTGGCCAGTGATGCCTATCATAATGAAACGGCCTTGCTAACTCTGGCCGATGCTAGTCTGCTGGCAGCTGTGCGCTGCGAAAAAGACAAGGACCTTGAGCTTTATCGTTCCCTGGACCAGGGTCAGACCTGGGCTTATGAGCAAAAACTGACTCTGCCAGGCCAGCATCCGGGGCACATCCTGCAGCTGGCTGACGGCAAGCTGCTTTTGACCTATGGTATCCGTAATAAGCCTTTTTGCGGCATCGGTGCCAGGCTGAGTCAGGATGCCGGCAAAAGCTGGGGCGAGCCTGTTTTCCTTGTGAATCTGGAGAATGTGACTGATTGCGGTTACCCAGCCAGTGTGCAAGTGGAGGATGGGACAATCGTAACAGCTTATTATGCTAGAAATATACCTGCCCACAACCGTTATCATATGGGTGTGATCCGCTGGCAGCAAGATGAATTCTTCCCAACCAGAAGCTAGTTTTTAGGAGAAGATTATGAAAAAAGTAAAAGCAAGTCATGGTATTGTTTGTCGCCTGCCTGATGATCCTTTTGGCTATTTTGGCTGGCCTTCGGTAACCCGGATGGCTGATGGCACCCTAGTTGCTGCCAGTTCTGGCCTGCGGGCAGCCCATGTCTGCCCCTGGGGCAAAACTGTTTTGCATTTCAGTCACGATGATGGCCTGACCTGGTCGGATTCAGTTGTTATTAATGATTCCCCCATCGATGACCGGGATGCCGGCGTGATCAGCCTGGGTGGGCAAAAGCTGCTGGTTTCCTGGTTCACCAGCGATACACGCATCTACTGGCCCAGGGAAGAGTCTATGCGCAACTCCATGGGAGATGAGCTTTATGCTGAATATATGGCCAAGACCAAGGCCTGGCAGGATGAGACAGTTTTTGCTAACTTGGGCTCCTGGGTCATGCTCAGCCAAGATGGCAAGACTTGGGGCGAACCGATCCCGGTTCCGGTAACTGCTCCACACGGGCCCGTCCTGCGCAAAAATGGTGATTTACTCTATTTTGGCAAGTCTGTGGCGAAAGGTTCCGGCTTTCATGATACCTTAAGAGCTGCCGGCATCCAGTGCCATGTCAGTCAAGATGAGGGCAGGACCTGGACATTACTGGGCGAAGTGCCCCTGGCCGAAGGTACGGAGGAAGCTAATTACCATGAGCCGCATATTGTCGAACTGCCCTCTGGCAAGCTGGTCGGCCTGATCCGCTACCAGCACAGCGAGGCTGTCAAAAAGCACGACCGCTTCACTATATTCCAAAGTGAATCTGTCGATGGCGGTAAGACCTGGACCAGAGCCTATCCGACAGGAGCCAAAGGTTCGCCGCCCCACCTGCTCCTGCACTCATCCGGTGCTGTTATCTGTGTTTTCGGTCATCGTGAAGCTCCCTATGGAGAATGGGCCATGATCAGCTACGATGAATGCCAGACCTGGGAACAGGATTTTGTCCTGCGCGATGACGGGCCGGATGGTGATTTAGGTTATCCTGCTTCAGTCGAGCTGGCCGATGGCAGCATCTTTACCCTTTATTATCAAAAATATGCAGCTGGTGAAGTGCCATCACTGCTCTGGACACGCTGGGAACTGCCGGCTAAGTAAATAAAAAAACCTAGCTTTGCTCAGCATAATCTAACGGCTCGGTCCAGCCTGAAGGCCTTTTTTGGCCCCAGGCTGGGCCTAACTGCAACAAATGGAGATTGGCAAAGATGAATCAAGTGCGTCTGGTCTTGGATAAACCTACTATAATCGCCCAGGCTCCGCCTGCAGTAAAGGATTGGGGCTACTATCAGTTTCCTCTCGTTGAACTGCTGGATGACCAGAACATCCATGTCAGCTTCCACATCGAAAAAGACTCTGCCACAGCCTATGGCAAGGCTTCTGCTCATTATTTATCTCAAGATGGCGGCAAGAGCTTTACTCAGCTTGCCCAAAAACCTGTCAACAGCGGCATCAGCTTGCCAAACGGAGAGCGCATCCGCATCAAGCATTTATCACCTATTCCATTGGAGGGGCTCAGCTTGCCCAAAGCTTTTGCCACTAGCCAAGTTTATGGCAGCTTGCAGAAAATGTATGACCCTGCAGCTATAGCTTTGGAGTATAGTGGCTACCCTCTGGAGCGGCAAAGGGCAGGCCAAACAAACTGGGAGTTAGAAATAAAACAGATCAGTGCACCCCATGAGCTGCGCTACAGCACAGAAGGTGTCTTGCCTAGACAGATGTTCTGGCGCTTACGCCAAGCACCTGACCAGAGAATTTGGGCCTTGGCCTATCCATATGCCGGCTTGCCTGGCAGGAAAGCCGAGTGCATGCCAGTGTTTTTTGTCTCAGAAGACAATGGCCAGACCTTTCAATTCCTGAGCTCAATCCCTTACCAACCCATTGCGGAAGTCGATGAATATGCCGAAAAACGTAATGGCTTCACTGAGCCTGATCTGGCTTTCATGCCGGATGGCTCGATTATTTGCCTAATGCGCACTCAAGATGGCTATAAGGGTGGCCTGGTCAGGGCACCTTTGTATCTGGCCCGCAGCACTGACCAGGGTAAAACTTGGTCAAAACCTGTGCTCTTTGATACATTGGGAGTCTGGCCAATTATCCAAACTTTAGAAAACGGTGTTACACTGGCCTGTTATGGCCGTCCTGGACTATATCTACGGGCAACTGCAGACCCGGCTGGATTAGATTGGGATGGAAGGATTACGGTGCTTAATCCTGCTTTCAACAAAAAAAGAACTTGTGCTTATGGCGGCCTGGTTGCCCTGGATCAAAGCACGGCTTATTTTGTCTATTCTGATTTCACATATCCTAATGAAGAGGGTATTCCAGTAAAAACAATCCTGGGCTGCCGGGTGCAGACAGCACTCGAATGAATTACCTGCTATGTTAGTGGAAAATTCAGGGAAATAATAATGAGTGAAGAAACAAAGAAACATACATATCTAGAGCTAGGCCGACGTTGGGAGCTGTTTGTCGATCAATACCTGATCGCCAGCAGTAGAAGAATAACTCTGGAGTTAAACCAGCCTGAGCGTCGGGAGATTGTCCTCAAAATGGACCAGCCCTGGGAAGGGCCGGGCAGCGGGGTCTATTCTGTTGTCTTTAAAGACGGGGATCTTTACCGTATGTACTATAGGGCCAGCTTGCCTAGACTGGCCGGAAGAAGGGCTGATGAAGGCTGTGCCTATGCCCAAAGCAGTGATGGGATCAGCTGGCAGAGGTTGGAAAATGGACCTGTCCGCTATGAGGGCAGGCCGACCAACCTGCTCCTTGTTGGTGACGCAGGGCATAATTTTAGTCCCATGCTGGACCAGAATCCTGACTGCCCCAAACCCTTGCGCTATAAGGCTGTGGCCGGCCACCTGCCCCGGGTCCTGTCTGGTTATGTTTCAGAAGATGGTCTCCACTGGCAAAAGATCCGGCCTGAGCCCCTGTTGGAAAAAGGGGCCTTTGATTCGCAAAATGTGGTTTTTTTTGACAGCAATCTAAAAAAATATGTCTGCTATGCCCGCTATTTAGCCAGGGATGAGGCAGGCTCATCTGTCCGGGCCATCCAGCGTTCTGTCTCAAATGACTTTTTGGATTGGTCTTTCCCTGAACCGCTTGAATATCCGGATGATGCACCCTTGGAGCACTTTTACACCAATGCCATAGTCCAGTGCCCTGGGGCAGAGCATCTTTATCTGGGCTTTCCCATGCGCTTTTTACCGCAGCGGCAAAAATTGGCGGATTACGCTAAAGAGGGTGTCTCAGACAATGTTCTGATCAGCAGCCGGGATGGGCTTAACTGGGAGTGGACATTTTTAGAAAGTTGGCTCAGGCCCGGCCTAGATCAACGCAACTGGACCCAGCGCAACCTGATTGTCACCCAGGGCATCCTGGAAACAGGCAATGAATTTTCCTTATTTGTCAATGAGAACTATGACTGGGAGAGCTCTTATATCAGGCGGCTGACAATCCCCAGATTCCGTTTCGCCTCCGTCCGGGCTAGCCGGGCGGGCGGTGTACTCTTGACGAAAGCATTTTTATTTACTGGCAGCAGGCTGGTGCTCAACTATGCCACGTCTGCGCCGGGTTCAATCAGGGTTGGCCTGGTTGACGCTGCCGGCTGGCCTCTGGCAGATTATGCAGCAGAAAACTGTGATGTAATTTATGGTGACGAACTGGAGCGGGAAGTTAGCTGGCGCGGCCAGTCTGACTTATCGTTTTTGACTGGCCAGGTGATCAGTTTGAAGATCGAAATGATTGATGCTGATCTATATGCTTTACAGATTAGATAAGCGAGGGAATTTTTGATGACAGAACGTGAACGACTGCTTTTAGTCCTGGCCGGTCAAACACCTGACCGGGTCCCCTGGTTTGCCGACCTGGGCCACTGGCAGCGGGCAGAATCCGGCCAGATGTGGAACCTGTTCGAGATCAATAACGCCAGTCCAGAGATGCTTGCCCTCCACCGTGAGGTTAAAGCAGGCTGGTATATTGAAGTGGGTAGCCTGCATACTGAAAGTTATGCTGGGGTGGAAAGAGAAAGAAAGCTCGCAGGAGATCTGGCTGTTGAGCACTACCATACAGCGATCGGCTCGCTGAAGATGGTGCGACGCTGGAACCAGGTCAGCTCTTCCTGGGATATTGTCAAGCATCTGGTGGAAGATCCGGCTGATCTGAAAATCCTCACCTATGCCACAGCCAGGAAAAGCTTCCAACCACTTTATGAACGCTGGCAGGAGCTGGAAGATCTAGCTGGTGACATTGGCCTGGGCTTTCCCAGTCTAGGTTATACAGGCCTGGGATCTTTGATATCCTACTATATGGGCGTCATGCCAACTATTTATGCTATTGCAGATGAACCGGAGCTGGTTGACCAGTATATCCGGACCTACAATGAAAAGCATCTGGAACTAGCCCGGCTCTACTCTAAATCACCGGCACCACACCTTATTTTTACGGACAATCTGTCCAGTGATGTCCAGTCACCTGACTTGTTCAAACATTATAGTTTTAGCCACTACAAGGCACTGGCCGATTGTTTTCATGCAGCAGGCAAGACAGTCTCTGCCCATATTGATGGTCGCTTGCACGGTCTTTTGGGCTTGCTGGCCCAGGCTGGTATTGATGTGGCTGATGCCTGTACACCAGTTCCCAATGGTGATCTGACCCCGGAGCAGATGCGTAAACAGGCCGGAAAGGATATGATCTTGATGGGCGGGGTATCACCAGGCATGTGGCTGCCCCAGACCCCGGAACATGTTTTTATTGAACATGTGCGCAGCTGGCTTGACTTGCGCCTGCATTCGAGCCGTTTAGTCCAGTCAGCCGGAGACCAGGTGCCGCCAGGCACCAAACTGGAACGGATCAAACTAATGGCTGATTTAGTAGATGAATATGGCCGCTATCCGGCCTGAATAAGCTTATTGTGAGTGAAGGTCACAAAACTAGGAGGAAGTAATAGATGAATATGCGCGAGAGCAAAGTCCTGAACTTGTTGCGGGCCGGCCAGACGGCCTGTGCCATCAAACTCAACCTGGCTGATTCCAGAGCAGTCGAGATAGCCGGCATAGCCGGGTTTGACTGTGTCTGGACTGATATGGAGCATGTGCCCAATGATCTTTCCCAGGTCGAGAAGCAAATCTTGGCTGCCAAGGCATACGGGATGGACAGCCTGGTCAGGGTGCCGCGGGGCAGCTACAGCTCCTTGGTCTGGCCGCTGGAGATGGATGCAACAGGGATCATGGTGCCGCATATCATGAGCCTGGCCGATGCCCGCCAGGTGGTTCACCAGACCCGTTTTCATCCAGTGGGCCGGCGCCCGGTTGATGGCGGTAACGCTGATGGGGGCTTTTGCGCTGTTGATTTTCTGGACTACTTAACCCAGGCCAATGAAAATCGTTTTGTCATAGTCCAGATTGAGGACCCGGAACCCCTGGAAGACTTAGAAGAGATAGCAGCCCTGCCTGGGATAGATATTCTCTTTTTCGGCCCGGGTGACTTTTCCCATGGGATCGGTCATCCTGGTGAATTCAGTCACCCCAGGCTTCTCAAGGCCAGGGAAGATGTCGCCAAAGCAGCTATCCGCCACGGTAAATTTGCCGGCACAGTTGGTGGGCCGGCCAATATTGCTGAGTTGGTGGACCTGGGCTACCGCTTCATCAGCATCGGCGCTGACGTGGTCGGCCTGAGCCAGTATTTCAGCGGACTTATGGCTGCTTATAGAGATAGTGTGCCGACAAAGATTGGCTACTACAAGTAATCGGCTGAGGTGAGCTTATGGAATACATCAGCCAGCAAGGCTTTGATTTACCGCGTTTCACCCTGGGCACAGTCCAGCTGGGCCTGGATTATGGCATAGCCAACCAGGCTGGCCGGCCTGATCTGGAAAAAAG
>CAZZGG010000059.1:9731-15821 GCA_964654125.1 uncultured Oscillospiraceae bacterium
TGTGCCAAAATACCGATTTACCTGCTCCACCAGGCCCAAGACCTGCATAAATACGGCCAGCAACTGGTTGATGTGCTGGAAAATCTGGTCGCACGCGGCCTGATCGGCCTGCCTGGTGTCTCAGTTTATACGGGAGCAGACCTGGACAAGATGCTGCAATATGATCTTTTCCGGGCCTGCCAGATCCCCATTAATATCCTGGACCAGCGCCTGATCCGCTCAGGCCACCTGACCAGGCTGGCCCAGCAGGATATTATCGTGTTTGCCCGTAGTGTTTTCCTGCAGGGTCTTTTCTTTAAAGATCCGGCCAGCCTGCCAGAGAACCTGGCAGCTGCAGCGCCTTATCTGGCCAGGCTGAGAGTTCTAGCCGGGCGAGAAAAAATCAGTCTGGCCCAACTGGCCATCTCCTTTGTGCGTGACCTAACAGGAATCTCCAGCCTGGTTATCGGGGCGGAGAGCAAAGCACAGGTAGAAGAAAATGCTAGGCTTTGTGCTGGTCCGGCCTTATCTGCTGCTGTGCGCAAGGCGGCAGCAGCAGATTTTAAAGACCTGCCTGAGCTAGTGCTTAATCCGGCCCTTTGGTGAGTAAGGAGCTACTTTCATGACAAAAACACAAGCGCTATACCGTCACGCCAAAAGCCGCATGCCAGGCGGTGTCCAGCTTTTAAGTAAAAGACCGGAGCAGTTTGCGCCGGACCAGTGGCCAGCTTATTTTGCCAGGGCTAAGGGCTGTGAAGTCTGGGACCTGGATGATAAGCACTACTATGATATGACAACCAACGGAGTGGGCTCATGCCTTTTGGGTTATGCTGATCCAGATGTCTCAGCTGCTGTCATCCAGCGGATAGAAAACGGGTCAATGTCGACCCTGAATGCTCCCGAGGAAGTGGCCCTGGCTGATAAACTTTGCCAGATCCACCCCTGGGCAGACCAGGTCCGCCTGGCCAGAACCGGCGGCGAGATCTGCGCGATCGCAGTCAGGATAGCCCGGGCCACAACAGGCCGGGATGTGGTAGCCATCTGTGGTTACCATGGTTGGAGCGACTGGTATCTGGCTGCCAACCTGGCTGATGGTGACCGCCTGGACGGCCAGCTACTACCAGGACTCTTGCCGGCCGGTGTACCCCAGGGCTTGCGTGAGACGGCCCTGACTTTCCATTTTCAAAATAAGGCAGAATTTGATGAGATCATCGCTGGCTACGGTCCGCGCCTGGCCTGTGTCATCATGGAGCCGGTGCGCAATCATCTGCCGACTGATGGTTTCCTCAGCTATGTCAAAGAAAAGATCCACTCTGTGGGAGGTCTTTTGATTTTTGACGAGATCACGATTGGCTGGCGCCTGGGGCCAGGCGGTGCCCATCTACTGCTTGATGTCACGCCTGACCTGGCTGTCTTTGCCAAGGCCCTGGGCAACGGTCATCCGATCGCAGCTGTCCTGGGTAGCAAAGCAGCCATGGCAGGTGCACATGATTCTTTTATTTCCAGCACCTACTGGACTGAATCGGTTGGTCCGACCGCAGCGCTGGCTGTGCTGGAAAAAATTGAAAAAACAAAGGTCTGGCAGCATGTGGCTGCAGTTGGCCGCACGGTCAGCCAGGACTGGCAGGAACTGGCCCAAAAGCATGGCCTGCCCTTAAAGACAGGTGGCCTGCCCTGCCTGGCCAACTTTTCTTTCACCAAGTATCCTTTGGAACTAAAGACCCTATATACAGTCCTGATGTTGCAGGAAGGCTTTTTAGCCACAACTGCGCTTTACCCGACCCTGGCCCATACAGAGACTGTTTTACAGCTGCACCGGGAGGCACTGGATAAGGTGTTTTTAAAGATAAGTAGGATCTTGGCCCGGAACAGTCGGGAGGCGATCCTGGAGGCGATTGGCGGTCCGGTTTGCCAGGCCGGCTTTGGCCGGCTGGTCACATGAGGAGGCTTTAATGGAACAATATCTGGCAATAGACAACTATTGTGGCTGGCCCAATCTCACCAAGCGGCCTGATGGCCAGATCATCATGACTGTCTATAACCAGCCTGTCCACAGTGACTGGGAAGGTGAGGTTGAATCTTTTGTCAGCCGGGATGAAGGCTGGACCTGGAGCTACCAGGGGACTCCAGTCCGGCATGAACCTGGCAAAAACAGGATGAATGTGGCTTGCGGTAATGCCTTTAGTGGCGACTATCTAGCTCTTGTCAGTGGCTGGGATAATTGTCAAAAAGCCGGACTGAAGAACAGCCTAGCCTTAAAGGAGAGAAATATCCTGGAAACTGCAGTTTGCCGTTCCCAAGATGGTGGCAAAACCTTTGCTGTCCAGCCTCTGGCCTACAATCCGCCTCTGGAAAAAAGCCACATCCTGCCTTTTGGCAACCTGGTCCAGCTGCCGGATGGGCGGCTGCTTTGTCCATTTTTAAGTTTTCGCCACCAGGAAGATCCCCTGACTGGCAAGGCCTATGTGCTTTTCAGCCAGGATGATGGCCAGAGCTGGCAGGATGCCCGGCCAGTAGCCCAAAATCGCTTTAATGAGATTTATGTCCTGGCCACAGGAGAAAATAATCTGCTGGCTGCCGTGCGCACCCTGGACAAGGGTTCCCGGCTGGAGCTGTTTCGGAGCACTGATCTGGGCCAAAGCTGGCAGCCTACTGATGTTTTGACCGCAGGAGGCATGCATCCGGCCCATCTTTTGCTTTTGCAGTCAGGCGCGGTTTTATTGACCTTTGGGATCCGCTTTAAAGGTTTTTATGGCCTGGGCTGTATGCTGAGCCTGGACCAGGGCCAAAGTTGGACAGTGCCACGTGTCTTGACAGAGTTTGCCGGAGCAACAGATGGCGGTTATCCCGCCAGCCTGGAGCTGGCTGACGGCAGGATCCTGACGGCCTATTATGCCAATAATGCTGCCGGCCATAACCGCTACCATGTCGGTGTGCTGCGCTGGCGCTTATAAAGTAAGGGGAGAGACTCAGTGGAAAATTTTCAGCTTAATGCGACAGACAGGCGCCTGATTGAAAAACTGACTGAATTTATTCCGGATAAAATCTTTGATGCCCATGCACATCTTTATGAGGCTGACTTCTTGCCCAACATGTACGACCCGGCCGGCAATATCTTTTGCCAGCCCAGGCTGGATCTGGCTGACTACAGTCTTTATCAGGCGCCGCTCTATGGCCGGGAAAAAACAATCCGCCTCAACATTGTCACCACACCTGATGCAGCCATGGCTGAGCGTGAAAATGGCTTGCGGGCTAAATCCGTCCTCTATCTGGCCCGCTTGCTGGCAGAAAATCCGGACCATGTCGGGGAAGTCTTTGTTTTACCGGATGACACAGCAGCTGATCTGGCCAAGCTCCTGGTCCATCCCCGCATCAAAGGCTTCAAGTGCTACCATCTGGTGGCTGCCCGCAAACCGACCTGGCAGGCGCACATCAAGGAATTTCTACCGGAAAGCGCCTGGCAAGTGGCTCACGAGCTGGGGCTTTGCCTGACCTTGCACATGGTGCGGGATAAGGCTTTGGCTGATCAAGCTAATCTGGCCTATATCAAGTTAATGGCAACTAGATTTCCTCAGGCAAAGCTGATTTTAGCTCATGCAGCCCGCGGCTTTGCTGCCTGGACAACCATTGAAAGTGTGGCTGAGCTGGCTGGTTTTGCGAATGTCTATTTTGATCTTTCAGCTGTCTGTGAACCAGCCCCGATCCTGGCTATCTTGAAACATTGTGGTTCTGGCAGGGTGCTTTGGGGCAGTGACTTTCCTGTTTCCATGGCCCGGGGCAAGGCACTGTCTTTAGGTGAGGGTTTTCTCTGGCTCTATCAGCAGGAACTCCAGGCTCTAACTACCCTGGATCCGCTCCAGCCCACCCTGGTCGGCTTGGAAAATCTCTTAGCTGTGCAGCAGGCTGCCCAATTGGCAGATCTTACTAGAAGTGCTGTGGCAGATATCTTTTATAATAACGCTGCAGCTGTTTTTGCATAACACTAGAATAACGGAAATTAGCTAAAGAACATAATATTGGAGGCTGGCATGAGCAAAAGATACCCTAACACAATCCTGGCAACCGCTTGTATCCCCTGGGATGAGCAGTATATGTTTTCGGAAAGTATATTTAAACGGACTTTAGATTTAATGCTGGCCCAGGGGCTGGACCATATTTATCTTTTTGGCACAGCCGGGGAAGGCTATGCTGTGACTGAGCAACAGTTTGGTCAGATCAGCACTTGTTTTGCCCGTTTTATGCTAGAACAGAAGGCCCGGCCCATGATCGGCCTGATCAGCCTTTCCCTGCCTAGTATGCAAGAAAGGCTGCGCTTTGCTTATGATCTGGGTGTGCGTGACTTCATGTTCGCCCTGCCAGCCTGGGGAGCTTTAGCGGATGATGAGCTGATCTCTTTTTTCCAGCTGCTCTGTGATCCTTATCCTGATTGTTCTTTCCTCCATTACAACAATCCGCGTAGCAAAAGAGTCTTGACCATTCAGGAGTATGCGCAGTTAAGCGAGCGGATACCCAACCTGGCTGGTGCCAAGTATTCCACCAGTGATCCACAGATCTTGCGCCAGATGGCTGAGCTTGATTGTGGTCTGCAGTTTTTCATCACTGAAAATGGTTTTGCCACAGGCAGTCTCTTGGGTGAGTTTGCCCTGCTTTTATCGGTTGCCTCATCTAATATCAAAAGAGCCCGGCAATTTTATCAGGCGGGCCTGACCCGGGACAAAGATACGCTGCAAGGCATGCAGCTGGAGCTGGCCCGGATGGTTGAGAACTTGATCAGGGTAGTAGGCAGCAGGATAGATGGTGCTTACGACAAAATATTTTCCAGATTGATCAATCCCGATTTTCCGCTGCGTCTGCTGCCGCCATATTATGGTGCAACTGAAGCTGCCTGCCAGGAATATCTGACCTTTTTACAAATAGAACTGCCGGATTGGCTGGCTTGAAGGCAGCTGCTTATCTGACAGCAAACTGCCTGGCTCAGGAATGACTACCGGCCGTCCAGGCCAGTTACTCACATCTGTCCGGGGCTTTCTTAAACTTGCTAAAATCATGGTGCAAATATAAGAATCTATGGCTATAATGGGTTAAAGAACCGCTTGGTCTGCACAAAAAGGTAATAGGAGTGATAAGTAATGTCGACATTAAAGTTCACCAGCTTTGAGATGCCATCTGCTGATCTGGGCAAACTGAACCCCTTGCCGGATCTGAAAAAAACAGTTGATGCTCATGCCTCTATTCCAATTGATGAAACAACAGTAACAAAAGAAGAAGCACAGTATATGGGCTGGGGCCGGGTTAACGGCATCCTGCCTTATTTAATCCAGGACGGTTATGACAGGAATAAGAAAATGAAAGCCTGGCATGCCGCTGTTTTGGAAAATGATTATATCAAGGCCACCTTTATGCCGGAAATCGGCGGCCGGCTCTGGTCCTTGATCGATAAGACAACAGGCCGGGAGCTACTCCAGAGTAATCCTGTTTTCCAGCCCTGTAACCTGGGCCTACGCAATGCCTGGGTGTCCGGGGGTGTGGAGTGGAACATCGGGATAATCGGCCATACGCCCTTTACAGTTGATCATATGTTTGCCGAGGAGCTGGAGCTGGCCGACGGCACTCCGGTCCTGCGCATGTTCCAATATGAACGTATCCGCCGCCTGACCTACAGGATAGAAGCCATGCTGCCCCAAGATTCGCGCTATCTTTTTGTCAGGGTGCGGATTGATAATACGACAGCTGAAGATACGGCTGTGTACTGGTGGAGCAATATTGCTGTTGATGAAAGGGAGGATGTCAGGGTCCTGGTGCCTTCTGATAAGTCCTATCGCTGGGGCTATGGTGGCAACCTGAGCAAGATCACCATTCCTTATGTCACGGTCAAGGGTGAGGAGCTGCGTGGCGAAAGCAAGCGGGAAGGTATCTTGAATTGGGATATCAGCCGCACTACTGAACTGCCCCAGGCCATGGACTTCTTCTTTGATATACCAGATGGACAAAGGCGCTGGATCTCAGCTGTCGATGGTGAAGGTTATGGCTTTATCCAGACCTCAACCGATATTCTGAAAGGCCGCAAGCTCTTTGTCTGGGGCATGGGTGCCGGAGGCAGGAACTGGCAGA
>CAZZGG010000060.1:0-12790 GCA_964654125.1 uncultured Oscillospiraceae bacterium
CGTAAAGTGGACTTTCTCCACCAAGCTGTTGCCCATGTCGGGCGTACTAAAAAAAGACCACACTTGTTTAGTAATCAGTGTGGTCTTTTTTATCAGCAATACTCGTCTTAGTCAGCGCTGTTTTCGATCAAATCAAGATTCTGTTCAACAACCGGCACTGCTGTCACATTGCGATAACGGGCCATACCCGTGCCGGCAGGAATCAACTTGCCGATAATAACATTTTCCTTCAAACCGATCAAGGGATCGATCTTGCCTTTGACAGATGCATCTGTCAAGACCCTGGTTGTCTCCTGGAAGGAAGCTGCTGAAAGGAATGAGTCCGTCGCCAGTGAAGCTTTGGTGATTCCGAGCAAGATACGTTTGCCGCTGGCGGCTTCCAGGCCATTTTGTAAAGCCTGGACATTTTCCGCTTCAAACTCGAACATATCCACCATGCTGCCGGTCAGGAGTCTAGTATCACCCGGATCATCGATCCTGACCTTGCGCATCATCTGCCTGGTGATAATCTCAATATGCTTGTCATTGATCTCAACACCATTATTCTTGTAGACCTTGAGGACTTCGCGGATGATGTATTGCTGGACGCCACGGATACCCTTGACATTGAGTATGTCATGGGGGTTGACGGACCCGTCTGTCAGTAGATCACCCGCTTCAATCATATCACCGCTGTTGATGATTAAGGGTGCGCTAAGTGGCATACTGTAAGTGACTGATTCACCATTAGCAGCTGTAACTGTCACATCACGCTTACGTTTGGTTGTCTCCTCAATACGCACAACACCATCCAGTTCAGAAATGTAAGCCTGTCCTTTAGGTTTGCGGGCTTCAAATAGTTCCTCAACCCTGGGCAATCCCTGGGTGATATCATCACCGGAGGCAATACCACCAGTATGGAAGGTGCGCATGGTCAGCTGAGTGCCAGGTTCACCGATTGACTGGGCGGCCATGATTCCAACAGCCTCACCGATAACTGCTGGCTCACCGGAGGCCAGGTTGACACCATAACAGTGGGCACAGACCCCATGCTTGGCCCGGCAGGTTAAAACTGTCCTGATCGGTACCTGCTTCAAGCCGGCTGCAATCATCTTCCCGGCCAGCTCGCTGCTGATCAGCTCATTGCGCTGGGCCAGGACTTCGCCCGTCTCCGGATCAAGTACATCAAGGGCGGCAAAACGACCAACAATGCGGTCTTCCAAAGACTTGACTATGCGGCGCAGCGAAGACGAACCACCCATCATGACTTCACTGACCTGGATGTATTCCTCGGTCTGGCAATCCAGCTCACGTACAATAACATCCTGGGCCACGTCAACCAGACGCCTGGTCAGGTAGCCGGAGTCAGCTGTTTTGAGGGCAGTGTCGGAAAGTGATTTACGGGCACCGTGGCTGGAGATAAAAAACTCAAGCACATTCATGCCTTCGCGCAAATTGGATTTAATCGGTATCTCAATTGTGCGGCCGGAGGTGTCACTCATATTGCCGCGCATGCCAGCCAGCTGCTTGATCTGGTCAATGTTACCGCGGGCACCGGACTGGGACATCATATAAACAGGGTTGTACTCGCCAAGGCTGCTCTTCAAAGCTTCAGTGATATCGTCTGTTGTCCTGCGCCAGATGTCAATAATGGCGCGATAGCGGCCCTCTTCATTTTGCAGGCCGCGCTGGAACTGGCGATTGACAAAATCAACTTTCGTTTCAGCTTCCTTGATATAGCGTTTTTTGACATCCGGCACGATCATGTCGAAAATGCCGATTGAGATGCCGCCAATTGTTGAATAATGATAGCCGAGGTCCTTGATCTTATCCAGAACAGCGGCAGTCTCTGACAGACCATAGAGCTGGATGCAGCGTTCAATGATCTTTTCTAGCTCTTTTTTGCCCACCAGATTGTCACATTCCAACAAAAGAGCGTTTTCCGGCAAAGACCTGTCCACAAAGCCCAGGTTTTGCGGGATAACGGCATTGAAGATAAAACGGCCCAGGGTACTTTCAATCAGGGCACTCTTCTTCTCACCTGAAACAATCCGGCTGACCCTGACCTTGATCCGGTCATGCAGGTCCAGCTCATGCCCGTCATAGGCCATGATGGCTTCGTCAACGGAAGTGAAGTAGCGCAGCTCCTTATCCTTGTCCTCATTTTCCTTGTCAATCGTCAGGTAATAGATGCCCAAAACCATATCTTGGGTCGGCACTGTGACCGGTTTGCCATCTTGCGGCTTAAGCAGGTTATTGGATGAGAGCATCAAAAAGCGAGCCTCGGCCTGAGCTTCAGCTGATAAAGGCACATGGACAGCCATCTGGTCTCCGTCGAAGTCAGCATTATAGGCTGTGCAGACCAGTGGATGCAGTTTAATGGCCCGGCCTTCAACCAGAACAGGTTCAAAGGCCTGAATGCCCAGGCGATGCAAAGTTGGGGCCCGGTTGAGCAGGACAGGATGGTCCTTGATGACTTCTTCCAGGGTGTCCCAAACTATATCATTGGCTCTGTCCACCAAGCGGCGGGCTGTTTTGATATTGTGGGCATGGCCGGCTGCCACAATTTTCTTCATGACAAAGGGCTTAAAGAGCTCTAGTGCCATTTCCTTGGGCAGGCCGCACTGGTGCAGCTTGAGTTCAGGTCCGACAACAATAACAGAACGGCCGGAATAGTCAACTCTTTTTCCGAGCAGGTTTTGCCGGAAACGACCCTGTTTACCCTTGAGCATATCAGAGAGTGACTTGAGCGCCCTGTTGCCGGCACCTGTGACTGGCCGGCCACGGCGGCCGTTGTCGATCAGGGCATCCACAGCCTCCTGCAGCATCCTTTTTTCATTGCGGATAATAATCTCAGGTGCTCCAAGCTGGAGCAGTTTATTCAGTCTGTTATTGCGGTTGATCACGCGGCGGTAGAGGTCATTCAAATCAGATGTGGCAAAACGGCCACCATCGAGCTGAACCATGGGGCGCAGCTCAGGGGGCAGGACCGGCAAGACATCCAGAATCATCCACTCAGGCCTGTTGCCGGAACGTTTAAAGGCTTCAGCGACTTCGAGCCGTTTAATGATCCGGACTTTCTTCTGGCCTTTAGCAGTCTGCAGCTCCTCACGCAACTCCTGGCTCATTTGCTCAACGTCAATGTTGGCCAGCAGTTCCTTAACTGCTTCTGCACCCATTTTGGCCTTGAAGCTGTTTCTGCCATATTGGGCAACCGCCTCGCGGTATTCCCTCTCAGTGATAATCTGATGGGGTGAAAAACTGGTCAAGCCGGGATCAATTACAACGTGAGCCGCAAAATAAAGGATCTTTTCCAGATTACGCGGCGACATATCCAGGATCAGGCCCATACGGCTGGGTATGCCCCGGAAATACCAGATATGGGAAACAGGTGCTGCCAGCTTAATATGGGCCAGGCGTTCACGCCGCACCTTGGATTTGGTCACTTCAACACCGCAGCGGTCGCAGACGATCCCCTTGTAACGGATTTTTTTATATTTGCCGCAATGGCACTCCCAATCTTTGGTCGGACCAAAGATTTTTTCGCAAAACAAGCCGTCGCGCTCAGGCTTGAGTGTCCGGTAATTTATAGTTTCCGGTTTCTTCACTTCACCCCTGGACCACTCCAGGATTTTTTCCGGTGAAGCCAGCCCAATGCCGATAGCTTCAAAATTATTCATTTCAAACATATGCTGCAGTCTCTCCTTTTAGCCTGTTTGCCTAAAAAGACATGGTTAGTCAAGCTCATCCTCTTCGTCCGGCTGATTCTGGTCCACATCAGCATCCAGATCCTCATCCAGACCAAGCTCTGTTGCAACACCACCATCTTCTTCCAGTAATCCTTCCGAAAAACCAGCTGCTGCAAAATTATCATCCCCAGTATTGGTACCCATCAATTCATCAAGCTTGACCCGGTCGATTTCTGGCATATCCGCCTCATCATCAACCGACTCTTTGATATCAATGATCTCATCCTTATCCGAGAAGATTCTCACATCAAGAGCCAGACTTTGTAACTCCTTGACCAGGACCTTGAAGGACTCCGGCACACCCGCTTCGGGCACACTTTCGCCTTTGACTATCGCCTCGTAAGTCTTAGTCCGGCCAGCGATATCATCCGACTTGACCGTCAAGATCTCCTGCAGGGTATAGCTGGCGCCATAGGCTTCCAGGGCCCAGACTTCCATCTCACCAAATCTCTGGCCGCCGAACTGGGCCTTGCCGCCCAGCGGCTGCTGGGTGACCAGCGAGTAGGGGCCAATTGATCTGGCATGGATCTTGTCGTCAACCAGATGGAGCAGCTTCATATAGTACATGTTGCCGACAGTGATCTTGTTTTCAAAGGGCTCACCGGTCCGGCCATCATAAAGGATGGTTTTACCATCTGAGTCCATGCCGGCCTGGCGGAAGGCTTCGATAACATCATCTTCTGTTGCTCCGTCAAAAACAGGGGTAGCCACCTTCCAGCCCAGCTTTTTTGCCGCATGGCCGAGGTGAACTTCCAACAGTTGCCCGATATTCATCCGCGAGGGCACACCCAGGGGATTGAGCACTATATCAAGCGGTGTGCCGTCTGGCATGAAAGGCATATCCTCTTCCGGCAAAATCCGGGAGATAACACCTTTATTGCCGTGCCGGCCAGCCATCTTATCTCCCACAGAGATTTTACGTTTCTGGGCAATGTAAACACGTACGAGCTTATTGACGCCGTGCTTTAAGTCATCATCGTTATCCCGGGTGAATTCTTTGACATCAACCACAATACCGCTTTCACCATGCGGGATCCTGACCGAGGTGTCACGGACTTCACGGATTTTCTCACCGAAGATGGCCCGGTAGAGCCTTTCTTCGGCAGTGAGCTCTGTCTCGCCCTTGGGGGTAACCTTACCAACTATGATGTCGCCGGCAAAAACTTCCGCACCAATCCTGATGATGCCTTTCTCGTCAAGATCACGCAAAACATCATCACTGACATTGGGGATCTCACGGGTGATTTCTTCCGGACCCAACTTGGTGTCACGGGCTTCACACTCGTATTCTTCGATATGGATTGAAGTGTAAACATCATCACGGACCAGGCGTTCACTGATCAGGACGGCATCTTCAAAGTTATAGCCTTCCCAGGTCATGAAGCCGATCAGGACATTCCTGCCCAAGGCCAGTTCGCCATTATCTGTTGAGGGTCCATCCGCGATGATATCACCGGCCTTGACAGCATCACCTTTCTTGATGAGCGGCCTTTGGTTGATGCAAGTCCCCTGATTGGAACGGCGGTATTTGGTCAGCTTATAGGTGTCAAAACTGACAGAGCCTGTCTTGACAACGATCTTATCGGCACTGACATATTCTACGATGCCGTCTGCTTTGGCCACCAGACAGACGCCTGAATCCTTGGCGGCCCGGTGCTCCATGCCCGTGCCAATAATCGGGGCCTCTGTCTTGATCAAAGGCACTGCCTGGCGCTGCATGTTGGAACCCATCAGGGCCCGGTTGGCATCGTCATTGCCCAGGAAAGGGATCAGGGCGGTGGCCACAGAAACCAACTGCTTGGGCGAGACGTCCATCAGGTCAACTTGCTCAGGTTCAATTTCCAAAAACTGGTCCAGGTAACGGCAGACAATTCTCTTATCCAGGAAATGGCCATCTGCATCCAGCGGTTCATTAGCCTGGGCAATATAATAATAATCTTCCTCGTCTGCTGTCATATAGCGGACTTCGTCCGTCACGATACCTTTTTTCTTGTCGTAAACACGATAGGGTGTTTCAATAAAGCCATAGCGGTTGATCCGAACATAGGTGGCCAGGGAATTGATCAGGCCGATATTGGGGCCTTCTGGTGTCTCAATCGGGCACATGCGGCCATAATGAGAGGAGTGCACATCGCGCACTTCAAAGTTGGCCCGCTCCCTTGACAGCCCGCCGGGGCCTAAAGCAGAAAGACGCCGCTTGTGAGTCAGTTCAGCCAGAGGGTTGGGCTGGTCCATGAACTGAGACAGCTGGCTGGAGCCGAAAAACTCCTTGACTGCAGCACTGACCGGCCTGGTGTTAACGATCATCTGCGGTGTTGCCGCTGCCATGTCTGGTAAGGTTCCCATTCTCTCCCTGATGACACGCTCCATCCGGGCCAGACCAACTCTGAACTGGTTTTGCAAGAGCTCACCAACTGAGCGGATACGCCTGTTGCCGAGATGGTCAATATCGTCTTTATGGCCAATGCCATATTCAATCCCAATAATGTAGCTGACAGAAGCTGCTATATCATCCACGGTCAAATGTTTGGGCATCAGCTCAGTCAGGTTCTTCGGATCAACAATCAATTTTTTCAATTCAGCCAGAGGATTTTCATGGGCCTTGGCCTCCATGATCAGCTGATGGAAAATTCCAGTGCGGGCCTGCTCAGTCAAACCAAGCAGCTTCAGATCCAGATCACCGATTTCCTTCTCAGTGAAGAAACGGCGCAGGAATATATCAGCATCAACCCGGTTGTTGCCAATTATCTTGATTTTGTTTTCCATCTCGCTGACTGTGCCACCAGTCACGCTGACCGGATAAACATTGACCTCATTAATGCCAGCAGACTGGATCTGCCGGGCAATTTCAGCTGTGATCAATTCGTTTTCGGCAACCAGAATCTCACCATTGTCATCCACTACATTGTCAGCGGCCTTGTGACCTAGCAGCCGGGCAGCCAAAGCAAGTTTCTTGTTCAGCTTATAGATACCGACCCGGGCCAGGTCATAACGCTTGGGATCAAAGAACATATTGTGCAGCAGTGATTCGGCTCCTTCAACAGAAACAGGTTCACCGGGGCGCAGTTTTTTGTAAAGCTCTTGCAGACCTTCTTCACGGTTATTGCAGCCATCCTTGAGCATGGTCTGCATCAGGCTGTTTTCTGCACCGAAGGTCTCCAGAATCTGCTCATTGGTACCAAAACCCAAAGAGCGCAGTAAAATAGTCAGGTGGAATTTACGGGCCCTGTCCACCCGGACCCAGAGCAGGTCATTGCTGTCTGTTTCATATTCCAGCCAGGCCCCGCGGTTGGGTATAATCTGGGCTGTATACAGTTCCTTGTCGGTCTTGTCAAAGGTGATATTAAAATAGGCACCGGGCGACCGGACCAACTGGCTGATAATAACCCTCTCAGCTCCATTGATGATGAATGTGCCATTTTCCGTCATGATCGGGAATTCACCGATATAGATTGACTGATCTTTGATTGTGTCATCTTTCTTATTGTGAAGGCGCACTTTCACCCGTAAAGGAGCCGCAAAGTTGGCATCGCGCTCCTTGCATTCCTCAATCGAATAAGTCGGTGAATTAGCATCAAATTCTTTTTCAATGAAGGACAATTCAATATCACCTGAATAATCGGTAATCGGCGAAACGTCATTCAATACTTCCATCAGGCCTTCATCAAGAAACCACTGATAACTATTTTTTTGAATCTCAATCAGATTTGGGATGTCGATTACTTCGTTGATTTTCGAGTAAGACATTCTCTCGGTTCTTCCCAGCTGGACGGGATGCACCATTAATGATCACCTCACGCACGTTCCGGCATAGCCGTATATTGGTCAGATAAACAAATATTCTGCCAATCATTGACGTCTTTCCGGCAAATGGTATAATTAATTTGTCAGAAAGATTTGCTCTAATGTCAAACAGGCGAAATAGCGCCAATTTATGACATATTATTAGATATTAACATTCGCAATAATTGATGTCAACGGAAATTGACCTCTTTTTTTTAACAAGAATCAGGCTGAAAGTGACCTGATTTTCATCAGGTCACCTAGAATCTTAGCAAACACCCTTAGTGTCAGCCGACAAATCGATAACCAAAAGGCTTTATAGTATAGGAATAGTTTTCCGTTTCTTTTTCTACAAAAGCTTCCAGGGCTTCACTGCGCAGAATGTTTTCCACATTGAGCACCCAATCGATACCGGATGTGCCGGCATAATACATGACATGGAAGCCATAATCTGTCTGGACCAGTCCTGTGTCCCCCAGCTGACGCTGCGGATCAAAACACCAATCCTCAAACTCACTGACCATCTGTCCCTTAAAGATACCGCTGTACAAGCCGCCCTGGCTGGCATTGCCATCTGCTGAGTTGAGCACAGCCAGCTCAGCAAAAGCTGCCTCGGTTTGCTCACCTTGCTTGTATTCAGCCAAGACTGCCTCAGCTTTTTTCCGGGCGGTTTCAATCTGCTCTTCACTTGCTGTTGCTTTACTTGCTGTGATCAGGATGTGGCGGACATCAGCTCTGGCATACTCAGGCCGGCTGCGCTGGCCAAACAACATTACATAATAACCTGTAGTCGACTCAAGAACTGTTTTATCACCCGGCTTTCTTTCGTCATCGAACAACCATTTTTTCTGAGCTGTAACTGAAACATTGCTTTGCGTCTTATTTTTTTGCAGGGAGCTGTCTTCTGCTTCGTAGAGTTCCTTCTCATCTTCTTGGGCGTATTCTTGGCAAAGGATCCGGAAGGATTCAGCATCTGTAACCTTGGCCAGCATTGCTTCGGCTTTCTTCTCAGCTTCCTCCAGTGCTTTGGTCTTTTCTGCATCAGTTGCACCGGACTTTATATCAGCCGCTATGAAGAAGACACGATAATCAATCACATCGTAACTGGCCGGATCAGCGGCATAACCAGCCTCTAATTCTGCTTCCGAAAAAACAAAAGAATCAGCCTTAGCATTGGCGTATTGGTCAGCCAGCAGCAATCTGCGGGCAATAGCGTCCAGCAGATCAGCATTCAGGCCGGGGCCGAAACTTGCGATCAGAAAATTATCAAAAGTCTTGCCTTCACTGGCAGCCGCTGATCTAAGGCTGGCAACATAACTTTCAACTCTTGCTTCGCGTTCTGCGTCAAGCTCAATTTGCTCTTTTTGAGCCAGGTCAGCCAGCATCACATCAGCTTGCAGCTCTTGAAGGGCTTGGTCTTTTAAATAATCGGCATTGGTTTTAAAGCCTTCCATGCCACTGTCAGCCTTCAGGGTCTCTTTTGTTTCAGGATCAGCTGGATCAAGTCCATACCGGTTAACCAGCTGCTGGTAATAGTAGTAGTTAATGTCGGCTGCGGTCACTTCAACCGGGCCGACGAGGGCTGCTGTCAGTTTCCTGTGCAAGCTGCCACTGTTAACCAGAGCCCACAGACCTACAGCGAGCAAAATAATGATCAGACCGCCAACCACCAGCCAGCGGGCTAGGGGATTGCTTGTCTTGATCTGCTTTTTAACACCATCTTTGGCTTTCATTTTAGCCAGGCGCTGCTTGCGTTCATTTCTTTGCTGGGCAGATTTCCATTGTTCTGGTGTTTTGCTGTTATCGCTCATTGCCTGTCTTTTCCCTTCATTTTACAATTGTGCTGCTATATTATAGCTAATAGCGGGGTTTCCAGCAATAATGCCAGAATGAATATTCTAGCAAAACATTATGGCATTATTGTGAAGATTCTTGCTTTTTCCGGCTTGGTGCCTGAAAGCCCAGCTCACCAGCCTTCTTGTAAAAACTGGTACTGCGCAGGCCGCTCAAAGCCATGGCCTCTTTACCTGATATTTCACCGGCTGACCACTGCCGGCAGATCTCCCGAAAACCGGGCGGGATTGAAACAGGCGGGCGGCCAACGCGGCGACCCTCTGCCCTGGCTTGCCTGATACCGGCTTTTTTCCGCTCAGATTGGTAGAGAAAGTCAAGTTTTTCAAATGCAGCCAGCATTTTTAAAACCTGTTTACCAGCCACACTGCGACTGTCCAGAGCCTCCTCCAGCAAAACAAGCTCGGCGCCTTTTTGGGCTAGATCAGCATAGGCCAGCAAAAAATCTTTCAAATTATCACAGAAACGGTCAGCTGCTGCTGCATAGACTATATCACCCGGCTGGAGCTGGCCAATCAGACGCATTCTCTGCTTGCGATTCCTTGTTTCACCTAATTGCCTTTCCACGAATATCCTGGCAAAATCACCGATTGTATCAAGCTGGAGGGCCTGTCTGCCAATATCATCATCATAGTTGTCAATCAATATATAGCCGTATCTTGCCATCAGGGCAGCCAACCTCCTGTTTTTTACAATCTAACATCTTATTCCTGTTCAATTTCAGGCAAGACTGTCACTTCCAGTTTGGAAATTCTCTTTTCATCCATGGAGAGAACTTTGATTTGCATATTGGCATAAGATAATGTTGGCAAATCATCCTCTTCCGGAATCCTGCCCAGCAATCCTACAACAAAGCCGCTCAAAGTGTCAAAATCATCTTCCGGGAAACTAACACCCAGCTCATCACTTACTTCATCAAGGGCGGTCAGGCCAGCTATAATCCAGGTTTGCTCGCCCTTGTAGACAATTTCCTGCTCCTCTTCGTCGTATTCATCCTGGATATTGCCGACGATTTCTTCAAGCAGATCCTCAATCGTCACTATACCAGCCGTACCACCGTATTCATCAATTATCACAGCCAGTTGGACATGATCATGCTGCATTTGACGGAACAATTCATCTATATGTTTCGATTCAGGCACAAAGTAAGGCGGCCTGATCATGTTTTTCAAATCAAAGGGCGCCTTTAGTCCATCGGCAGCATTAAAGAGCAGATCCTTGATATGGAGGACGCCAACAATATTGTCAATATTATCCTCATAAACCGGGATGCGTGAGTACTTTTCCTTAATCGCCACTTCCAGGACATCGGCATAATCCGCCTTAACTTCGAGTGAGACGATATTTGTGCGATGCGTCATCATCTCCGACACTTCCTTATCGTTGAACTCAAAGATCTTGTTGATCATTTCTTTTTCTGCTTCATGGATGGCGCCGCTTTCCCGGCCTACATCAACCATCATGCGGATTTCCTCTTCAGTCACCGAACTATTGACCTGGGTCGGGTCAATCCCCAGTATCCGTAAAACAAGATTGGTTGAGCAGGTCAAAAAGTAAACAAAGGGCTTCAGAATAACCCCGGTGGCAGTTATGATCCCCGCGATTCGGTTAGCCAGCCTTTCCGGGTTTTGCTGGGCAATTCTTTTCGGTACCAGTTCACCCAGAACCAGTGAAAAATAAGCCAGGACAATTGTGACAAAGACCACGCTGCCTGTCCTGACCAAAGGCATATCAATACCGATCAACTGGTAGAGCCGATCAGCAAACATATCTGCTGCCAGAGCGGAGGTCAAAAAGCCTGCCAGGGTAACACCGACCTGTATGGTGGCTAAAAAGCCGGCCGGTTCATTAATAAACTGAACCAGTTTACGGGCAACCTTGTCCCCTTCTTCGGCCAGACGCCGGATTTTATTGTCATTTAATGTTATCACTGCTATCTCTGCAGCAGTGAAAAATGCATTAATTAGAATAAGCAGGAATAAAACCAGTAAATTCAGAAAAATCGACGCACTCGAAGCCGACGGCTGGGCTAGAGCCGTCAAAATAAAGCTTATACAACTGCCATCTTCCACTATGGTGAGTCTCCTTATTATTTGCGGTATTAGCGCAATACCAGGCGGCTGGAAGAAGCAGCCTGACCCCTATGGTATGCCAATAATAGCAGATTGTATAAGAATTCTCAAGCTCTTAAAACCCAGCTTTATCAGCCGCCTTGTCATTTATTTGTCATGACTTGAGCAATAAGGCGACACCAGCCTGCTTTGTCATGAAAAGTCATTGACAAACTTCGGTGGGTTCCGGCATAATGACTGCAAGAATAAGGCCTTGAGCAGACAGGATTTTACTCAGTTGATTATGGATTTTGCCAATAAATTAAGTCTATTGACACAAGTATTCAAGATCAGCAACAGCAAGCTTGCCAGGGCCATCAACGTTGATGCATCTTTGATCAGCCGCTGGAAGACCGGTGACCGCAGTTTAAAATCTGACTCCCGCCATCTGGCTGTGCTGGCAACATTCTTTGTTCAGGTTCAGGCATATCCTTACCAAAAACACTATCTCAATAAGCTGCTGACCAGCTTACAGACTGACTCAGCCAGCCTGACTGAGGAAGAAAAAATCCATCTCCTGGCGGACTGGCTAATCCAGCCCGGCTACCAGCTGCCAGCTCATTTAAGTCCGGATAGCGGGCCAAGCCTGGTTGGCAAACCGGAAAAGCTGATTAGTTCGATCAGTAACTGGCTGGAAAAAGGCAATACTCCTCACACAAGCGGACAAGTAGCCAGGTCAAATCAGCTAAACAACCGTTATTCTTTCAGCTCACAGCAGACCAACCAGCTAAAAGTTGAGTTTTACACCGGCCTGGCCGGCAAACGTCAGGCTATTATTAATCTACTCATGGAAGTTTTAGACCAATCCCGGCCAGTTGAACTACTCCTGATCAGCGAAGAAAGTATGCAATGGCTGGTCAGTGATCGGAGCTTCCTGAGCATCTGGGCCGATCTGCTGCAGCAGGTGATCCGCCAAGGCCATAAGATCACGATCATCCACATCGTCAACAGACGCACTGATGAAATAAATAATGTCTTTGAATATTGGTTACCTCTGCATCTGTCCGGCCAGGTCGATTCATTTTATATGCCCCGCTATGTTGATCCAATTATCAACCAGACGATTTTCATCGTGCGTGGTAAGCTGGTTTGCCTCTCTCAGTCAACCCAGGATCCGCAAACACAGGGACTGACTATTTTGTCGCGTGAAGCAGCAATAATTGACCATTACACAACAGTTTATGAATCTGTCCTGCGTGGCTGTCAGCCTTTCTTTTCCATTTACACACCCCACAATATCCAGGCACTGGCCACATCAGCCACAGCCTACCTGACCTCTGTCACGCAATACAATGTACGCCAGCAGCCTGACACCAC
>CAZZGG010000060.1:12890-15795 GCA_964654125.1 uncultured Oscillospiraceae bacterium
CAGCCACCAGTCCCTGGCCTTTAACCTCAGTTATTACAGTAACCAGGCAGCACATTTTGCTGCCAAATCAAGCAAAGACCCTTTCATTATTGCCTTGCACGAGGCTAACAGCCTGCATTCATTAGGACTTTACCTGGAAAACTTTATCAGCCGCATACCCAGCAGCCAGCGCATTCGCAAGGATGTTGTTTCCCGTCTGTACTTGGCTGCAGAGCAGTTAAAAGAAAGCTTTGACTAGAAAGGTGGAAAAATGGAGAAATTATCTTTCACAGAAAAAAAAGAAAAATGTTTTGCCTGGCAAGCCAGGCTAAAACCCGGCAGCGAAGCAGAATACAAAAAAAGACATGATGAGATCTGGCCAGAAATGACTGAAGTGCTCAATCTGGCTGGAATTACAAACTACACGATCTGGCTGTATAAGGATATGCTTTTTGGTTATTATGAATGTGATGATCTGGACCAAGCTGCCCGCGTACAGGCGGAAAGTCCTGTTGTTGAGCGTTGGAACAAATATATGGCAGATATCCTGATCATGGAATTTGATGAAAAAACAGGGGTGACGCCACCCTTGCAGTTAATGTTTTTTCATCCTTGATAGTCTAAGGAAAAAGACCGGCAGTTACTGATACTGCCGGTCTTTTTTTTTTACTGTTCTTCTTCCTGCCTGGCCTTGGCATCAGCGATGACTTTGTCCGCCACCACCTGCGGAGCCTGCTCGTAGCGGGCAAATTCAATCGTATACCAACCCCGGCCCTGGGTCATTGACTTGAGGTCAGAGGCATACTTGCCCATTTCGGCTGTCGGTACTTCAGCCTGTACAACCTGTTCATCATCTTCAGGGTTTATGCCCATGATCCGGCCGCGGCGCTTATTGAGGTCACCCATGATATCGCCCAGATAATCATCCGGGATATGGATCTCCACTGAGCTGATCGGCTCAAGCAAAACCGGGGAAGCCTGGGGCAAACCGGCTCTGTAAGCCAGACGGGCTGCTATTTTAAAAGCCATCTCCGAAGAGTCAACATCATGGTAGGAACCATCAACGAGGACCGCCTTGAGATTGACCACCGGGTAGCCGGCCAGGGGCCCTTCACTGATCGCTTCCTGCAGACCCTTTTCCACTGCCGGATGGAAGGATTTCGGGACTGATCCACCGAAGATCTTCTCTTCGAAGGTCAGGCCTTCTTCTTCACCAGGCTCAAACTCAACCCAGACATCACCATATTGTCCGTGCCCGCCGGTTTGCTTTTTGTGACGGCCCTGGACCCGGACCTTTTTCCGGATGGTTTCCCGATAGGGCACACGTGCTTCTTCCAGCTCAGCTTCAACATTGTATTTAACCTTGAGCTTGCTGCGCAATACATCAATCTGCTGTTCCCCTAAACCGGATATGACCAGCTGGCGTGTTTCCGGATCATTGCGCACACTGAAAACAGGATCTTCATCTCTTAGCCTGTTCAGGCCGGCCATGATCTTATCCTCTTCGCCTTTGACTACAGGCACTATACCCATTGACAGGCAGGGGACCGGGAATTTAATCTGGGGTAACTTAATGATATTTGTCTTTTCGCAAAGCGTGTCATTGGTCACTGTCAGCAAAAGCTTTGTCACAGCACCGATATCGCCGGCACCAACTTCATCAACTGATTTTTGCTTTTTGCCGATCATGCTGAAAACAGAACTGATTCTTTCGTCTTTTTCCTGGCCGGGATTATAAACAGTGCTATTGGCCCTAAATACACCGGAACAGACCTTAAACATGGAGATGCGGCCAACAAAGGGGTCTGCGATGGTCTTGAAGACAAAAGCAGCCAGTGGCCCATCAGCCAAGACGGGTAATTCCAACTCATCACCGTTACCGGTTTTAGCTTGCGCGGGTGCTTTGGCGGCAGCATTGGGGAAGTAGCGGATCAGGAGATCAACTGTCGGGGTGACACCCCAGTTGGAAAAACCAGAACCAACTAAAACAGGATGGAAAGAACCATCCAGGATTGCTGTGTGGATACCCTGGCTGATCTCATCAGCAGTAAAAGGTTCACCACTAAAGTATTTTTCCATCAGCTCTTCATCGGTCTCAGCTACCAGCTCATGCAAAGCCTCGCTGTAGCTTTCCATCTGTTCTTTGAGATCTTCCGGCAAATCAATCTTTTTTCTAGCGCCAGCTACTGGATCAACAGCATAGGCCTGCCCGTCCAAGATATCAACAAGGCCGGTCATTTGACCATTTTCCAGTATTGGTAAGGTCAGCGGTACAACCGATTGCCCGACTGCTTCTTGCAGGCTGGCCAGAGCTTTGTCAAAGTTGGCATTGGCCTCATCCATCCGGTTAATCATAAAAGCAAAGGGCAGTTTTTTGCCATTACAGAGTTTAACTGCCTTGGCAGCACCAACTGACATCCCGTCCTTGGCACTTATCATAACCAAACCAGCATCGGCGACCTGAACACCTTGCATGACTTCACCAACAAAATCAAAATCTCCTGGTGTGTCAATCAGGTTGATCCTGTGGCCTTGCCAGTCACAGCTGGCTACTGAAGTGTTCAAAGAGACCTGGCGGCGGATTTCTTCCGGATCAAAGTCCATGACCAGATTGCCATCTGTGCTCTTGCCCATCCTGTCAATGACCTTGGCATTGTACAGCACGGCCTCAGCAAAAACAGTTTTCCCTGAACCGCCATGTCCCAGGAGAACAAGATTGGTTATCTTGTCAGCGGGATGAATCTTCATATATTAAAAACCCCTTTCTACGGTTGCCATTGCCGCTCTTTCACTTAATGTTAAAGTCCAGCAGGCATTGTGCACTATATTATACTATGCTGGCCAAACAAGTGCCACTGTATTTTTTGCTTACTGCAATTCGTAATTTACACCACCCCCATCCGAAAAACTCAGACCTTGCGTAGAA